>DMFR01000299.1:0-2322 GCA_003450125.1 Prolixibacteraceae bacterium | reverse complement strand
TATCTGTGTACTTTCTGTGCATTATCTGTGTATAATTACATAGTAAATACACTTAAAATACATAAATAGTACTCTATTACATACACCCAAATACTATTCGTTATGGGACGAATCAAAAACATGGTAGAAACCATGATTTCGGGCAAAATGGGCAATAGGATATTTGTGCATGACTTACCATAATGTCACCGCTAAAGCGGTTTTGTGCTGGGGGGCATTCATCTTTCTACCATATTGTCTCCGCTAGCGCGGATTTAAAAGTGCGTATAGCACTGACAGTATGGTAGTAAAAGAAGAATTCCCCCAAGCACAAAACCGCTTTAGCGGTGACACCTATATAAGTTGCTAAAGTCGATTGGAAAGGTTTAGGTTATGAAATAGAAAAATTTCCAATGGGTTTGGTTTTGGTAAATACCTCCCACATATACCAATCCAGATTTGTGTAATTCGTTATAATTCGTGTAATTTGTAAATAAACTAAACCATCATGAAAACAACCAAAAACCTATTGCTTGCCCTGTTGATCCTATTGACCATTGTATCCAACTCTTCGGGACAGGAAGCCCCACAGAAGCCTGTGAAGCTGGCTATAGCTGGTATGACACACGGCCATATTGCCTTTATCATGGGCCGAAAAGAGCACAAAGACTTCCAGCTGGTAGGCATCTATGAACCCAACAGGGAACTGACACAAAAGCTGGCTGCGCAATATGGGTTCGATACCCAACTCGTCTATACCAACCTGGAGGAGATGCTCGACAAGGTTAAGCCGGAAGCGGTAGTGGCATTTGGCTCCGTATACGAGCACATGGCAGTCGTTGAAGCCTGTGCGCCAAGGGGGATTCATGTGATGGTTGAAAAGCCTCTGGCTACCAACAACGACCATGCCCAAAAGATGAAGAAGCTGGCCGAAAGATATCATATTCACCTGCTTACTGATTTCGAGACCTCCTGGTATCCCTCTACGGCCAAATCGTTCCAGCTGGTCAATGACAGTAATTTCGTAGGAGTGATCCGAAAAGTGGTAGTCCATGACGGACACCAGGGCCCCAAGGAGATTGGTTGCGATCAATATTTCCTGGATTGGCTGACTGACCCCATTCAGAATGGAGGAGGGGCGCTGATTGACTTTGGCTGCTATGGGGCCAACCTGATGACTTACCTGATGAAAGGAGAGGAGCCCATCTCGGTAACAGCCGTTACCCGGCAGTTTAAGCCGCAGATTTACCCCAAGGTAGACGATGAGGCCACCATCATAGTTACTTATCCTACTGCCCAGTGTATCATCCAGGCTTCCTGGAACTGGCCCTTTGGACGCAAGGACATGGAAATATACGGCGCCACGGGTACCATCATTGCAGAGAACAACCAGCACATGCGCCTGAGAAATGGCACCATGAAGGAGGAACAGAAGGTGGTAATTACCTCAAAAGATATCTCCGTGTATGAAGACCCGTTCAGCTATTTCTTTGATGTCATCCATGGAAAGATCCAAATGACCTCCTACGACCCTTATGCCCTTACCACCAATGTAACGGTAGTCAAGATCCTCGACGCCGCAAGGCAATCAGCCCAGACAGGCAAGACGGTAGAGTTGAAATAGCAAGCTCGGTTAACTGAGCATTCACTGAGCGGGTGACTATCTTATTCAAGGTACCGGTGCCCATAATCTGTAATTCCTTTGAGAAGGGTAGTCACCCGCTCAGTAAACTACTTCTGGAAGAGTAAATATATAAAATTATAGTATAGTTTAATTATTTTTAGGGTGGTAATTTTCAACACACAAAAGATTATCGCTAAAATACAAGCCATGAACAATTCCAACACACACCATCAGCGGTTTGCAAAAATGACCTTCGCCTCGGTCTATCCTTTGTATGTGGCAAAAGTAGAAAAGAAAGGCAGGACAGAAGAAGAATTGCAGTTGGTCATAGCGTGGTTAACAGGCTATGATCGCAATAAGCAGCAGGAACTCATACAGGAAAATGTAACGTTTGAGACATTCTTCCAACATGCTTCGATCAACCCCAATGCACACCTCATCACAGGAGTCATCTGCGGGTATCGTGTAGAGGACATCGAGGATACTTTGACGCAGCAGGTGAGGTATTTGGATAAGTTGGTGGATGAGTTGGCCAAAGGCAGGAAGATGGAGAAGATCTTGCGCGGCTCGTAGAGGTGCAAGCTTGAAAGAGGCTGTCCCAAAAAAAAAAAAAATTAACACAAAGACACAAAGTCACAAAGGAATTCACCACAGATTACTCGAATGAAAACAGATTAAAAAAATAAGAATAATTTGTGTCTATCTGTGGAATCTGTGGT
>DMFR01000112.1:8269-8494 GCA_003450125.1 Prolixibacteraceae bacterium | reverse complement strand
GCTGGTGATCAGTTCACTTTCAGCAGGCAAGGCGTACAGCCAAAATAAAGAGGAATTGAAAGGGAATATCAGTATTTCGGGAGCATTTGCCCTGTATCCATTGACTGTTAAATGGGCCGAAGAGTTCAGAAAGATACACCCAGGAGTGAAATTCGATATTTCAGCCGGAGGAGCAGGAAAAGGAATGACTGATGCCCTATCGAAAATGGTGGACATTGGTTTGGT
>DMFR01000112.1:782-8196 GCA_003450125.1 Prolixibacteraceae bacterium | reverse complement strand
GGACATTGGTTTGGTTTCAAGGGAAATAAACCCTGAAGAAATCAAGAAAGGCGCTTTTGCCATTGCCGTTACAAAAGATGCAGTAGTTCCCACTGTCAGTGCTGCAAACCCGAATATCAAAGACATATTGGCCATTGGACTGGACCGTGATGCAGCCATCAATATTTTCATAACCGGCAAGACCAAAACATGGGGACAGGCTATTGGTACAAAAAGTGCTGTTCCGATCCGTATTTACACCCGTTCGGATGCCTGCGGTGCAGGAGAGACATGGGCCAAATACCTTGGGAAGAAACAGGAAGATCTATTGGGAGTCGGCGTATTTGGAGATCCCGGACTTGCACAGGCAGTTACCAAAGACCCTTCTGGAATCGCCTACAACAATATTGGCTATGCCTATGATGCCAAAACAAAACAGCCCAATCCGGGAGTTAAGGTGATTCCGCTGGATGTCAACAACAATGGAAAGATTGATCCTGATGAAAATTTCTATAATTCTCTGGATGAATTGGTCAATGCCATTGCAGCGGGTAAGTATCCATCGCCTCCGGCAAGAGATCTTTATTTTGTGACTTCAGGCAAACCTTTGAAGAAGGAACTGGTTGAATTTATCAAGTGGTCACTCACCGATGGACAGAAGTACGTATTTGGCAGTGGGTACATCAATCTTTCGAAAGAAAAACTGGCAGCAGGACTTGAAAAAATCAAATAAATGAACAGAACCCGATATAATGCCTATCGCCAGATCAAGGAGGTTGTCTTCAGGAATTCCATGCTTTTCCTGACGTTGATCTCTTTGTTGTTCGCGGTCATCATAGGCATCAGCTTGTATTATAAGTCAGTCCCCATACTGGACCAGCAGTCCATGTGGACTCTTTTATCAGGGGAAAGCTGGAAGCCCTTGAAAGGTGAATTTGGCTTTTTTCCGTTTATCATGGGGACCTTGTGGGTGACCGGGATAGCTATTATAATCTCACTCCCGCTTTGCTTGCTTTCAGCCATTTACCTTTCGGAATATGCACATCCATACATCAAAAAGATAGTTTACCCGATGATCGATGTGCTGGCAGGAATTCCACCTGTAGTTTATGGAGTATGGGGCATCCTGGTAGTAGTACCATTTATTTCTACATCCATTGCTCCTCATTTTGTAGAGTTCTCAACAGGTTATAGTGTATTGGCCGGGGGCATTGTATTGGCCATCATGATTATCCCCTTGATGATTTCTGTGTTTATTGAAATGTTCGATGCTTTACCCTCCGGATTGCGTGAAGCTTCCTTATCACTGGGCGCCACCAATTGGCAAACCATCAAAAAAGTGGTACTGAGGAAGTCATTTCCGGGCCTTGCAGCAGCAGTGGTATTGGCTATTTCACGTGCTTTTGGAGAAACAATTGCAGTGTTGATGGTCTGCGGAAATGTTGCGGAAGTACCCAAATCGGCATTTGATCCTGCCTATCCCCTACCTGCTCTTATTGCCAACAATTACGGGGAGATGATGTCTATCCCCATGTACGACTCGGCACTGATGCTTTCAGCATTGCTTTTATTTGTCATCATACTAGCTTTTAATGCCATATCACGTTTAGTATTAATACGAATTGAAAAGAACTTTGCTTTATGAAACATTTTAGAGTAAAAAAACTAGAAGAAAAAATATTCAAAGGACTGATGATGGCCGCAACACTGGTCATTGTAGTTTCTCTTTTCATGATTATTGTGGCTATTGTCAAACGAGGACTTCCGGCCATGAGCTGGGACATGGTGTCAAAAATACCTGGTGGTGGGTTTTATATTGGCAAAGAAGGTGGTCTGCTAAACGCAATCATAGGTTCATTGTACATTGTAATCGGGTCAATTACCCTTGGACTGGCTTTCAGCCTGCCGATTGTTTTATACATTAACCTTTACCTTCCGGAGAAATCAAAGCTGGCACAGTTTACCCGTCTGTCGTTTGATGTATTGTTTGGAATACCTTCCATAGTATATGGGGCATTTGGCTTTACCCTCATGGTTTACCTGGGACTGAGATCATCCTTGCTGGCAGGAATCCTTACAGTGACCATGCTCATTATTCCCATATTGATCAGATCCATCGATGAGGTCATGAGGCGGGTGCCTAAAGAAATGAAAGATGCAGCCCTTTCATTGGGAGCAACCCGGTCTGAAATCATCAAAGTCATCCTCAGACAAGTGGCTCCCGGAATAGTAACAGCGATCCTGCTATCTGTAGGCCGTGGCATTGGCGATGCAGCTTCTGTTCTGTTTACTGCCGGATATACGGACAGCATTCCTACCTCTCTTGGACAACCTGTGGCAACATTACCGCTGGCTACCTTTTTCCAGTTGAGCAGTCCGATTGCCGAAGTTCAGGAAAGAGCATACGCAGCAGCACTTATATTGACAGGCATCGTCTTGATACTGAGTATTACAGCACGTTATTACAGTAGAAAATTTTCAAAAAACAAGATATGATACAAAATTTGCTTAGGGTTGAAAAATTCTTCGATTCGCCCATCGAACAGTTTCAGGTTAAGAAAGAGCCGTGGAACTTGGTAGACATTGATCAGATCTTCAAAACCCATAAACCACATATTAGTGTGCGTAACCTGAATGTTTTCCTGTCAAAAAACCATATTCTGAAAGATGTCAGCCTCGATATACCGGATAAAGCCATCACCTGTATCATTGGCCCCTCAGGTTGCGGAAAAACCACCCTGCTAAAGACCTTTAACCGCTTGCTTCAAAACTCCATTGATGTCAAGATTGAGGGGGATGTGCTGGTGGATGGTGAAAATATTCATGGCAAGGATGTGGAAGTGGAGAATATCCGCAAGAAAATGGGTCTGCTCTCCCAAAGACCTTGTCCGCTTCCCATGTCGATATTTGATAATGTAGCCTACGGACCAAGGATTCACGGCATTAGAAGAAAGAAAACGCTTAAAATCATGGTTGAAAAATACCTGGTGGAAGCTGGCCTTTGGGAAGAAGTCAAAGACCGCTTAAAGTCACCGGCAAGCAGCTTGTCCATTGGACAGCAACAAAGACTTTGCCTGGCAAGGGGACTGGCTGTTAAGCCTGAAATCATTCTGGGGGATGAAGCAACTTCAGCCTTGGATCCGATTTCCAGTAAAAAGATAGAAGAACTATTTGTAAAACTTAAACATCAATATTCGATAGTATTGGTGACTCACACTTTAAGGCAGGCCAAACGTATTGCTGATTATGTGGTATTTATGTACCTGGGTGAAGTCATAGAAGCAGGGCCTGCCTCTGAAATTTTCAGTAATCCGAAGGAAAAACTAACGCGTGAATATCTGGAAGGGTATTTTAGTTGAAATGTGAGTTTGATAATTTGATAATTTGATAATTTGATAATTTGACAAATTATCAAATTATCAAATTATCAAATGCCATTGAAAAAAACTATTTAATGTTGTCAAGTATTTTCTGGAGGTCTTTGCGGCACGATTGGGCCATAAAAGGTTCGGCAATGGCCTTTTTCAACATATCAATGTTTTGATTGTTTTTCCCGAATAGTGAAAAGACCTGCTCTACTGAGAGACTATCGGGATTTCGTTCTAACAGGGTAAATTTATCTCCTTTAGCAACATGACCCGGTTGTAGAATCCTGACATAAACACCCGGAAAAGAAGAATCCCAGAATTCATTGACCACTTTCTGACTCCCAAAGCGGAGGCCCAATTTAAAACAAGGTTGCCTGGGCTGTGTAACCTGAATGATGGTTTCACCGATCTGGAATCGATCACCAATGCGTATTTGTGACTCATGGAGGCCAGTGACTGTCAGGTTTTCTCCGAACATGCCCCACTCCCATGTTAACTGGGGATATTTTTGCTTCCAAAAGGGATAATGATCAGCCGAATACAGGTAACAAGCCTTCTCTGTGCCGCCATGATAACGACGGTCGATGACATGATCATTTACAACATCTTCAGTGCCTAAATAAAGAGGTGTATCTACCTCGTGTTTATAAATACCGGTTTGTATTGCCTGACCACGCCATTCTATGGTAGTCGGTTGTGCGATGTTGGTGGATAGAATATGCATAGAAGTTGTTATTTGGGTTAATGGTTGGATGGTTGGATGGTTGGATGGTTGGATGGTTGGATGGTTAGTTGGTTGGATGGTTAGTTGGTTGGTTGGTGATAGAATAATGGTTAACCCTCTAACGATTAACGATTGATAATTAACGATTTAACCCTTCAGCCATCCAACCATTTAACGACTTAACCATCCAACCATCCAACCATTCAACCATTTAACCACTTCATGAAATATCTACTTTTCGGAGTGGGCTATTCTTCCTCAAGGATTTCCTGAACACGTCCTACCTCTCCGGTTTCCAGCCTTACCTTTATGCCGTGAGGATGATTGGGAGAATTGGTCAACAGGTTTTTTACCACACCCTCAGTCAGTTCACCTGTTCGCTGATGATGTTTCTGCACGATATTTACCAGTATACCGGGTTTTACATCCGATCGTTTTCTTCCGTCCATATATTTCTTATTTGATGTAAAAGAACAAAAAATAGAGGAATAAATGAATGGGCATGGAGCATGGAAAAGTGAGACAGTGTTCAGTGTTCAGTGTTCAGTGTACAGTTGGCTTCGCATCCGATCTACCAGGAACTTTGAACCTGAAACTTTAAACCTGGAACCTTTCTATAAATCAAGCGATAAATATTTCAGGAACTCATCCTTGCGATGCATCTCTTTGAATACCCCTCCATATTCAGCACTGATTGTTGAGCTGCTCTCATCCTGTATACCACGCGATGATACACACAAGTGTTTGGCCTCAATGACAACAGCCACATCTTCCGTTTTAAGAATTCGCTTCAGTTCATTGGCAATCTGTACCGTTAAGCGTTCCTGAACTTGCGGACGACGGGAAAAATAATCAACTACCCTATTGATTTTTGACAGCCCGATTACTTGTCCGCTTGAGACATAAGCCACATGGGCTTTACCTACGATGGGCAGAAAGTGATGTTCACAAGTTGAATTCAGGTTGATGTTCTTTTCAACGAGCATCTCACAATACTTGAATTTATTATCAAATACTGAAATCTTTGGCTTATTCTCCGGGTTCAGACCTGAGAAGATTTCCTTTACAAACATCTTGGCTACACGATGTGGAGTTCCATTTAAGCTATCGTCTCTTAGATCAAGGCCCAACACATTCATGATATCCCTGAACTTATCCTCAATAAGCAGCATTTTCTGTTCGTCGCTGAGTAAGAAAGCATCCTCACGCATAGGAGTTTCGAGCGAGGTTGCAAAATGGTTATCACCAATCAAATCATGTCCATTATTGTTGTTCGTGCGTGGCAAATGTGTTCCGTTATATTTAGGTTTTGCCGTTTCTGTTTTTAAAAATCCTGTGACTTTCATCTTTCCCTTTTTTATAAATTAAATTCTATACACAAAACACACGTCTAATGAATTTGTTTAAGCATTGTGTAGTTTATTTAGACAAAACATGCAATATAACATTTACCACCTTGTTTTAAACCGGTTAAAAGAAAGGGTATTCATTATGCATTAAGTGCATCTAAAGTTCTGAATGATTAATAAACATTCAACCAATGAAAGAGTTCACATAAGGGTGGAAGGCTTAAAATCGAAAAGGGCTATCTGAACCAGATAACCCTTTTTACAAAATAAGTAATACATTTTCTAATCACTTGAAACTAAACCTATTCCTTCTATTCTTTTCACGACCTGAGGATCGCCTTTATATCTGATTTTACCAACTCCACTAATGGAAGCATTTAGCCATTCAGTGGCATAGACACTCGCGGCGCAGGCGCCTTCTATCTTGCAATCTGTTCTTTTGGTTTTCATGTCTGTGGCATTCAGATAGCCCGCCCCTGAAATGGCAGCATCCAATTCTTCGGCAATACCGTTGAGTTCTATTTTAACACCCCCCTCCCCGATCACTTTGATCTTGTTGGCCTTCACATTCATTTCAATACTAGCCCCACCTGCTACATGAAAATAAAAATCCTTTAATTCCAAATAGCCCCTGGTTTCCATGTAAATCCCTCCTTCAATTTCAAGTTTCTCCAGGTCTTTAAAGGTGATGTACAACGTCAATTCGTCAAAGTTAAAATGTTTCTTGGTGACTTTCAGACTGAGAGATTCTGAATCAGATTGAACATCAATGTATTTAAAATTATCTTCATCGGTTTTAATCCGTAATCCGGGTTGAGATCCTTGTTCCAGAATCACCTTATAGCCGCCTTCAAGATGAATTTTAGTAAAAGGCTGCACTTTATAAGTGCGGGTATCATTATCATCCCAAGGTTCGTGAACCGGGGCAACAGGTGCAGCAAACAGTTTGCTGACCAACAAGCCAAGGGCAAAAATCAAGCTGGTTAACCGAAGAATAAACATACAATGAGTTTTTGGTTATTTATGATTCAAAATTAATCAACTTGTGGTCAACTTACTTTTATTTTCGACGAACCACCGTTTTCTTTAGGTGAAAGGGAAGTTTAAAGGATTAATCCACTTTGAAATGTAGGTATTGCTATGAAGGGTTTAAAGTTCAAAGTTTAAAGTTTAAAGTTGCATGCTGATCAAAGGCTACCCATCCCTTAACTTTAACTTTGAGGTTGCGTCCAGATCGGCACGCAACTTTAAACTTTAAACATGAAACTTTAAACCCTTAACAATATCCCCTATTATTGTCTGTAAATTTCCTCCGGTTTTGTCTGAATCAATTTTTTCAAGTAAAAAAGCAGATAAAGGAGTACCATGGTTCCTATTACAAGAACAGCAATATCGGTTGTCTGAAAATAATGCTGGCTCAACAGCCAATACCCAAGTATAAAAAATACGAGTATGATCATGACCACCTGAAGGAATAAAACAACCAACTTTTCAGTTTTGAATAGGATGAAGGTCAAAAGGAACCATGTTAGCCCGGCTCCTACACCCAAATAAGTCATATTAAACTGGCCTTCAGCATATTTCATTACTCCATAAATGGTTGGGATAAGGGAGGCGAAAAATAATACACGAAATATGCTTGCTCTTACCCTTTTGTAGAGGTAGGCATTGTGAATTTCGGGAAAGACTGACCATTTGTAAGACATTTGGGATTGATATTCAGGACCCAGTAAATCCTGTTCGGTATGAATCAGTTCTCGTTCAATGGCTATTTTCACAGCAGCCGTAACAGCCGATTCCTGATAATCTTTGTGATTTTTTAAAATATCCTTTATTTGCTGATTTGAAAAGTCAGCATATCGTTCATAAAATCTACTGGCTTTATCCATGTGCTGTTCAGAATTGTTCATGACAGTTTTTTTTACAAAAATACGTCTAAATTCTACTTTAACGGATTCAGTGCTGAATAATCTTAAAAGTTTTACGGGCAAATT
>DMFR01000112.1:379-641 GCA_003450125.1 Prolixibacteraceae bacterium | reverse complement strand
CTTAAAAGTTTTACGGGCAAATTGCACAGATTGCACGATTTGCGCGATTTGCATTATCACCCTTCTGCTTTTTTTGTACTATGTAAAAAGCAATTCATTCAACTTCAGTTTTATGCCTGTTGTTTGTTTTGATTGTTCTATGGTAATCCCATCATTATTCATTATAAATCCTCCTCTTTGACAGAGCTTCAAGTAAAAAAACGAGTAATTGAACCGAAATAAAATAAAAAAACCATCTATGCAATTCGTGCAATTCGTGCAA
>DMFR01000112.1:0-138 GCA_003450125.1 Prolixibacteraceae bacterium | reverse complement strand
TGCAATTCGTGCAATTCGTGCAAGACGTGCAATATACTTTTATGAATCCATTGTAAAAAACTGTTGCTTTTTTAAATCTGTCAAATTGGAATTAAAATATATTAACAAGTAAAAAACAATATTTTGAGAATAATAGGT
>DMFR01000461.1:661-3729 GCA_003450125.1 Prolixibacteraceae bacterium | reverse complement strand
TTGGCTTCAATTTTTGAACGCATTTGATTAGCAGATTCCCATATTTTGGCTGCCAGTTGTTGTTTATTCATCGTGTATGCTTCTTTGCTAATGTGTGAGTTAATGACCTATATGATCTAATAAAATAATCCCATCAAATGTAAAGTACTTTTTAAAACTTCAACCCATCAGGGGGTGATAATATCTTTTAAAGATTCGAAAATGATTTTTACCAGATGCTACGGATATAAAAAGTTGGCAGCGGATGGTGCAGATTTGAGATATTGAGATTTTGAGGTTTATTCAGCAGGTGACCTGGAGTCGCCAGCTGAGGGGTATCATTTAATTCATAATATCTCTATCAACCATTTTGATTGAAATACAATCATGAGTAATTATTTGATCTTCTCCAATACTTTAGAATAGCTTGGAACAAATATAACTTAAAACCAGGGAAGCAGTGCCGGGCGATTAAAACCCCTTCAATTGTTGAAGAGGGAACCTAGCTTTGCTGAGGAAGTTAAGGAAGTTGCAGATTGTTTGAAGTGCTCCATCATAGAGCGTCAACCCTATTTCAATAAACCCTTCGATTTTGACGGAATTGGAATATCTGCTACGCAAAACACTGCGTATATACGCATAATTAACTGATTCATTGCGCTATAAACATATAGTACCTACCTTTGATTCAAGCAAAAGACCACGAAGGGTTCCCGGGTTAAAATCCAACAAGGTCGGAGCAAAAACCTCAAATAAATTATTATCATGGCAGTTATTTTAAATGGTATTACAGGTGGTTTCTCCGGCAAGGTCGGGAATATCATCGGGGGTACCTGGAAAGGCATAAGCTATATGCGGTCCAGGGCTACCAGTATTTCACAGCCCAACACAGCCGCACAGTTGGATCAACGTGCAAGGTTTGGTACAGTGGGTAAGTTCTTACGTCCTCTAATTCCCTTTCTGCGGGTAGGATACAAAAGCCAGGCAGTGAAAAAGTCGGGTTACAATGCAGCGATGGCCTACAATCTGGAGAATGCCTTAACAGGCGTTTACCCGGATTACGCGATTGACTATACCCAGGTATCGGTCAGTCAAGGGATGATTGCTGAGGCTTTAAATCCTGCAGCTGTTTCAACCACCGCAGGGGAGATTGATTTCAGCTGGGAAGACAATTCGGACTATGGTGATGCATTGGCTACCGACAAGGCTGTTTTGGTGGTTTACAACCCTGCCAAGAAAAGGGTGATTTCGTTACAAGGTGGAAATACCCGTGTCAGCGGAAGCCAGACGATCACTGTTCCTGCCTCCTTTACGGGGGATGAAGTGCAATGCTACATTTCATTTCAGAATGCCAACGGGTCTGTTTTATCAAACAGCACGTATGTAAACGGACTGATCGTAGTGTAATCACTAAAACTCTCTCTTCACTACCAGACCGCTCTCTTTCAGGGGGCGGTTTTTTTTTGCACGATAAATTCATCCATTGGTAGATTGTAATTCACCCCAAAAGCATATTCCCGTCAGCAAATTTTCCTGTAACCTTCACAGCCTTTTGGAGTATGATTGAACAACTTGATTGATCTAAAGCTTTGGATTGGTCAAATTTAAAAATGTTGTGCGAGAGAGAAAAAAATAAGGCTAACTGGCTTTATGTTTTGGTGTTACCAACCATTAGAGGAGATAAGGGAAGGAGAAAACTGACATTGATAAAACGAACCGTATGTGGCGTAAAATTAAGCCTTATACAAATAAAAATACTTGGTTTGATATACTAAAACCTATACTAATCAAGTTTTATAGAAGATTGAATTTTAGTTCATAAAAAAGCTACCGACCTTTGGAAATAATCAATCAATTCCGGTAGAGCCTTTCAAGGGTCCCGATTTATCGGGGCCCTTGTTTTGTTATCTGATAATTTTAATTGGTAAAAAGAACTAAAACTATCATCGTTCACTCTAAACCTTAAACGGTTTTATTTCTTGGATATTTTATTTGGAAGGGTTTTTTGATCCTTTTCTTCGGTTCTGAAAATATCAGTTTTGGATTTTGGCCTGATTTCCTGCTGCCAATTGAAGCCCGGCAGGCGTTTATCGCCTTCCTCAATTTGGGCCATGGGTTTGAGTTCTCCATCGGGCGATTTGATCAGGGCAATCCTGCTGACCTTTCCCTTATTCATATAAATGGTAATGTTGCTGCTTTGGGCCTGGTTTAAGCCGATAATGCCCTTCTTGTCGTAGGCATAGTAGTTGGACTGCCCGTTTCCACTGACATCAATTTTATAAAGCTCATTGTTGCGGATAAAACCGACCATGTTTTTCCCTTTGATCTGGTTAAATCGCACGCTATCCTCTTCCATGGCAATGATAAAAGCATTTTCCTTCATCCTTACCTCATCAGGATCTTTGGTTCGGTTAATCATTTCAATGTAATCAGCCGTTATCTGATTCCTGTTGGACCAGATCACCGGGGCGGTATACAGTTGGATGGTTGAGTCTTTTGACCAGTAGGCCAAAGAATCGCACTTGCCCTGCATGTCTTGACGGTAAAACCTCACTTTGTAATACGCCAGCACAAGACGGGCATCCTTAGGCTTTACAGTGGCCGTTGAATCCTTTACAAGTGCGTTGGCAGCTATAGAGTCAGTATTTAATGCTTTTACAGTTAATGCTTTCGCCTCCGGTGTAACAGCGGCAAGGGTGTCTCTGGCAGGTGTTTTGGAAGCCGCTAATTTGGAACCCTTGCTCAATACGCTTGCTCTAACCGATACTTTTGAAGTGTCAGGCATCGTTCGTAGAATTTGGGCATGTAGGAACAGGGAGTCGGTCTTTGAGTACTGGATCAACACAGCAGAATCGGTAGCAGTGGCAATCTTTGACAAGTCATTGTACACCACCCTGTTGCCTTGTACGATGATGTGGTTTTCAATGTCTTCAATCCTTGCATGTCCAAGAGCCAATCCGTCCCCTTTTTCCTTGTCGTAAAAGATTGAATCAGCCTTTACTTTTTGGTTGATGTTCCAGATCCTGGGCTTCTTGGTCAGGTGGGCAAGATTTTTCATGCTGTCGTACCAGCCATATTCTGCATACAGG
>DMFR01000461.1:0-443 GCA_003450125.1 Prolixibacteraceae bacterium | reverse complement strand
TTTTTCATGCTGTCGTCCCAGCCATATTCTGCATACAGGGTATCTTTTTCATTGAAAATGTGCGTCGGACCTTCGATCAGTACTTTCTTGGTATTGGTAAAGTAGATCAGGGTATCCGATTTGATTTTGTAATCTTTGGTGGTGCCTTGCACATTGGTCCTGAAATAAGCTTTCTTCTCGTTGACGTGATACTGGCCAATGAGTGAGGTCAATACGTTGGTGGAGTCTTTTATCGTTCCAGAGTAATTGTAGGAAGCAAGGTCGCTGGCCATGGCATAATCCAAAGAGTCGGTGGTCAGGGTCATCTTTTTATCGATGAGTTTAACATTCCTGCGGGCTTTGGCTAATTTGGTGTCCCCGTTATAGTTGATAAAATCGGCATACATATTCAAAGTGTCCCCACGCACGATATGAACCTTTCCAAAAGCGTCCACCGTATTTTT
>DMFR01000388.1:21313-21682 GCA_003450125.1 Prolixibacteraceae bacterium | reverse complement strand
CAATATAGATTTAACTTTGGAAACTTTCGTTCAATATAAATACGATAGGTAATCAAATAGTAGAAAATCTAATAAGTACAAAAGTTTCCAAAGTTTGTACTTATTTAAAAATATATAAAAATGGCAAAAGTAATCGGAGCAGTAGTAGTCGACAATGAAGAATGCAAAGGCTGTGGTCTTTGCGTGGTAGCTTGTCCGCAAGATGTACTGGGACAAAACAAGCAGGTGAACAGCCGCGGGTATCACTATTCATTTATGGTAACCCCCGAAGCCTGTATTGGCTGCTCGAACTGTGCAACCGTTTGCCCCGACACCTGCATTACCGTTTATCGGGTAAAAATATAAGAAGTGTCTAGAGTATTTAAAGTG
>DMFR01000388.1:11423-21132 GCA_003450125.1 Prolixibacteraceae bacterium | reverse complement strand
TTTAGTTCACTTTAGGCACTTTTCAATTAAAGCAATCATCTAATACAAAGCATAATGGGAGAATTAAGATTAATGAAGGGAAATGAGGTCATTGCCGAAGCGGCCATCCGCTGTGGCTGTGACGGTTATTTCGGATACCCCATCACCCCACAGTCGGAAGTCATGGAAACCCTGATGGACCGTGAGCCCTGGAATGAAACAGGCATGGTCGTGCTTCAGGCTGAAAGCGAAATTGCTTCCATCCACATGGTTTACGGAGCTGCTGCCTCAGGCAAAAAAGTACTTACTTCTTCTTCCAGCCCCGGCATCAGCTTGATGGCCGAAGGAATCTCCTACCTGGCAGGATCGGAATTGCCCTGCCTGATTGTCAATGTACAGCGTGGAGGCCCAGGATTGGGTACCATCCAGCCCTCTCAGGCCGATTATTTCCAATCTACCAAGGGTGGAGGCCATGGAGACTACCGTTTGATTGTACTGGCCCCTTCTTCGGTTCAGGAAATGAACGACTTTGTGGAACTGGGCTTCAAGCTGGCTTTCAAATACCGCAATCCGGCAATGATTCTATCCGATGGAGCCATTGGACAGATGATGGAAAAAGTGGTGCTGGCCGATTTTATTCCCCGCCTCACTGCTGAAGAAATTGATCAAAAATACGGTTCTTGGGCTACCAATGGCCGCAAACCCAACCGCAAGCCCAACATCATCACCTCCCTGGAAATGGATTCAGCCAGGATGGAGGCCAACAATATCCGCTTCCAGGAGAAATATGCCAAGATGGAAGCCGAGGAAGTGCTTTTCGAAGAAATCCAATGTGAGGATGCTGAATATATCCTTGTAGCTTTTGGTTCTTCCTCAAGAATATGCCAGAAATCAGTAGACATCGCCCGTGAAAAAGGAATCAAGCTGGGACTGCTTCGTCCAATTACCCTGTTCCCCTTTCCAAAGAAACCTATTGCTGCCTTGGCAAAAAGGGTAAAAGGCTTCTTGGTAGTCGAAATGAATGCCGGACAAATGATCGAGGACGTTCAATTGGCCGTTAGATGCGATGTGCCTGTGGTCCATTTTGGACGTATGGGCGGAATTATTCCAAGCCCTTCGGAAGTCGTGGAGGCCCTGGAACAAAAACTGATAGGAGGATAACTTATGGAACTTGCAGATATCATCAACCCAAAAAACCTGGTTTACGAAAAACCAAAACTGATCACCAGTACCACCATGCACTACTGCCCTGGCTGTAGTCATGGGGTGGTTCACAATCTTGTGGCCGAAGTAATTGAAGATTTAGGTATTCAGGAAAAGACCATTGGGGTTTCACCCGTTGGCTGTGCCGTGTTTGCCTACAACTATATTGACATTGACTGGCAGGAAGCAGCTCATGGAAGAGCGCCTGCTGTGGCAACCGGTATTGCACGTACCAATCCCGATAAAGTCGTATTTACCTATCAGGGCGATGGTGACCTGGCCTCCATTGGAGCAGCCGAAATCCTTCATGCCTGTAACCGTGGTGAAGACATGGTGGTCATTTTTGTCAACAATGGCATCTATGGCATGACGGGGGGACAAATGGCCCCAACCACTTTGCTGGGTCAGATTACAGCAACTACCCCCAATGGACGGGATGCAGGGAGAAACGGATACCCTTTAAAAATTACCGAATTGATCGCCCAACTGCCCGGAACATCCTATGTAACCCGCCAGTCGGTTCAGACACCAGGCGCCATCCGCAAATGCAAGAAAGCCATTGCCAAAGCTTTCCAGGCTGCCATGGATAAAAAAGGTACCTCTTTTGTCGAGGTGGTTTCAACCTGCAACATGAACTGGAAAATGACCCCTGTCAAGGCCAATGAATGGATGGTTGAAAATATGTTCCCCTTCTATCCCCCGGGCGATTTGAAGGACGGCTCCAAAAACGATCCACTAAGCTATACACCCCTTAAAAACTGAAGACAATGACTGAAGAAATCATTATAGCCGGATTTGGCGGACAAGGTGTTCTATCAATGGGAAAAATCCTGGCCTATTCAGGTGTGATGGCCGATCAGGAAGTGACCTGGTTCCCTTCCTATGGCCCCGAAATGCGTGGAGGAACAGCCAATGTAACTGTCATTTTAAGCGACAACCGGATCAGTTCACCCATCATCAACGAATTTGATACCGCCATCATCCTGAACCAACAGTCGATGGACAAGTTTGAACCCATGGTAAAACCGGGCGGGGTATTGCTTTACGATCCCAACGGGATCATTCATCCCCCAAAACGTACCGACATTACGATTTATAAGATTGAAGGGACTCTCATTGCCGCGGAACTGGGTAATGTGAAAACATTTAACATGGTAGTCTTGGGTGCTTACCTGAAAGCCAAACCGGTGGTTAAAATGGACAACGTTGAAAAAGGCCTGCAGAAATCGCTTCCCTCGCGCCACCACTACCTGATTCCCATGAACCTCGAAGCTGTCCAGAAAGGCTTTGAAAGCCTGGAATTGGTGCAGGCCGTATAACCCTGAATGATTTATCCCAACTATAAATACCCGCCTATTTGGTGGGTATTTTTATTTAAAGCCATTGGACACTTAGCCTTGGTACCATTGCTTTGAAAGTCGATGAGGTCTTTTAAGTGAGACCTTTCCTTCTTCCAAAATTATAACCCCCCACATCATTGACCCCCTTCCCCTTTCCGCCATTGAAAAGTTTGCTTCCTATTTGCGTCATACCAGAGACGGTAATAATTCGATGTTTATTGGTACTTTATTCGTACCTTATTCGAATATTATTGGTATTTTTACGAATAATGTACGAATAAGCTACGAATAATGTACGAATTATATTCGAATTAACACCGATTTTGGTACGACGCAAATAGCAGGATAAAAGGACGAAGTACCATGGGATAATTCCATAAAATAAATGTGAAATCCCTCCTAACCGTCTGCTAAAGCAAACAGCAAAGAATAGCATGGCCAGCAATGCAATTTTCTAAAACAAAATAATCAGTAGGAAGAGTATTGATTTCGAATGCCTTTCAGCCCTTGTACAAGGTAGATGTAGTAGGTATTAATGGGGCGGTTTTGACTGTAAATCACGCAGGAGTCTTCTCTCAGGATGGTGTCGTAAACGGCTGCAGTTTCAGGGGTAATCCTGTCTGTAATAACCAATATCCCTGTTTGGTCGCTATTGATCAACTGTTTGGTTTGGTTCCACAGGTCAAATTGGGTCATCCGGGTATTGATGTTCAGGAAATAGGCTTCGGGCTGGTCATCCAGGTAAAAAGACAATTCTGAAGTGATGTGGTAACTGGTGGAAATGACATAACAGCTGTTACAGGGAATTGAATCTTTCAAACTATCCACCTTGTCGGCCAGCTGGGACCACCCGATCAGCTTGTTGGCCGGGTTATTCTTCCCAAGGGGGATTATCCTGTTGGAAGGTAAAGATAAGATAATAAACAGGAAGATACAGACCACCATTACCAGGATAATTTTCCGGTTCAATTTCCAGCCGTCTCCCCTTAACGCGAAGTGGGAGAAGAGTATAGGCATGCCGGTATAGGCAACCATGGCCCAGTTCATGTAGGCTCCCGAGCGCCTGATGATGGTAATGATCAGGAAAAAAACAAACATACAGACCGCTGGAAGCAGTAAAAACAATTCTTCTTTGGTAAGGTTTTTCTGCCTCCATTTCCGAATGACTTCCGGGTATTGGTAAAAGGGCAGCAGCAAGAGGATTTGACCGGCTATAAACTCCGCGATGTTTGAAATAACCTCCCGGGCAGATTGGGTATGTTCAAATACTCCCGACAGATAGACAAGGTGCAGGAAACCAACCCCTTTTTGCTGGAAATTCCAGTAAATAACGGGAGAAAAAAGCAGGAGTGCGATCAGGATGGAGACATAAAACCAGCGGGATTGAAAGATTTCGCGGTGGTATTTGAAAGAGAACAGGGCAAGGGGTAAAAAAACAAGAAATATGGTGTATTTCGAAAGGGCCCCCAACCCGATGCTGAGTCCAAACAGCACCCACCACACCCGGCTTCTTGTTTCGGCAGCCTTCCAATAGAACAGCAGGACGCATAACCAAAATAAAATCAACGGACTATCGGTCGTAAAGATGATGGAACTATGGAGCAGAAAAGGAAATATATTGGTAAGCAGAGCAGCCAGCAGAGCCGTTTTGGGTTGCTTAAAAAGTTCAAGGGACATCAAGTAAGTGGCCATAGAAATCAAAAATCCAAGGATCACCGCATTGAGACGGATGGCAAATACGGTATCCCCCAATAGAAAAGTTGAAAGCCAGTTTAGATAGGCAATCAGGGGTGGTTTCGAATAATAGGACAACTGAAGGTGGTTATTCCACAGCCAGTATTGGGCTTCCTCGGAATCCAGGTCATACTGGATGGCAATGACCATCTTTAGCAGGGCCAATATTCCAAGGACCAACAGCAAATTATAAAAGTCCTTATTGAAAAAGACTTCCTTTAAAGTTACAGTTCCTTTTATATTGCTATTTTTCATTTACTTAGAGTGTATAAAGTGCCTAAAGTACTTAGAGTGACTAGAGTATTTAGAGTGCCTAAATTACTTTAGTCACTTTAGTCACTCTAAATACTTTAGTCACTTTTTATATATCCAATTCAACACAATAATAGTTGCCTGACTTAATTATCTTTTTTCCCTGGATGAACCTTTGAAGAGAGTCGCTCCGATCAATAGCCTTGTCCCAAAGAAACAGTACGGCAGGGCTCTTAAGGGGAGAATTTAATTCAAACAGGTCATTGATCTTCAGTTTTTGGGGTTGAACTCCCAGGTAAATGTCCAGGTTTTCGGCCCTGTCGAATTTACAATAGTAATAATTGGCTACCCCATTGCGGCTAGAAATGTTTTTCGCCTGATCGCACAATTCATGGAGCCCAATCAGGAAGTTATATTGGGGAATGGCAAATGAAACGGTAAAAACAGACAGCAGGATTCCTATCCCCATTGTAATGATTCCACGGTTGAGTTGCCGCTGGCTCAAAGCCTTTATGGCAATGATCCCAGTAAGGGAAAGGAACAAACCCGCAACCAGAATAAATGGAGAGGAAGTAAGTCCAAAATAGGGGGAAAGCATCAACCCGGGCAATACCAGGCATAGCATTATGGCCGGGATGATCACCAGGAAAAATACCCATCTGGGGAGACTTATCCTGTTGAACCACAATACCGAAAGATAGACCACAAATGGGAATACAGGGAGCATATAAACGGCCAATTTGGAACTGAATAGTGACAAGGTCACCCAGGTGGATAAGGCAATGACGAGGAAAAACAGTTCCAGGTCCGTTGAAACAAGTTTCATTTTGATGCCCAACACCAGGATCCCGATATAAAGCAATGACCAGGGGGCTAACGAGTACCAGATGGTTGCAAAATAATAATAAAAAGGCTCTTTGTGATGAAACGAATTGACAGCCCTGTGAACGGTTTGATTGAAGAGCAGGTTGGATAAGTACTGACTTCCTGCTTCGGCATAAACCCCTGCAAACCAGATTCCGCAAAGCGCTAAAAGAATTACGAGGGTTTTCCATCCCCAATACTTACCTATGGATTGAAGGTCTTTTTTCAGATAAAGGAACACGATGGTGGATACCAACGGAACGATGATCCCTATGGGACCTTTGGAAAACAGGGCCATAAAGACGAAAACAGGAAACAGGACCCCGAGTAATCGGGGCCGGGGATTTGCAGTTCCATTATACATCCTGAAAAAGGTGTAAAGGGACAAAACAATAAACATGCACATGAGCATATCCATTCGCAAAACAAGGGCGGTGCCGATAAAAAAGCTGCTGGTGAGCAACATTAGTTCCCCGGCCAGGCGTTCGTTTTCAGAAAGAATGTCTTTAACCCATTGATCCATGATAGATATGACCACCAAGGCAGGGATGAAGGAGAACATGCCCAGAAAGAGCAAATTGTGGGTTCCAAAGAGTAGTTTTCCCGCCATCACTATCCACAGGTAAAGGGGAGGCTTGTCGGCATAGATGATGCCGTGGTTGGTAAAGGTGAAAATGGAGCCGTTGCGGAGGGCTTCATCGGCTATACTAAGGTAACGAAGTTCATTGTCCAGGGTAAAATCGCGGAAAATGAATATGGGCAACACTGCCAATAGATATAGGCTATACCTGAGGATTTTGCTTTTAAGAAACCGTTTCATTGGCTGAACTGGTTTTTAATTCCTTTCGGTAGAGAATGATATTGCGCGTATAGGCAATGAATCCAATGGATTGCCCAAGAATCAGGATCGGATCAAGGCGGATCATGCCATAAATGACAATGATCCCGGAACCTACCAGACTGATCACCCAAAAGCCCAGGGGAAGCAGGGATTCATTTTTGCGTATCGAATAAATCCACTGGTAAACAAACCGCAGGGTAAAGATGACCTGCCCCACGGAGCCAAAGATGATCAGCCATAAGGCGATGTGGTGATGGGAAAGGAAGTTGTGGACAAAGTAGGCGGCGTTATTGAGTACAAATCCGATGGCCAGGAAGGGGGTAAGGATCAAAACCGCTTTTAAGACAGGGGGTAATTTGGTCCATACTCCATTGGCATTTAAATTCCAGATATAGATGTAATAGGAAATGATCTGTCCCAGGAGGATGGAAAAGTCGTTGCGGAACCATCCGTAAATGCAGAAAAAGTAGGAACCCACGATGCTCAATACCCAATAGATGGTGGGTGAGAGTACCTTTCCGGCACGCTCCGACATCAGCCATTGAAGGAGGGTGCGGGAGAAGAAGAGCAACTGGGAAATGAATCCTAAAAGGTAAATCATCATAAAAAGTGACTAAAGTGAACTAAAGTATTTAGAGTGTCTAGAGTGCCTAGAGGACTTTAGGCACTTCGAACTTTAAGTACTTTAGTTCACTCTATATACTTTTCAGTAATCTCGATATTGAGGTACCTGCTTTTCATCCATCGGAAGGCAAAGCAGTCGATCAAAGGGTCTACCAAACGGTTTCTCAGGTTATACTTCGATTGCCCGGCTACACGGGGAAAATGCCTTACCGGAACTTCTTTCACCCTGCCGTTTTGCAACTGTACAAGGGCAGGCAGGAAACGGTGCATCCCGTTAAAGAAGGGTATTTGCTTGGCAGTCGAGGTCTTCATAATCTTTAACGGGCAACCCGTATCAGTAATGCCGTCCTTGGTGATGAACCTACGGAAGCCATTGGCTATTTTGGAAGAGGTTCGTTTGACGAGCGAATCTTCACGGACGGTACGAATGCCCATGACCATTTCAAAGTCTTCCCTGAAAGGCAGCAGCAGGTTAAAATCTTCAGGAGTGGTCTGCAAGTCGGCATCCATATACCCCACGTAAGTTGAAAAGGCAGTATCAATTCCTGCTTTAAGGGCAGCGCTCAATCCTGAATTGCGCGAAAGGCCCAGGTGGTAGAAATGTTTCTGCCGGCGACAGGCCTCTATGATCCTTTCTCTGCTCTGGTCAACCGATCCGTCGTTGACAAACAGGACACAGGCAGAGAGCCCAGGCTGTGAAATAAATGCCGATAATCGTTGCTCCAGGGCCTCCATGTTAGCCTCTTCGTTATAAACCGGAACAACAATGGTCAGTTCATAGTCTGCCGTCTTGTTCAACCGTCCTTTAACAGGAGATTGAGTGACTATCCTTGGTTTTTCTATATCTTGAGTTTCAATCATCGTTGCTGGTTTTTAAGTTTTCGCCTTGTTTCAATGCCCTCACTTAAATCCAAACGGTGATAGTTCCTGTTGATCTACAGATGGAATGAATTAACCAAATGGGGCTGAAACATTTACTGCATTCTAAACTTCCTATTTCTTTATCTTGTACTAATATACTGAATTCTAAGCATTAAAGCATGTGTTTTACCATTTATTTTTAATTCCTTAAGTCTTTGTTAACTTTCTAAAGGACTAAAAAAGATGAAAATAAAGGAGGTATCTGTAATTCTATCAGCCAATAAGCAGACAGAATTTCAGTCAATTTCAAATTGTATATTCTGAATTGAGGGAGGCTTTGCCAATGGATTTTTGCCTTTTTGAAAGTAGATTTGAGGATTAAAGGATAAACGTTATATTTACACTTAAATAACATCCGATTTAATCAACTTAATTGATACCTTATAATGAGAATCAAATCCAAATTAGCAGCCTTGGGCCTTGCGGTATTGATAACGGCATCCTGTACAGGGCAGCAACCAAAGACCGTTGTACAGAAACAGGAGAAACCCTTCTGGCAACAGGCCAAGACGCCTCCAATGGGATGGAATAGCTGGGATTGTTATGGACCAACGGTTACGGAAGCAGAGGTAAAAGCCAATGCGGATTACATGTCCGAAAAGTTGAAACAGCATGGATGGGAATATGTGATTGTGGATATCCGCTGGTTTGTTGAAAACGACAAAGCGGGCGGATACAACGAAACAGACCCGATTTATACCATGGATGAATATGGTCGCTTTATGCCGGCAGTAAAAAAGTTCCCTTCCGCAGCCGATGGTAAGGGGTTCAAATCCCTTGCCGATTATGTACATTCAAAAGGGCTGAAATTTGGCATTCACCTGATGAGAGGGGTGCCTGTGTTAGCGGTTAAAAAGAAATGCCCGATTCTGGGAACCAAGCTTACGGCAGCGGATATTTATTCTGAAAAGATGCAGTGCAGGTGGCTGCATGACATGTACACGGTCGATTCGCTCAAGGAAGGAGCACAGTCGTATTACAATTCAATTTTCAACCTGTATGCTTCCTGGGGAGTTGATTATGTGAAAGTTGACGACCTGTCAAGACCTTACCATCAGGGGGAAATTGAATTCATCCGTAAAGCCATTGACCAATCGGGCCGCCCAATGGTCTTTTCCACTTCTCCGGGGGCTACGTCACTCACCAAAGCGGATCATATCATCAACCATGCCAACCTGTGGCGCATCTGTGACGACTTCTGGGACAATTGGGATGCCCTGAAGCCCCAGTTTAAACGTTGTGCCGATTGGGCGCCATACATTGGAGAAGGCCACTGGCCCGATGCGGATATGCTTCCACTGGGACGAATATCAGTACGTGGCGAAAGAGGGGCTGACCGGATGACGGGATTCAGCCACATAGAACAAGTTACACTGATGAACCTATGGGCCATATTCCGCTCTCCCTTGATGTTTGGTGGCGACCTGCCCAGCAACGATGCCTTTACCCTATCGCTGCTGACCAATGACAAGGTGCTGGACGTTAACCAACATAGCTCCGGCAACAAGCAACTCAAAGCAGAAAAAGGCCTGGTCGTTTGGACAGCCGATGTACCCAAAACAGCGGATAAATACGTGGCCTTCTTTAATACCAACGATACCGGCACTTCTGACATCTCGGTTACCTTGAAAGAATTGGGAGTTACGGGTAATTATCTGGTAAGTGACCTGTGGAGCAAAGATGAAAAAAGAAAGGTTAACGATCAATATAAAGTGTCAGTTAATCCCCATGCTTCAGTTCTTGTAAGATTTTCAAAAGCAAAATAGGATTTTCTAAGTTATGACTTCCCTTTGTGAAAGTAAAGACCTTTATTTCCTGGATTAATTTCAGGAATTATATATGGAAGCCAAGCCTAAGGATATCAATTTCAAATTATTGGAATACTTTCGTTTTTCGAAGTTATTGCAGTTATTGCAGTTATTGCAGTTATTGCAATTTACGTAAATTGCAA
>DMFR01000388.1:10544-11258 GCA_003450125.1 Prolixibacteraceae bacterium | reverse complement strand
CTGCAATAACTGCAATAACTTCGGTAAGTTGACACGACACATGCTCAATTCTGCTCCTAGAACACCAGTTTTAAGAAAAGGGTAGGAGTAAATGGCACAGCATTGGAATAGACCTTTATTTCGCCTAGATCATCTGTTAATTGGAAGTTTCGAAGGTTGGCGTACTTCAGGTTTTGGGTATTCAATACATTGAGCACTGATACCCCCAATTCCCCTGAGAAATGTTTGGGGGTAAACTTATAGGTGATTGCAGCATCCAGACGGTTATAGGAAAAATCGGTGGTTCCATTTGCAAACACTTGCCGCAGGATCTGAAGTCCTGATCCATAGACATAATTGGCTGAAAGATAAAACTTATAGATATTCAGAATCCCGGCCGCTTTTAATTCATGAAGCTGATGGTGGGGCGCCAGGGTATAGGCAGGCAAGGGTTGTCCTGGCGGGGCAAGGCTTTCAAAGGCCTTACTCAGGGTGTAGGAGGCCCAAAGAGAATGTCTGCCAAAATCCTTTTTTGCAAAGAAATCGATGCCATAGGTTTTGGCATTGCCGATGTAGGGAAAGAGCCCGTCTAGCTGCGTGTTACCCACTGTCCTTTGTTCGAATACCCGTTTCGAGATATTCCTGGTCTGCTTGTAATAGCCTTCCAGATTGAAGGTCATGTTGTTTTTCGAGTAGTTGATTTCCCCCACCCAATGTGTGGCGCTTATTACAGGC
>DMFR01000388.1:2898-10518 GCA_003450125.1 Prolixibacteraceae bacterium | reverse complement strand
CTTATTACAGGCGTATTTCCATTGCTAGTTACCCAAAGGAACGAGTAATTTTGATCCTTGTCTACGTTTGCTTCCTTGTAAATGAACTGGTGATACCGACCCCAGGAAGCGGTCAGCTTCAAATCTTCCGTGAGCTTGTAACTGAGGCTGATGCGGGGCTCGTAATGGAGCCTCTCTTTGTTGTCCGACAGATTAACCCTAAAGCCGGTCTTGAGTACCAGGCGGCCTCCCAGTGGCAAATAATCGTCCACATATACATAGAGACGGTTGTTCAGAAAATGGTTGATGGTGTCCAGTGGTAAAATGCCCTGCATTTTTCGATAGGTAGCAATTTCTGCACTGTTGTTATAAAAGCCTGCTCCAAATTCTAACTGGTGTCCTTTTAAAAAATGGACCAGGTTATCCATCCTGAATGAATTCTCCGAGATAGCATTGCTGGTGCTGTCATTCTTGTAATTATAAATGCTCTGGGTAGAGGTATTGACCGTTTGAATCTGCTCGTTGAGGTGCTTGGAAAAATCAGAATGGGAGAAAACAAATTTTGTGGAGAATCGGTTCGACCATATCCTGCTGTAGAAGGCTGACAGCCCGTATTGATAATTCTCTTCCTTGTTGAGCAAATTAACATTCAACAATGTTTCTACCGGTTTGCCATGCCCCTCTTTTATTTGCCGGGTGATATCGGCATCGGCCGTAAGGTGAAAGTAGTCGCCTCCTCCGTACGTGCTGATAGATAACTGATCTTTGTTATCAAAGTTATAGCTGTATTTTAGGTTCATGTCCCTGAACTGGTAATTATCCGGGTAAACGCTCAGGTCAAAGACCGTATTTTTCAACTTGGTCGAATTGGCCTTCCCTTCAGGTGCAGGACGTGTTGGAGAAAAGATGTTGAAATCGGAAGAGTTGTATAAATTGTAATAGGTTTGCCTGTAGGCCAACAGCAGGGACGATTTCTTAAACAGCGGAACTTCTATCATGCCGTTCAAAGTGGTAGGATTGATATTCAGGCTTAAAACAGGCTTCTGGGAGTTGCCGTTCTTACCGACAATGTTTACAATTCCTCCTACCCGATCACCGTATTTGGCTTCATACCCCCCCTTCAGAATCTCGATGGTTTTCACCAGGAAAGGGTTGACTACACTGATGTTATCACTGTAATTCTTCAATCCGAAAAGGGTAAACTGATCAAAAGTCAACAAGCTTTGGCCTTCATAGCTTCCCCAGATCAACAGGTCGGTGGATTGTTCTCCCGCGGCCTGGATACCAGGCATTAACCTCAGGAGGTTGAACACCGCGTTATCGCCCTGCCCGGGCAGAAAACGGGATATGTTGTGGTTGATGGTGATCTTGCCAATGCTCTCGCCTACGATCGTTGACTTCTCGATCTGCTTATATTTCACCAGGATTTCAGGGATGTTCTGCACGGCAGGCACCAATTTGAATTGCCTGATATTGCCCGCGTACATGATGGTATCATAAATGTAATAACCCAAATGCGATATGCGCACATGGAAAAGGCTGTCAGAGGAGGTCGTATAGTTGAAGTTGCCCGTTACATCGGCAAGCATGGGATGATTGTTGATCAGGATGCTTGAAAAGGGAAGCGGTTCAAACGAGCCCGCCTCTACAATCTGACCGGTTATTTGTGTCATTGCTTTGCGCTGTTCTTCCCTTTTCTTTTTATCGGGCACGATAATGAACACATTGTGTCTCATCTGAAGGGAAAAGGGAAGTCCTGTGAGCAGGAATTTCACAGCTTCTTCTTTGGAGGCAAAGGTTTTTGAAGCGGTGATTTTGTAGGCAGAAAGTTCATTGTCGCTGTAGGAGAATTGGAAATCATATTGGCTTCTCAATTCAAGCAAAAGAGAATTCAGGGACTGATTATGAGCCTCAACCTTAATATTTAGGGGTTGAGAAAAGCCTATCAACGAGCGTAAGACAATTGAAAATAGTATGGTGGTTTTCCGAATCATTCATCCTGCTTAGTGATGAGATATTTTCCCCCCGAGATCCTGCTATATTTTAATCCGAGAGCAGGGCAAATATAACCCAAAATCTCATCAACGTTTTGATCCTTGGTAAAGTTTCCGCTGTAAAGGGCAGAATTGCTGATCCTGGTTTCGATTTTCACCCCGTACTGCCTTTCAATTTCGGAAAATACATGAAGAACAGGTGATGCGGTAAAGAGGAAGATGTTCTTCTTCCAGGATATTTCAGGAAAGGTTTCAATATTGGTTTGAACATTTATTTTTCCGTCGGGCTGAATTTCAGCTTTACTATTGGGCTGAAGGATCGTTTCAATTCCAAGAGGGGATTTCACTTTTACACTTCCGGTAATACAGGTTACCTTGTAAATCTCATCACGGGCATAAATGTTAAAGCTGGTACCCATCACCTGGGTGATGCCTTTGGTAGATACGACAGTGAACCTACGCCCTTTTTCCACTTCAAAGTATGCTTCACCCTGCAGTTGAACCAAGCGGTTGATCTTCCACCAGTATGGATGATAGGTCAGGGTACTTTGGGCGTTCAGATTGACTTTGGAATGATCGGGAAGTTCTGTCATAAAGTGCTGTCCGGCAGAGGTCTCAACGGTGATACTATAAAAACGCAAAAAGCTTCCAAGGGCAAATAGAACAACGATGCTTGCGGCAACGACCCATTGGAAAGGAGAGAAATCAATGAATAAAGAACGGCCTTTGGGCTGCGCATCCATCCGGGCTTGCAGGTTGGCCCATACCTCAGCCTCACTCCTTTGCCAGTGGAATTTTCCACCTTTGAAGAAAGCCTTGCTTTGACGGTCAACAGCTGTCAGGTCAATATGTTCCTTTTCTTGTTTCACTTGATGGTATTAATTTTAGTCCGGCTTAAACTCCAACCTACCAGGAATAAAATGAGTCCTGATACTTTGTCTTTCAGATGAATTTTCAGGTGTTCAAGGGCCTGGGTCATCCGTTTTTCTATGGCCTTGATACTAAGGTCCAACTGATCCGCAATTTCTTTGTATTTCAATTCCTCGATCCGACTCATTAAAAATACAGTACGTTGTTTTTCCGGCATCGATTTTAAAGCTGCATCATAGGCTTTTTGTAATTCCTGAAAGTTGATTTCGTCCTCTGGGGTAAGGCTCTTGTTGTCGGGTTGAAAAGCTTGAAAGAAGTTAAATGCAACCTGTTGTTTACGGTATTGGGAGACAAACAAATCACCGGCAATTTTGAACAGCAGTCCTTTTACCTTTTTCGGGTCAATGGTCATTTGCTTTTCCCATACCACCATGAAAGTTTCCTGTGCAATGTCGGTGGCCACCTCTTGATTCCCCGATCTGTAAAGCAGATATCTTCTAAGATCCTCAAAATGGGAATTAAACAGGGCGTTAAACTCTTCCTTTTTCACCTTATCTCCTTTTTCAATTCCTCCAAAGATAAATGAAAAATACAATAAGAGAGCTACAATGCGCAGCTCTCTTATTAACTTGCTTGTTTAATTTCAATGTCCACCCTTGTTTCCTTTTCCACCCTTGTTTCCTTTGTCATCTTTATTCCCCATGTTGTTATTGTTCATGGAGTGGTCTTCAAGGTCTGCCTTGGGCATTTTACCTTGTAAATCAATGGATATGGTCTGGCCCCCAGTGGTCAATTCAGCCAGGTTGTCGCAAGTGCCGTCACCATAATTGAGTGTTCCCATGATGCTGTCATTCTGGCTATACTGCACCACACCTTGTACCGGGTAATGACAATCTGCAATCTGCAACAAAGGATCAGTAATCAGCCTCACATAGGTATCGCCTGCAGAAGTTTTCACGGTGATCGAACCGCTCAGCTGAACCATGTCGTCATCGCGTTCCAGTTCTGTATCCAGGCCTTTGATCCAGGTGCGTACACTGTCTTCAACACGGTTGATAACGGTGCCATCGGCCAGTGTAAAGTTAATGTTGCTGCTGACGGTCATTTTACGGGCTGAGGTCGTATCGCTGCTAAAAGTCTGGATACTGGTACCATCAATACCAATGGAGTCAATGGCACAACCCGTGTAAGTGATGATCCGGCTACTTCCGTCTGAACCCTTCTTTCCTGTAATTTCAATTTTAACAGTTCCGCTGATCACCCTGCCGTTTTTGGTAACCGTACTGTCACCGTATTCGATGGTAATAACAATTGGATAACCGCTTGCAGCAGTATCGATCGATACCACAGGCGCCTGGCCATTCACGTAATGCATATCCTTGTGGTCTTTCAACAGGTTTCCTTTTCCGCCTTTGAAATGGGCAAGCTGGCGCAACAGGTGTTCGGATCCGGCATAAAAGTCAGTTTCGAAGTTTGCTTCCTGAGTTACACCATCTATCGCTACATCATTGACTGCCAGGGTAGCCGATTTCAGTTGCGATGAACTTAAATCGGTGGCCGTTTGATCCAATCCATCCTGCTTCTCACAAGAGATCAATGCAAAAGTGAGAATGACTAATAATGCCAGAATTCTTGTTTTCATGTTTGTCGTATATTAAAAGGTTAAAACTTACTCTTTTACACTATATCCGTATAAAAGACTTTCTACCCTACTTTTTTTGAAAAGAATTTCTACAGCGTTACACTGAGTAAAACCACAGCGTTTTTTAACAGCTTCTACCGAATAACACCTGATCGGTTTTAACAGCAAGATTGCCCTTGCATAGGAACTTTAGACATTGGCTTGAAGTATAAGGGTAAGAAATATAATATTCAATGTATTCGGTATTGAAAAATCAAATATCTTGGTTCCGGTTTTAAAAAACTTGTATGGTTGTCAAATCTATTCTAAAATATCCGGACGAAAGTACAATGGACGATTCTGCGGCACAGGCTGTTCAGGGAGACCATCCTATGAATGGATTACCCGTTACCATTGGTGAAGTGAAGGACAGTAAGCAACTTTACCAGTTTATTCATCTTCCGGCTGCCATCCATAAAGACCATTTCAACTGGGTCCCTCCTATTTATATGGACGAGAAAGAGTTTTTCAACCCTTCGAAAAACAAGTGCTTTCAAGCCTGTGATACGATTCTTTTACTGGCCTACAAGGGAAAGGAAGTGGTGGGTAGGATCATGGGCATCATTCACCATCAATACAATACAGACCACAAGGAAAAGAAGGGCCGCTTCGCGTTTTTCGAAACATGGAATGACCCTCAGGTGGCCAAAGCCTTGCTTGATGCGATTGAAGATTGGGCAAGGGGACATGGAATGGAACGGGTGATCGGGCCCTTGGCCTTTTCGGATAAAGATCCGCAAGGCCTGCTCATTGAAGGATTTGATGAACCTGCCGTGATTGCTTCGAACTGCAATTTCCCCTACCAGGTTGACTTGCTGGAGAAAGATGGGTACTCCAAAGAAATGGACCTGGTGGTTTACCAGATCAAAATCCCCAATCCCATTCCTGAATTCTACCTCAAGATCCAGGAACGGGCTATACGACTAAATGCCGGATTGCAGGTACTGGAATTTACTTCAAGACGAAAAGTCAAGCCTTATATTCATCCGGTGCTTCATTTACTGAACCGTACCTTTACAGAGATCTTCGGATTTGTTCCCTTTTCAGAGGCAGAGATGGATGACTTTGCCAATAGATATTTATTTCTGATCAATCCCCGCTTTATAAAGATCGTGGTCAATGGGCAGAATGAAGTGTTGGCCTTTGTAATCGGCATGGGACATATCGGGGAGGGGATACAAAAAACAAAAGGTAAATTGTTTCCTTTTGGGATTTTCCATATTCTTCGTTCAGCCAAAAAGTCCAAGCAGTTAAACCTATTGTTGGGGGCCATCGATCCCGATTACCGGGGAAAAGGTTTGGATGTGATGATGGGGGTCAAGATGCTGGAGTCGGCCATTGCCCAGGGGAAAATGACCCTTGATTCCCACCTTGAATTGGAATACAATACCAAGGTAAGGTCGGAAATGGAAAAGCTGGGAGGCGAGGTCTACAAGCGGTTCAGAATATTTGGAAAGAATTTGAAGGAATAAAAAGTTAGAGGTAGATGAAAGAAGATTTATTACAGGCATCCATAGAACCTTTACTTGATTATTTTAATGGGCTTATTCCATTAAATGATAAAGAAAAACAGCTTGTTATAGAGAGTTTTCAACCACGTCTTTATCGCAGCAAACAATATGTATTGCAAGAGGGAGACATATGTACCAAATTCAATTTTGTAGTTCGGGGTTGCCTCCGCTTGTATAAAATAGACGAGAAAGGCAATACACACATTTTACAATTTACAGCAGAAAATAAATGGCTTACAGACCTTGGCAGTTTTTATGGAAAGAAAGAATCCAAGCTAAATATTGACGCACTGGAAGACACAATGGTGTTGCAAATCAACTACGACAAACTCATTGCTTTGTACCAGCATGCCCCGAAGTTTGACCGTATCTTTAGAGTCCTGATAGAAAACAGTTTTATATTGCTTCAGGAACGTTTACTGCAAAACATCAGTTCAACAGCAGAAGAACGTTACCTTTCTTTTATGGACATGTATTCACATTTATCAAACCGGCTATCACAAACCCAGATAGCCGCATTTTTAGGCATTACCCCTGAATTTCTAAGCCGCATACGAAACAACCGAAACAAGCCATTGGCTTAATCTACATCAATACTATTTCTTAAAGTAGTTCATTGGAAAAGGCACCCTTTCCGAACGACCTTTGTAATGAAAAGTTTATTCATTAACATCTAAAAAGAAATAGTATGCCAAATAAATTAAAAGTAGCCGTAATCGGCTTGGGCAGCATTGGGAAAGTTGTTGCCACTAATCTCGTAAAAGGAAATCGTTCGGTCATACTGGCAAGTAGAAAACCAGAAGATGCAAAATCATTGGCTCTTCAATTGGGAAATCTTGCAACTGCGGCTGAAATACCTGCTGCAATTAAGGAAGCTGATATCATTGTCATGTCTGTTTGGTTCGATACCATTAAAGGACTATTGTCAGAATACAAGACGGAATTACAGGGGAAAATCATTGTGGACCCCTCTAACCCAATTGCCCCTGATGAGAAAGGCGGTTTCAAAAAGATCATTGGAGAAAATGAATCTGCCGGACAACTCATTTCACTTGCTCTACCTAAAGGTACAAAATTGGCAAAAGCCTTGGGAACGTTGGGGGCAGCTTCATTGGCCAATGCAGCGTTTCAAAAACCAGATGCTGCAGTGGAATTCTATGCGACAGATGATACAAGCATTAATGGGGACATTGAACAATTGATTCGGGATAACGGCTTTGAACCCTTACGAGTAGGTGGTTTGGACCAATCTATAAGAATAGAGGTGTTTGGTGATTTGCATGAATTCGGCGCACTGGGCAAAACAGTTACAGTCCCTGAAGCAAAGGAAAAACTTTAGAGTTCTAAGCTTGAGTTTATTCCGAAAAGTGGGTTTTGCCTTAAAGAGGTTAAAGTTTAAAGTTTAAGGTTGCGTGCCGATCTGGAGTAGCTGCAAAGTTTATCCCGAGTCTTCGGCATACAGTTGCATCCCAATCGGCACGCAACTTTAAACTTTAAACTTTAAACTTTAAACTTTAAACTTTAACAAATAACACCAAAAATATGTCAGCAGCAATAGAAAACGATCAGAGGAAAGTTACTACAC
>DMFR01000388.1:0-2809 GCA_003450125.1 Prolixibacteraceae bacterium | reverse complement strand
AGAGGAAAGTTACTACACACCGTTTAAAGGAAATGAAGAATCGGAGTGAAAAAATATCCATGCTTACCGCATACGATTATTCAATGGCTTCAATTATAGACCAGGCAGGGATGGATGTTATTTTAGTTGGTGATTCGGCATCTAATGTAATGGCAGGAAATATTACAACACTTCCAATGACTCTTGACCAAATGATTTATCATGGTAGTTCTGTGGTAAAGGCCGTTAAACGTGCACTTGTGGTTGTAGATATGCCATTTGGAACCTGTTCCGGGAATCCTCTTCTTTCATTAGAGGCCGCCATTAGAATTATGAAAGAAACGGGTGCTGATACCCTTAAAATCGAAGGAGGAGAAGAAATAATTGAAGATATTAAAAAAATTGTAGCGGCAGGTATTCCTGTGATGGGACATTTAGGATTAATGCCTCAATCAATTAACAAATATGGCACTTACACGGTTCGTGCAAAAGAAAAAGAGGAAGCGGAAAAGTTAATTAATGACGCAGGACTCTTGGAAAAAGTGGGGTGCTATGCCGTAACATTAGAAAAAATACCTGCAAAATTAGCAGGAGAAATAACCGCGAAATTATCAATACCGACCATTGGAATTGGTGCAGGGCCTTACGTTGACGGACAAGTTTTGGTGATGCACGATATGTTGGGTATTAATAAGGGTTTTTCACCTAAATTCTTAAGACGTTACGAAGATTTACATACTGTCATAAGCAACGCGATTAAAAACTATATCAAGGATGTGAAATCGAAAAACTTTCCTGACGAGAACGAATCATATTGATCGTAATTAGAGTGTTTCTTTTTCTGTTTCAAATTTTACACGATACAATTTGATTTCATTAGAATTCAAATGTCACAGAGAATTGTTAATTTTACGCAGTTAATTTATTTTCTGAAATCGTACAACTTCTATAGTGTCTGATATTATACAACTTCTTCCTGATTCGGTTGCCAACCAAATAGCAGCTGGGGAGGTCATACAACGACCTGCTTCGGTAGTGAAAGAATTGGTGGAAAACGCCATTGATGCCGGAGCAACACACATCAAGGTCAATATTAAAGATGCCGGCCGTACCCTGATTCAAATCACTGACAATGGATCAGGGATGTCGGATACTGATGCACGTATGTCCTTTGAACGACATGCTACTTCGAAAATCAGGTCGGCGAATGATATCTTTGCCATACGTACCATGGGTTTCAGGGGAGAAGCCCTTGCTTCGATAGCTGCTATTGCCGATGTTGAAATGCGCACCAAGGAACATGACCGGGATCTGGGAACTTTTATCCACATCTCAGGTTCAAGTATTATCACACAAGAACCGGTGAGTTGCGACAGCGGCACAAACCTACAGGTAAAAAACCTGTTTTTCAATGTACCTGCAAGGCGTAAATTCCTGAAGTCGAACCCGGCAGAGTTAAAACACATCATCAATGAAATACAGCGTATAGCACTTGCCAATCCTACTATTTCCATTTCCCTGTTCCACAATCAAGCACCTGTATATGAGTTGCCTGGAGCAAATAAACGCATAAGGATTGTATCGCTGTTTGGGAAAAATATCAATCAAAATCTGATTCCAATTGATACTGAAACTTCACTGGTTAAACTATCAGGGTTCATAGGACAGCCAAAACACGCAAGGAAGACATTCGGAGAACAGTTTTTTTTCGTCAACCAGCGGTTTATGAAGCACCCGTTTTTTCATCGTGCCATTATGCAGTGCTATGAAAAGATATTGCCTCCAGAGACCATTCCTTCCTATTTCATTTATTTCGATCTGGACCCGGCAGACATTGATGTGAATATTCATCCTACCAAGACGGAGATCAAGTTTGAAAACGAATCGGCCATCTGGCAGATCCTGCAGGCCTCCGTAAGGGAGGCATTGGGAAAGTTCAACATTGTTCCATCCATTGATTTTGACCAGGCAGGAAGCGTAGATATTCCCATGCCGCTGAGGGAATATGGAGATGTTCATGTTCCCGAAATCAAGGTAAACCCGGCATACAATCCCTTTGAACAGTCTTCGTCCCCGAAATACAGTTATGGGAATGACGCAGGATTTAAATCTGCACCAGCGCAACGTAACAATTTAACCAACTGGCAGTCATTGTACAAGGGGGTAGAACCTGCTCCGATGGAGCAGGAGGAAACGTCAACAGAACCAGTTCAGTTTAAAATGGAAGAACAGCAAACTGTAAAAACTTCGGTTCAGTTTAAGAACAAATATATACTGACGCCTGTTAAATCGGGATTGATGGTGATTGATCAGAAGAGGGCCCATGAACGCATCCTTTACGAACGATTAATTCAGGTGATGGAAACCAATGAGGTGGCCAGTCAGCAGCAACTTTTCCCGGAGACCTTTGAACTCAATGCTTCGGATGCCACCCTGTTGCTTAGTATTTTGCCCGATTTGAAAGCCCTGGGCTTCGATGTACGGGAATATGGCAACAATACTTTCATTATCAACGGCACCCCAGGTGTATTGAATACCTTGTCTCCGGTGGAAATCATTGAAAGTTTGCTGGAAGAATATAAGCTTTCGCCAGCCAACGTACAAGGGAAGGCACGGGAAACGGTAGCCATATCTTTGGCACAGGCCTCTGCAATACCATATGGCCACACATTAAAGCCTATTGAGATCAGTGAATTGATCGATAACCTTTTTGCCTGTCAAACACCTAATTTTTCGCCAAAAGGAAAGAAGATTCTATCGATCATGCCCCTGGAGGATTTTGAAAAACTATTGAAATGATCAGGTAAGGGAGTACACCAAGCCATAAAAT
>DMFR01000326.1 GCA_003450125.1 Prolixibacteraceae bacterium | reverse complement strand
CCATTGACCAGGTCTATCTTCTCCTGTTGCTTGTCAAGTAGGATGTATCCATTATCTTCTTCGTGGAACAAGCTGTTACACGAGAACAATAGCAGGAATGTGAGCAGTGAAATATACTTTTTCATGGTTTTTTCATCTTTATTTATCCAATGGATTAAAAGGTCATGTGAATACTAAAATAAACGCCTTGTGCGTTGGGATAAGCCCCTCTATCCATTGCATTATCCGTAAAATTATTGTTCGTATAAATTGTTGCTTCCGGATCGTAGCCTGTGTAATGGGTAAGAGTTACCAGGTTTTCAAAACTGAGGGTATATTGGAGACCAATAACTGAAGCAATTTTTCGGGGTTGGGTATAAGTAAAACTCAGTGTTTTCAAACGAATAAAACTGGCATCCTCAAGGAAATAATTGCTCTCGTAAATCGTTGGGTCAGAAAAGCTTCTGTATTTTTTAATAACAAAGTCCCGAACCTCGGAATTGGTTCCTGTGATAAAGGTCGAAGCTTTTGTAGCATTGTATTTATCAGCACCAATGACTCCGTACCATAACATCTCGCAAGAGAAATTCTTAAATTCAAAATCATTCAGCCAATTAAATGTAAAATCGGGCAATGAATTCCCAATAATTGTTTTGTCCTTCGGGGTGAGTCTTTTGGGATTTAAAGTATCATTCTTTAAATAAGCAAATCCATACTTGTTAAAATACTTTTTGGATGCGATTTCCAGTTTTGATAAATCCGACCATTTCCCTATGCAATTATAACCAGATAAAGAACCCAACGTTTCGTTTTCGGTAACAATAAAATCAGGAATCAAGATATCGAGACTATTAAAGTTAATAGTTGCACCGTCGCTGAGCTTTGAAATATATTGATTGTTGGTTGAAAAACCAGCCTTTGTATTCCAATAACAATTTCTTGTTTTGACAGGTGTTAATTCAAGACTTAATTCAAGTCCCGAATTCTTCATCTCTCCAATGTTCTGATAGAAAAATCCTCCACCATAGTAAAGCGGAGTGTTACGCTGAATAAGTAAGTCAGAATTTATTTTTTGATAATAATCAGCCGAGAGTATCACCCTATGATTAAACAAAGCTAATTCTGATCCATAATTGGTTTCAGTGACCTTTTCAGGAACGAGGTAATGGTTCGCAAGGGTTGAAATATAGGAAGCGCGGGCCTTTTCATCGAAAGACACATAACTTGAGCTTGTTGAATACAAATCATTGGATAAACTATTGAGTGGATAATTACCCGATTGCCCCCGGTTAACGTATAAATTAAAGGCACTTATCCAATCAGGGAAATGCAGTATTCCTTCTTTTGCCAAATCCCAGTTCAGTGCAATAGAAGAATAAAGATTACCTTTCGAGACATAGGCCCCTTCTTTTAATTTGTCATAGTTGTTAATCAAGGAGATAAAGTATTTCTTCTTATAATTGTAATTGATGTTAAAAATGGCAGAATTGATGGAACGGATTACGGAACCATGTTCCCCATAAATAGCCTGCGACCCCTTCAGATAGATATCGTTTTCAAGTGAAATCCCATCCAGCTCAACATTCGCAATAGAATCAATTTTCCAGTAAACATTGTCATTGTAATTTCTATAACGGATAAATGCGTTCAGTCCATGATTCTGCCACTGTTTATCGTAACTCAGGTCGTATTCCTGATTGATGATATTGATGTTTTCCTTGCTACTGAGAAACTTCAAATTATTAATACTGTATAATGTGTCTGTAGCAGGAATAAATGACGAGTAGGTAATATCTCTCAGTGAAACAGAAAAAGTAGAGCGCAGAGAAAATGCTTCATTTAAACGATAAAACCCTACCAGGTTAACTGAATTCAGGTTTTCTATTTTGCTTTTCTTCTGACTGTAAAACAAGCTGTCCGGCTTAACTGTCATTTTTGCGAGCGAGGCTACTGAAGGGCTTGACAGATCATTGTAATATAACCTGTCGCTTTTGATAAAAAAAGAATCAGGTGTTGACCGATAGGCTGGTTCAAGATTGATCCCTTTAAATATCACATTATTGCCCATATAATTGTCCAGATTGTTTTTGTTTTCCTGATGGCTCCCTTTATAAAGCGCCCGGATCGACATTTTGTCGCCTACAACCTTTGAGATGTTGCCCGTAAAGGAATATTTATTGTAACTTGAATTCGTAATAATTCCCTTGTGATTGTAATGATTGCCCGATAGGTAGTAGTCAATTTTTCTTAATCTACCCTGGCCCGAAAGCTGGTATTCATTGATCTCTCCTGTTTGAAAAAGTTCGTCCTGAAAATCTTCAGAACCAAGCGTGTTGCCATCTGCATCCTTGTAAAGCGGATAGGTCGCAAAATGCACCGCATGGTCAGATGATATCCATTCTCCTACATGATATTTGGTTTGAAATTTTAAATCGCTCGAATCCAGTGTACTTAAAAAAGTTTCTGCATTCATCAGATCGTATCGCTTTTTACATGCCTGGAATCCTTTCTTTATACTAAAATCGAAACTTGTTTTGCCACCTCCTTTCTTGGTTTCAATAATTACCACACCATTCCCGCCCATACAGCCATAGAGTGCTGAAGAGGAAGCATCTTTCAAAACGGTGATGTTGTTTACATCATGGGTATTCAAATCTGAAATCCCCAAAGTCTTAAAATTGACCACCGGAATAATCACTCCATCCACCACATACAACGGATCTGAGCTTCCAAAAATGGAACTGATCCCCCGTATCCTGATCCTGTTATGGTCGCCCGGGGCACCTGATACTTTTGTGGTCCACACCCCGGCTATACGACCTACCAAGACATCATTCACATCGTTGGTGTTTAACTGGTTGACTACTTTCGATTGAATTGTTTCGATAGACCTTCCTTTTTCAAGCGATCTTAAATCTGTAACATTTCCTGTAATTCTCACTTCGTTAATGAGGTTTTGTGCGACCTCCATTAAGATTTCCAAATTTTGATCCTGGAAAAGATCAATGTTGATTTTTCGTTCTTTATATCCCAGAAAACGACAGACCAACTGGTACTTGCCTGGTTGAAGGCTCAGCGAATATTTTCCTTCCAAATCAGTTGTTACACCATTTGCGGCTTCTTTTATATAAATCATGGCACCAATCAACGGGTCTTTTAAGGCAGCATCTTTCACGGTGCCATAAATTGAAAAGTGCTCGCTGATCTCTTTGCCTTTTACAATCACATGGTCTTTATTAAATACTATCAAAACAGGAGCCTGGCTTTTAATTTCATCCAATGCCTTTTGTACGGTCATTGATCGGGATGAAAATTCAATATGCAAGTTGAGGAATTTCTCCTTGCTGCCATAAAATATGCTGATGTCCCGTAATTTATTCAATTCGTCGAGTGCCTGCTTGACGGTGAGTTTGTTATTGCTGAATTCAATGGTCGAATTTTGCAGGTTGATTGTTCCATTGGCTGAGGAGAGGAAGCAAAATTGCAGTAGTATACCTGCTGTAAGAATAATCCTAAAGTTAATCATAGGGGTCATGGTTATTGGAGGTGGATAATTGCAAGGTTAATTGCAAATAATGATCTCATCAGCAGAGATTCTTATTTTAACATCTAATGTGAGTTGGATTGTATTCAAGATGTCTTCAAGTTTCTCGTTATTAAAAGTACCAGTCAACGATTCTTCTGAAACATTTGGCGTTGCTTTTACACTCTTTTTGAAATGCTTGCTTAATTCATTACAAACTTCTATAAGTGGGGTATTGTCGAAGGTTAAAACACCAGTTTTCCAAGCCAGGTAATTTATATTGGAATTCAATGAACAAAGAATTTTGCCTGTTGAGCCACTAAACATTCCTTGTTGGGTTGGGGTAAGAATTGCTTTTTCAGATTCGCTTTTAGTACCGTAAAACTCAACCTTTCCTGTGAGTACAACAACATTTACATTTCCAGCCAAGGTGTCCATCTTTATATTAAAGCTTGTACCCAATACCTTTGTAGTTGTATTTCCGGTGCAAATTATAAATGGTTTGTGCTCATCTCTTTTAATTTCAAAGTAAGCTTCACCTTTAAGAATTACTTTTCGTTGTTTTTTTGTAAAAACAGAAGGAACTTGCAAGGTGCTATTTTCATTTAGCCAAACATGTGAACTGTCGGACAATACGATTTCCCGGGTTCCATTCATCCCTGAATGCATTACAATCGCCTGGCTACTTGTTGTAAAGTGGGCATAATAAGTTAATCCTATAAACCCGATGATTAATGAAGCAGCAACAGCTATCTTGAGGATAGTTGAAAATCTGGAAGTTAAATTTATCGTCTTTCCAATACCCGCAATTGCATGTACTTTTGCCAGGGCGTTATAAACATCGGGATTAAACCCTTTGGGATAGTTTTTTGTCTTTTCTAAAATGTCCTTGTATTGCTCAACCTTTCGTGAGTTTTCAGGATCAGATTCAGCCCAACGTCTGAAATTATTTTCTTCCTCTGGGCTTAGTTCTTTTAGTAAATACCGTAAAATAAGGTCATTTTCTGTTGCCATATTCGATAAGATAAGTTTTAACTCACTTTATATGACACGAAAAAAATTGATCTCCCCCCTAAACGAAGAAAATAAAATAGGTTGGTAGTGGTTTTTTATATTCGATCATCTCCTTGCGTAGGGCAGAAAGAGATTTACTGACATATCTCTCGATCATCCTTTCTGATATCTTTAGTTCCTTCGAAATCTGTCGGTAGTTTAACCCCTCGAAACGCCTTAAAATAAAAACATTCTTTTGATTTTCAGGAAATGAATTGATCGTTTCAAACAGCCTGGATTCCAATTCGTTCAATAGAATGTCGTTATCAGCATTGTCAAAACTCTGGTGGTTCAGACAATTTGAACCAATTTCAACAGAATTGCTTAAGTTCTTATTATCGCGAATGGCATTGACTGATAGGTTGTAAACAGAACGGTAGAGGTATGATTTAATGGATTTTTCAATTTGCAGGCCTTGGCGGTTCTCCCAAATCTTAACAAACACATCCTGAACCACCTCCTCGGAGATTTCATTTTTATTTGTTATTTTATTGGAATAATAGCAGAGCTTTTTGTAATACCTGACGAATAAAGTGTCGAATGCCAAAACATTACTTAGTGTAATTGCCTCAAATAAAAGATTATCCGACAACTCTTTATCTTTCATCACATCTATCCTAAACAAGTATATTATTTAAGCCAATTGATATCCACCTCGGGCCAACTATTTGGGTTGTGCTGAAATAAGGATAGGACAAAAATATAAATATTGGATTACTATCAAAATAATTATATAATCTTTTACATAGCATGTACCATAACATTACAAATTAATACCATTCGCTGATTAAAAAATATGACATACAAGTAAATATAAAATACTGAATTAGATGGTAATAAAAACGACTCAGGACATCGTCCGAGATGCAAAGGAAACTATACAGGCCAACAGGCAGGTTGTAAATATTAAAATCCCCATTTCATGTTGGCTAACTTAAAATGGGGATTTCTATTTTCTTAACGGTCACATACAGGAGGTTTTGGGAAACACGAAGATAAGTTAGTATTCCTGAATTAAAACTTCCGTTGAAATATGCATCTTTTTATTAATCTTACGGATCATATCCAAAGACAACTTCCTTTTTCTTCCCAATATTTCAGTCACACGGCTTCTGAATCCAATCACATCAGCTAAATCCTTTGGTTTATAATTCATTTGCTCCATTCTAAACTTAATGGCTTCTATCGGGTCTGGCAGATCAATCGGATAATAAACCTTCTCATAATTATCGATTAACAAGGACAATAAATCCAATTCATCTCCTTCATCTGTTCCAGGTTCAGAATCAAAAATAACTTCCAGTCTTTTTAAGGCTTGGTTATATTCTTCCTTTGTTTTAATTACTTTATATTCCATCATTAAATTGTTTCAGCATTTATCTTATCATACTCGGAATGCATATCGATTAGGTAGCATCAAAGGTAAGTATAGTTATGCTATTATTCCACATATTGAGATTTCCGACAATCCGACAATCCGACAGTTGCTCATTTCTTTAATATCCAGATTACAAAATGTAGGCAAGGGATAAAATCATTGATTTACAATCCACTACAACTTGACTGCCATGGTCAAGGAGAAATGGATACAAATAGAATAATGGGTAGGAGCGATGCCTGTAGGTGAGGAAAGCGTTGATTTTAAGGAAGATTCAGACTGACCACCCCATGATAGTAAAAAGATCCATGTGTCGGATTGTCGGATTGTCGGAAATCTCAAGAAAGTTTATGCATATCGAAATTCAATTTGTCTAATTCAGTTTCGATTTGCTGTTACCCGATACTTTTGATACTGAATAAATCTCCTCAATGATCGATTTATACTTTCCGGCGATGTAATTCCTCTTCAACTTTAAAGTAGGAGACAACTCGCCGCTTTGGCTTGTCCACTCATCGGGAACCAGCCTGAACCGCTTGATTTCTTCGTGCTCACCTAAAGTTTTATTTATTTCTGCCACCTCCTTTTGAAGTTGGGCTATGACTTCCGGCTGTTGAATCAAATCTTCATGATTGCGGAAATGTATCTTTCTTTGGCTGCACCAATCGTGCAGGTAACTATAGGTGGGAGAAATCAATGCACTTGCAAATTTCTCATCTGCCCCGATGACCATCACCTGTTCGATAAAGTTAGAGGTTTTCAGTTTGTTTTCAATCATCTGGGGTGCGATGTATTTGCCTGCCGAGAGTTTGAACATCTCCTTTTTACGATCTGTGATCTTTAGAAATTTACCATCTTCCAGAACACCGATATCTCCGGTATGAAACCAGCCATCTTCATCAATTACCTCAGCTGTTAAGTCAGGCGCTTTGTAGTAACCCTTCATCACGCCGGGACCTTTACAAAGGATTTCACCATCGTCAGCAAACTTCAATTGTACATTGCTTAAGACCTCACCTACAGTACCAATTTTCATGGCGCCGGTAGATGGATTATTAACTGCAATTACGGGCGAAGTTTCCGTTAATCCATAGCCTTCAAGGTTCATCATACCTGACATTCCAAGCACCCTTGCAATGCGGGGCTGTAACGCTGCACCTCCTGATACAAGATAAACAATGTTACCTCCAAGGGCTTGTCTCCATTTGGAATAGATCAGTTTGTCAGCCACCTTGATCCTGGCCTTCAGGAATAAATTATACTTTTTGTTGTATTCAAAATGTCTTGTCAGGCTAAGTGCCCAGAAATAAATGACCTTCTTGAGTCCTGTCTGTTCATTCCCTTTGGACACAAAGCCATCGTATAGTCGTTCGAGTACACGCGGCACTGAATTAAACATGTAGGGTTTAATTTCTTTAATGGCCGATAGAATTTGTCCCAGGTTGCCCACATAGTAAATACCCATTCCTTTGTATTGAAAGTGGTAATTCACACTTCGTTCATAAACATGACATAGGGGAAGGAAACTGATAACATGGTGTTCTTTACCCAGATGATGCATCTTTGAATGTTCCAGGAAGTTGGATACCAGGTTGGAATGCGTCAACATCACTCCTTTGGGAATGCCTGTTGTTCCTGATGTATAAATGATCGTTGCCAGATCTTCGGGATCAATACTTTCTTTTATTTGATTGAGTTGATCCGATAGTTCAGCCTTTTTGGTCTCGCCAAGCTGGATTAATTCCTCTATGTTGGCAACTCCTTCTATTTCTTCGAAGGAGTAGATGTGGGTAATTCCAGGCATCCGGACAGCTATGGGACTTAACTTCTCATACAATTTTTTATCCCCCACGAATAGGGCTTTAGCTTCAGCATGATCCAGAATATAACTGTACTCCTCATCACTGATGGTCGGATAAATCGGAACATGTACAATCCCGGTCATGGCCATTGCCATATCTGCAAAGTTCCATTCCGGGCGATTGGTGGTCACAGTGGCTACCTTATCTCCTTTCTTCAGACCCAATGCCATCAATCCCATGGCCAACTGATGCGATTTCTCAACATATTGAGCAGTGCTGTACACATACCATTCCTTGCTGTTCTTTCCGCCCAATGCATCGGCACGAGGCATTTCCAATAGAATGCGCTGCAGAATGTCAAACGTTCTTTTTACCTCTGTTGCCATGTATGTTTAAAGTTTAAGGTTCAAAGTTCAAAGTTGCGTGCCGAATGTAGGGTGGGGCAAAGTTTACAGTTGCACCCAGATCGGCACGCAACTTTTAACTTTGAACCTTAAACTTTAAACTATTCCATAAAATTAGCCATTATACTCTTTCGAAATTTATATTTTTTTGCTTATAGTTTGACATTACTATGATTCCGGCAATTACTCCCACAATTACATATACAGACCAATTAACCGAGTCAATTGAACCTCTACCATAGGAATGCATTCCACTGAGGTAATAATTCACTCCGAAATAAGTCATCAACACGGAAGTAAAACCAAGCACGGAAGCAATCGTATAGGTATATATGCCTTTTAAGGATGGAATCAGGCGCATGTGAGCAATAAAAGAATAGATAACAACAGTAATCAATGCCCAGGTTTCTTTTGAGTCCCAGCCCCAATATCTGCCCCAGCTTTCATTGGCCCAAACGCCTCCAAGGAATGTCCCGATGGTGAGCATATACAATCCAATGGTGGCCGACATTTCGCTGATGGTGGTCAATTGAAGGATAAAATGTTTCACGTTTTTACTGTTCTCCTTGTTGCTGATACTAAACAGGATCAATACCAGTATTCCCAGGAATGCTGTCAGACCCAGGAAGCCATAGCTGGCAGTTATGACTGCCACATGAATCATCAGCCAGTAGGAATTCAAAACAGGCACCAGGTGAGTGATTTCAGGATTCATCCAGTTAAGGTGTGCCACAAACAGGATAATACCCGATAACATGGCCCCTGTTGCCACTACAAATGGGTATTTGCGTCCGAATATCATCCCGGCAAGCATGGTTGCCCAGGCAATATAGACCATTGATTCGTATCCGTTGCTCCAGGGAGCATGACCCGAAACATACCACCTTAAAATAAGTCCTGATGTGTGTATTAAAAAGCCCAGTCCAATTATGGATAAAAAAGCCAACCCTAGTTTCGCATTCATGGGCTTTTGTCTGAATATATTGACAAACAATACGATCAACAGGATAAATCCAACCAACAGATAAAGCGGGAATACCCTTTTGAAGGGATTGACTTTATTATAGAAGATTTCTATATTTTTATGGCTCTCATCTGGCAGATAGCTACTGCCGAATTTCTTTTGGTAAGCAGCTATAGATGCAAATATCTGGCTTCCTGAGATATCACCCTTACCGTCCAGCGATTCCTTCAACAGTTCAAAGCCCCTGTTTACAAAAAGTGAATCGGCCTTTGGCAAACCTTTTGGAGTACTTCCTGCAAAAAGCCATTTATCCGCTTTTGTAGGACCAGGAAACAGGGCAAGCATATCGCCATCGATGATCATGAAACAGATGGCTACCCGTTCATCCACATTGATAATTTCTTTGTCGAGCATGTTCCTTAAAGCCGGAGCTTTGGCAAATGCAGCTTTCACCTGATCCGCCAATTTGTAGCCACCCTTATCATCAAAAAAAGCAGTCAAGGGAATACGGCTTTCGGTTACTCCCAATATACCTTTGAGTTGATCATCTGTAACATACACAAGTGAAACACTTCTCCAGAGTTCTGGATGCAGGTTCAGTCCCAGGAGGACCTCTTCGGGGGAACGATCATAAAACTCTGACTGACGGCTTACTTTACGCAGTACTTCAGAAGCCATGGTGGATACCGGTTCAATGCGCCCATCTGTCCCTTGAATCCACAATCTGGAAAAATCTTTTAACAAGGCCTCATCCATCTTTGGAATGGAAGCCAATTCTGAACTATTAGCCGAAGCCTGACCTACATTCATGAAAAAGAAAAGTAGTATTATGGGGGCCGTTACAGCTGATAATTTCTTTAACCTTACCACCAGGGAATGGAAGCGGGAATTTTTACTGAACAAGGCCAATACGAATCCAAAGGCCAGCATCAAATAGCCTATGTAGGTAACCGTAGTTCCCAGTTCGTCTGCATTTACGGAAAGAACAGTTCCTTTTTCATCCTGATCATAAGAAGACTGAAAGAATTTATATCCCCTGTAATTGAGCGTATTGTTCATGAAAACCCTTACGTTTCGGGTGATATGTTTTTCCTGATCCATTAAAACCAATTCACTTGCAAAGGAAGCCGGACTGTCTGATCCAGGGTATTTCTCCAATTGAAATTGCTTTAATTGTAATGAGAAAGGCAGATAAAGCGGGATAGGACCATAGGTAAATTCCACATTGGTATTGCCGATTGAAGCTGAAATTGCTTCACCCTTTACCCCGTTAATTCCCATCACATTCACCACCTGCTTAACTGTTCCATCGTTTACTTCCAGAATCACAGCATTTTCATTGGCTTTGCCCGTTGGATCTTTTGAGACACCCATACTGGCTTTTGGATAGAATTTTTTAACCAGTAACATGTATTGGTCAACGGCATAAAGATGCATGGATTGAACGGCAATGGTATCATGGGCGTTCAGGTTTACAGCAGCTCCACCAGTCATTGACTGCAATGCAAAAGGACGGTCGCATACCAGCAATAGGCTATCACCCCGACTGAGGAATTGGAAACTGGCACCAGGAGATTCAAACCCGATGGTCATGTTACCAAGGTCCACCTTGTTTCCCTTTGCAAAAACATAATTCTCTCTCCCCTTCCCGGCAGTCAATACGAAATCAATCATTTCGGTTCCTGAAGGATTCTCTGTAACTGTTCGAAGGGCATTCTTGATATATCCAATCGATTTTACCTCGACTTCACGACCATCTACCTTGAGTTTTTCATCGATGTGTTTGTACGAAAACTCAGACATCAAAACCGGCTTTTGAATTGTCTGACCGTCGGCCTTAATGGTCAGGTAATCTTCCGAAGAAAGGATGGAATTTGAAGATTCGCCTTCCCGGATATGCATCATCCCTTCAAAGCTGATGTACCGGGTAATAGCCGCCCCGATCACAATAATGATGAATGAAATATGAAAAAGGCCAACAGGAATGCGCTCACGGGTGTACATTTTATGCCTGATAAAGTTGACCAGCAGATTAACGGCCAACAGAAACAGCACCAAACTAAACCAAAAAGACTTGTATATCAAGCCTTGAGCAACTTCGGTTCCATAGCCGCTTTCAACAAAAGTGGCTATCGCCATAGAGAAAGCGAGGACCAATAACAAAAAACCCATAAAAGGGAATGAAAAAAGGAAGTTCAGTATTTTCTTCATCTAAAGTCTTATTAGGAACACTGAAAAGTGTATTGGTGAATATAAATAAGATGTCCTGTTTCACCGGACTCCGTATATAACACATGGAAGTATCATTGTGTTGACAGGAGGCATCAAGTTTTGATTTTACTAGTGCCGATAAAAACATTAATCACCTGAAACAAAAGCTTCATTACCTTATTTTTTCTGCTTTCTGAAGCAGAGTACTTCCTTATATTTAAATACTATTTTCGCAATACCAAGTCCATACGAAGTCCATACAGGCTCAATACCAATTCCAGTATTAATGGGTACATAATGGGTACATAACGGGTACATTACGGGTTCATGA
>DMFR01000390.1 GCA_003450125.1 Prolixibacteraceae bacterium | reverse complement strand
TTACCGCAGATATCGCAAGTAGGCAATTTATGCAATCTCTGCAAAATTACCTACTTGCGATATCTGCGGTAACTGCGGAATAAAAAGGCATAAAAAAAGGGGTCTCTTTTCAGAGGCCCCTTTTGTCATTTTATAGCATTACCCGAGGATGATTAAACTGTTAATCAAATAGGTATTTAATACCAAACATCATTTGCCATCTTGAACTAATACCTGTTGAGTTTTGGTAGGGTTGAGTAAATGGAGTTGTTCCTGTCTGGAATGGGAGTGAGAATGAAGGTTTTCCAGTTGTTGTGTCTATACCTTCAAATTTTAAAATGTTGGTAGCTGTAGGAATTTTAACCATTCCCCAATCTCTGTTGATAAAGTTTCCAGCATTAATCACATCCAACGAAAACCTAAGGGTGTTGGTTGTTTTACCAAATTTAAGTTTCAAATCTTGTGTGATATTCAAATCCAATTTACTATAGTATGGGGCTACAGCTGCATTTCTTTTAGCATACTGACCTCTGTGAGTATTCAAGTAAGTTGAATTAGAAATGAAAGCGTCTAACTGTGACCATATTTGTGCGGATGTTCTTATATCGGTAACATTTTTTGTATCTGTTCCTAAACCGCCAGATCCAACTTTAACCAGGTTAATATCTGCTGCTGTATTTGGAATATACATCAAGTCATTACCTGAATTACCATCCCCATTTAAGTCGCCATTATAAACATAGGAATTTACACCGTTGTTCGCCAATTCATAAATTGCTCCAATGGTTGTAGAAAGATTTTTCCCTTCATCAATTTTATAAGAGAAGTTGGCAATAACTCTGTTGGGTTGGTAATAAGATGCATAACCCAAATTCGCTGCATTGGGATCCTGATTGGCAACAGGTGCTGCACTCCATAATGAAGAGGCAGTTGATCCACCTTCTGCGGTGTTCTTTGATACTGAACGGGTGTATGCTATTCCATAGGCAAAATTTTCAGCAGTTCTTTGAATTTTTGCAGTTAAAGTGTAAGTATAACCTTTGCTTGAGTTACTCATTAAGATGGCGTTACCAAGATTAGGAGTTTGCAAAGTATTTGGCCCTCCTGTTTTACTACCTAATGGACCATAATATTTGTTGCTAAGATCATTATTATCAGCATTTTTAATTCCTGTTAAGTAACGGGTTCTGTTATCAACACCCCCCAATGTAATTCCGTTGGATTCATTTAAATTGACGTTCGAATAATAAACTGCATTGAGGTCTTGTGTATAGTTGTATTCAGCGCCGACAACCCAGCCACCTTCTAATCTCTTATCAATGGCCAAAGATGATTTCCATGCTGTTGGATATTTGAAGTCGCTCGAAACCAAAGCAGTACTGTAAGAAGTATTAGCAGCTCCAGAAGTTGGCAGGTAAGCAGTTGGGTCAGGATTAAACGCTGTTTTGTTAGCACCATTGGTAAATGATCCAAATTGAATACCATTGTTCGAAGCCTGGTTAGAAATCCAAACGAATGGTGGAGGTCCTGCGAAGATACCAGTACCACCTCTGACCTGTAATGTTTTATCACCCATAGGATTCCAGTTGAAACCTAATCTTGGTGAAATAATCATATTATTCATTGGTGCTTTACCAATGTTATACGACGAACCATCTTTGAATTTTAATGCATCAAAGTCAGGGTTGTCAGTCATTACCTGTTTGTAGAGGGTTTCATCAAGTCTCAAACCCATCGTTACGGTGAAATTACTTGTTACTTTCCACTTATCCTGGATGAACTGAGATAACTCTGTTGATCCGGCATTGGCCCAAGGGAAAGCACCTCCAGGTAAAGCTGAATATTGCAGGTAGTATGATTTAGCGTTTGCAGTTCCGTTTTTTGCTGAATTATAGAAGTCTGTCAAACTGTTGAATTGATAAACACCTTGATAACCAGGTGCAAATGCGTTTTGATATTTTTTAATAGAGTTTTGGGTACCTACTGTGATTTCATGTGCACCTACATAATAAGTTAAGATGTCGTTTAATTGATAAACGTCTGTATTTAACTTGTTATTGTATGTGTACATTTCATAACCAAAGGTGGTATATATGTTATTATTGTTCAAAATGTCAACCAATGGCATTGTTGAACTACTAGAATGAGGAGCACGGAAATCTCTCAATGCGGTATAACCAACTTGTAATTTATTCGACAACTTATTGTTGAAACGAGTATTCAATTCAGCAATAAAAATATTAAAGTTGTTATTAATTACATATCCACTGCCATAGAAAGGCATTGAATAGGTACCTGGTTGTCCGCCGGTTGTTTGACCAGAGCCTGGTCTTGAATTGGAGGCAAATTGATCAGAAGAAGATTTTAAGTAGTTATACTTGATAGTGAAAGTATTCTTGCTATTAATGTTCCAATCTAATTTTGCTGTGACCTTATCAGAATTAATCTTGAATGAATAATTTTGGAAAGCACCAGGGTCATATCCATACTTCGATTTTAAGAAATCAGATAAAGCGGCTAAAGTATCAGCGTTTGCCTGAGAATAGTTTCCACCCGCCGCATGAGAAGCGTCCGAAGCATTAAGGGAAGTCGCGGGAGCATCTTGTCTGGATTGTTCACCACTTACGAAGAAAAACAATTTGTCTTTGATAATTGGCCCGCCTAAACTAAATCCTTTGATGGAATAATCAAAAGGAGTCTTTACAACGGTAGTTGGACCAGCCTTGTAGCCTAAATAATCTTCATTCCTGGAATATTGGTAAATACTTCCTTTAAAGGAATTTGTACCACTTTTTGTTACGGTGTTAACACCTGTTCCGGCAAATCCACCTTGTTTAACATCATAAGGTGATACATTCACCTGAATTTGTTCAATCGCTTCCAATGAAATAGGTTGTGCACCGGTCTGTCCACCTAGGATGGACGAAAGTCCAAATGAGTTGTTGAAATTAGCTCCATCAACTGTCATGTTATTGTATTGGTTACTTCTACCTCCAATATTCAATCCATTTGAGGTAGGTTCCAACTTTACAAAATCTTGAATTGAACGGTTAATTGTTGGTAAACGATCAACTTGAGATCTCGTAATTAACTCCATAGAACCTGTTCTTGAACTACTGAATGCCTTATCATTAAAAGCCGTAACAACGGCTTCTGTAACTTGAGTGATATCATCCGTAAGTTCAAAATTCTGTTTGTATGTTTGGCCCAAATACAAGGTAATACCATCCCTATGTTCCGATTTAAGTCCAACAAAACTAATGTCAATTGAATAGGGTCCCCCAATTTTTAAGTTTGGTAAATTGTAGCGGCCATCTTCGCGGGTAGTAGTACCATACTTTGTTCCCGTGGGTACATGAGTAGCAATTACTGTAACAAATGGCAATGGTTCTTGCTGGCTATTTGCAATTAGTCCCTGAATTTCAGAGGTTGTTTCTTGCGCTCTTACTACGAAAGATAATAGAACAACCAGTGCCAGTAAAATTAGATTCTTTAATTTTATCATGTGTTTGTTTTTAAAATAAATATATTTTTACACTAAACTCCCCTTGTTCCAAGAGGTTTCATTGGGTATTTCTTCCAAAGAATTAGATTCACCAATTGATTCATTGATTGAATTGTAAGTTGTTTTTCAAGGGGCAACAAATAAAATTTCAACCTGTTAAATCACTATGAATACATTACCTGGTAAGTTGAAAAGAACTTTAGATTTCTATACGGGACAAAATTGCTCCCCCGTGAGTAGATGGACGGCAACCACTATGGCTCCATACAATGCTTCTGTTTTTGCTCATGTTATTCTCTCATTCATTCCCGAGGTGCTCACCTGGAAATTTCCTGAAAAAATCATTGCAAACATGGCAATGACCACTAAATAAACTTCTGGCATTTTTTTCATAGAAAAATGGTTTTAAATTCTGGACAAAGAAAGTTATTTGATTGATGTTTAAATAAATTATTGCCTTACTATATTGTTATTAATTTGTGTTAAATCCATTAAACTTGCCACGCATGATCTCTTAAAATTAAAAACGGAAGGGTCTGTTTTCCACCCGAAAAGTACTATTATTTCCTTATTCCCCATCAGGGAGTTATTAACCATCAGGCACCTAAAAACTTGTTAATAAATAATAAATATACAATGCTCCTATCATTGTATTTTCCATTTAAATAACTATGCCTTTTAGCATCCTTGCTCCTTTGTCTGAGAAGAGAGGGCCAAACAATTCAACTCCTGAAGTGTTTTATTTAATGAAAAACCTATTTTTGCAACCTGATATTAGCATGGATTATAAACAGCCTGTGATGGAACAAAAAGAGATACAAATGCTTGAGGAAAAAGGTTTTATCGACGAGCCCATTGGCCCTGAAGTAAAACTGGTGGAAGAAATCAACCGATTGAAAAAGGAAAAGAATGCGGTCATTCTCAGCCATTACTATGTGGAGAGTGAACTTCAGGATATTGCCGATTATGTAGGCGACAGCCTTGGATTGGCGCAGGAAGCAGCCAAAACAACTGCCGATATCATTGTCTTCGTGGGCGTTCATTTTATGGCAGAAACCGCCAAGATCATCAATCCAACCAAAAAGGTTATCCTTCCTGATACAAAAGCAGGTTGCTCTCTTGCCGACTCAGCTCCGGCGGAGAAGTTTGCCCAGTTTAAAGCCCTGTATCCCGATCACAAGGTGATCTCCTACATCAATTGTACGGCTGATTTAAAAACTATGACCGACGTGGTCTGTACTTCGGCCAACGCGCTGAAGATCGTGAACAGTTTCCCCAAAGATCAAAAGCTCATCTTTGCGCCTGATAAAAACCTTGGGAATTACATCAACAGTCTTACCGGTCGTGAGATGGTACTTTGGGATGGCGCCTGCATGGTCCATGAAAAGTATTCGGTAGAAAAGATCATCGACTTGATGGAGCAGTATCCTGATGCGGAATTTATTGCCCATCCCGAGTGCGAAAAGCCGGTATTGCTGGTGGCCAGTTATATCGGGTCGACTACTGCTCTGCTGAACTATGTGGAGAAAAGTCCTTCAAAGAAATTCATTGTAGCTACTGAAAGCGGCATCCTGCACCAGATGAACAAGGCCTGCCCGGATAAAATATTCATCCCTGCCCCTTCCATCGATTCCACCTGCGGTTGTAACGACTGCTCGTACATGAAACTGAACAGCCTTCAGAAATTATACATTTGCCTGAAACATGAACTTCCTGAAATCATTCTCTCTGATGAAGTGATCCGCAAAGCACAATTACCCATTTTCAGGATGCTGGAGATTTCTAAATAAGATTTAAACTTTGGGAAAGATTTATCGTTTGTATAAATCTTTCCCAAAGTTTACAACTTCAATCAACTATGGATTTTACTACTTTTTCGATTTATAAGCCTAAGATGGAATATCGCCGCTTTGGGAAAACCAATAAAATGGTAAGTGTGATTACCCTGGGCGGTATGCGTTTTAAACATAGCTCGGTGGAACCGCGTGAAGATATCCCACAGGATACATTGGATCAATGTCGCGACACCGTTCAGAAAGCCCTGGCACAAGGCATCAATCTGATTGAAACCGCCTACGGATATGGTAAAAGTGAACATGCCTACGGCCGGGTTTTAAACGATGAACTTCAGGTAAAACGAACTTCCTATTTTCTGATGACCAAGGGCAACCCCAAGACGGCAGAAGACACCCGAATATTGGTTGCCCGTCAACTAAAGGCCTTGAAGACTGACTATCTTGATTTTTATGCCTGGCATGGTATCAATACCATGGAATTGTTGGAAGTAGCCTGCTCCAAAGGCGGGCCGGTGGAAGAGCTGCTGAAATTAAAGCAGGAAGGAATCATCAAACATGTTGGCTTCAGCACCCACGCTCCCTTAAACGTGATTCTTAAAGCCATCGACACTGATCTTTTTGACTTTGTCAACCTGCACTATTACTATTTCTTTCAGCGCAACAAGGCAGCCATTGATTTGGCCCAAACCAAAGACATGGGTGTGTTTATCATCTCGCCCAACGACAAGGGAGGACAGCTCTTCAATTCTCCCCAGAAACTAAAGGATTTGACCGCCCCGCTGCATCCCATCCATTGGAATGCCCGTTTTTGCCTCAGCCATCCATCAGTTCACACCTTAACTTTTGGATTGCCTGTAACGGTGCAGTTTGATCAGATCAATGGCATCTTCCCGGCTCCCTCCCCCCTTTCTGCTGAAGATGCCCAGATCAAACAACTGATGGATGATCAGAAGCTGCTTGATCCCTATGCCAATTTTGATGCCTACTGCATGGAAAATGATCCATCAGGATTGAATATTCCCGAAATCCTTCGTTTCCGTACCCTTTGGAAATGCTATGACATGAAAGACTTCGGACTCTACCGGTACAACATGTTCCAGGAAAAAGACCATTGGTTCCCTGGCAATTTCCCTACCAAGGAGAATCTCCAAAATATCAATCTAAAAAACTGCCCGCCAAATATTCCGCTGGTAGAACTCATTGAGGAAACCCATGATGGATTGTACCTGAAAAAGGAAAGATAGGTAAAAAGGATATTTCAATATTTATCCGATTTAGCCTTGATTCATCAACATATTATTCCATCTTACATTCCTGATAGTCTTGAGTAGGTATCTCCTGCTACCTGAGAGTGGATTGCTGGCACCAATAAGTACTGTCTTAGTTCTGTATCTGTACTAAATTAACCATTTTAGTACAGATATAGTACAGAAACAGTACTTATAGATACAACCAATCCCCTCTCAGGTAGCAGGAGATACCATCCATTATAGCAAGGATCATTTGGCACCGAAAAGCCATTTTATCCCTTCTTGGATAAGGTGAAAGCCTGTTGAAGGAGGTAGTCAAAAACTGAAGAAGAAAGCAATCATTTTGCAATGTTTATCTGAGACTATAACCGGTCTATTGAAAGGTGTTTGGAGGGAGTTTCATAAAATTTCAAAGTCTACAAAAGATAAATCAATATTTAGCGTTAATATTGTAAATTCTTAAAGTAAATAGAAGAATGAAGATTCACAAAATAGTTGCCGGATTAACATTTTTGACCCTTTTGGCGCTGTTGCCATCATTGGGGATGGCCCAGATTTCATCGGTTGCCAATGCCGTTGTCCCTACCGAATACTCGGGGGGCAAGCAGGATAACATTTATGTATTTTGCGGACAAAAGGGAGAAACAAAGGCTTCGTTAACGGCGACTTCACCCGACGGACAGCCGGCCAGCTTCCAATGGCAGAAGTACAATGCATCATCAGCAAGCTTCGATCTTTTTTTGAACGATCAGTCGGGCGGTAGTACATCGACCATTTCCAACCTGTCGGATGGGGCCTATCGGGTAAATATTACAGGCACTTCAGGCTTAACTACCTATACGGCATGGGTCTTTAACAACTACATCGAAACGAGCTCTGAAATTACCAATTCGGATTGTAAATCATTTACCCTGAAGGGGACTTTTGATTCGCCCACATTTGCTTACATCGATCTGACCAACGGACAGGCCAAACAACTCAACAAGGCCATACAGGTGAAATGGACTTCAGGCGCTACAACTGTCAGCAGTGTACTGACGCCCCAGGTTTTCGAGCCGCCAACAAAGGATACAGACTATACTTTAACGGTTTCCGACCGGTTTAACTGTACTTCCGAATCAGTGGTCCGGTATATTTCCATAGTGACCAAGGCTTCGTTTACTTATGTGCTGGAAGACCAGACCAAGAGCCATCCCACCAAAAGGGAAGCGCCTTTATCGGTAGTTTTTACCAATACCTCCGAGAACGGCGATCCTGGTAAATACCAATGGTTTATTTTCAGGGACCTGGGGGAGATCAAAAAGGAATCTGATGCCAACCCTGGTGCCGTCATTGACAGTATCATGGAAAAAATTTATTCCGACAGTCCCATTTACGTCTTTGAAAGGCCTGGAAAGTATAAGGTCAAGCTGGTTTCACAGAAGAAATCCGATTTCACCACTTGTTTTGATACCGTTTACATTGACAATATCATTGATATTGATACTTCTTTTGTGGAGGCGCCTAATTTCTTTACCCCCAATGGCGATGAGGCCAATCAGAATTTTACGATTCGGTTTTTCTCCATGAAGACCGTTAAGATCTCCATCTTTAATCGTTGGGGAAAAATAGTCCATGTGTGGGAGAGCAACGATGTAGAGGGATTTGGCCCTACCCTGGCCTCAGACCCTAAATCGATATGGGATGGTAAAGTGGGAGGCAAGATGGCTGTACCGGGGGTTTATTATTACGTGGTGGAAGGAACGGGCCGGGATGACAAAAAGCGCCACAAAACCGGATTTGTCCACCTGTTCAGGGGGCAGTAGTGACCATACTGGCTGCTGGCTTTTGGCTACTGGCTGGCAACAGGAAGCAAGAAGCTAGCAGCAAAAAGCCAATAAAATAAGAAAAACCCGGGTGGCTTACCCGGGTTTTCTGCATTTGAAATTATTGATTTGATAAGGTAATATTGGTCATTATTCTTCTTTTTCTTCCGATGCATAAGCTGCCAGAAGTTCATCCTGTACTTCCTGAGGCACTTTTTCGTATGCAGCGAACTTCATGTTGAATACACCACGTCCGCCTGTCAAAGAACTCAGTGAAGTAGAGTATTTGTTCATTTCTTTCAGCGGAACACGGGCCGTTATCTTTTCGTAGCCTTTCTCACTTCCCATACCCATGATCAATGCGCGGCGACCTTGTAAGTCACTCATTACATCACCCATACGTTCGCCCTGAACCCATACATCCAAATCATAGATTGGCTCAAGGATCTTTGGGCCTGCATTCCTGAAGGCAGTGCTGAATGCATTACGACCTGCCAGACGGAAGGAGATTTCATTAGAGTCAACCGGGTGCATCTTTCCGTCATAGATATAAACACGGATATCGCGGGCATAAGATCCTGTAAGCGGTCCTTCTTCCATTTTTTCCATGATCCCTTTCAGGATGGCAGGCAGGAAGCGGGTGTCGATTGAACCTCCCACGATACAGTTGTGGAAAACAAGTTTTCCACCCCATGGCAGTGGAGTTTCCTGGGTATCGCGTACAGAAATCTTCATTTCCTTTCCGTTGTACACAAACATGTTTTTGGGAGTACTTCCTTCTTCGAATGGCTCGATGATCATGTGAACCTCCCCAAACTGACCAGAGCCACCGGATTGCTTCTTGTGGCGGTAATCAGCCTGTGCAAACTTGGTAATGGTTTCGCGGTAAGGGATCTTGGGAGCCTTGAATTCAATGGCAATTTTATGAATGTGGTCAAAGTACCATTTTAAGGTGTTCAGGTGGTATTCTCCCTGCCCTTCGACGATCAGTTGTTTTAATTCTTTTGAATATCTGACAAGGTAAGTTGGATCTTCCTCTTTTACCTTGTGCAGGATTTCACCCACCTTTTCATCATCGGTTTCTGAAACTGCTTTAACAGCCACCCTGAATTTGGGTTCAGGAAATACAATGGGGGCATATTTCAAATCCATGTCCTTGTCGCAAAGGGTCTGGTTGAATTTGGTATCTTTCAGTTTTACGGTACAGCCAATATCACCGGCTACCAATTCGGTAACAGGGGTGCGGTTCTTTCCGGCAGTCACAAAAAGCTGTGAAAGTCTTTCTTTTCCGTTGTTAAAGGTATTGTGCAAATCTTTTCCTTCCGTGACTTTCCCAGACATGACCTTGAAATAGGTCACTTCCCCTACGTGGGGTTCGAGGGCTGTCTTGAAAACGAACAGTGAAGTAGGGCTTTTTTCATCCATCACGACTGGGGTTCCCTCAATGACTTCTCTCATGGGGACCTGTGATGGGGCAGGAGCGATGTTACACACGAATTCGAGTAAACGTCCAACTCCCATGTTTTTCTTTGCAGAAACGCAGAAAACGGGGAACAAATCACGTTTGGTCATCCCGATTCTCATTCCTCTGCGCATATCGTCTTCAGACAGTTCTCCCTGTTCGAAATAGAGTTCCATCAGTGATTCTTCATTTTCAGCAGCCATTTCAGCCAGTTCGTTGTGCAGGGCATCGGCACGTTCTCTTTCTGAGGCAGGAATGTCAAGTATTTGCGGCTTTCCTCCATCAGGACCGTACTTGTACATTTTCATTTTCAGCACATCAACAATGGAGTTAAAGCCCATGCCCGTTTCAACGGGATACTGTACAATTGTCACTTTATTGCCAAACTTTCCTTTGAGCAATTCAATGTCGCGGTCGTAATTGGCATTTTCATTGTCCAGGTGATTGAGGACAAAAATCACCTTTGCATTGGCCGCTTCTGCATGACGGAAAGCTGATTCTGTACCTGCGCCAATACCTGTTGAGGCATCTACGACCATCAGCCCAAGGGCTGCTACCTGGAGGGAAGAAACCACTCCGCCACAGAAATCATCCATCCCGGGAGTATCCAGAATGTTGATCTTCTTGCCGTTCACTTCAGTGTACATGAGCGAAGAAAACACGGAATTGCCGTATTCCTGCTCAATCAGATGGTAGTCGGACACCGTATTCTTACTTGCCACATCCCCTCTGCGGTTAATTACTCCACCCTCCAAAAGCATAGCCTCTGCGAGGGTGGTTTTCCCACTGCCAGCATTACCAATCAGTGTAATGTTGCGAATCTCATCTGTTTTATAGACTTTCATATTAAGATAGTTATATTGGTTTACAAATTATTCCTTATCAACTTTATGACACGATAATCAACAGAGACGACCAAAATTAGTAATAATTAATTAACAACCAACATGCATACACTTTACTTGAAAATGCTAATGAAACAGGAGTTTTTGCCAATTATTAAATGATAAGAATATCAGTGTATTGTCTTATATAGGGCTTCCTGGCTTATGATTGTAAAGTTCTCATATCGAGATTTGTAGATAAATAACATGTTTTATAATAGGTTTTTTTAGATTTTTATTGCCAAACCTGCTTATTGGCGGAATAACCATAACACAAGTTGATCGAAAACATTCCTTCAGCAATGGTATGAAATCATGTAGAAACACTACAAAAGGAATTTTATCGTACATACTTTTGTATTATGGTTTTAATATATACCTTTGGTTCTGTAAATGAATGGATTAGTGTAAAAAAAATTAACGAATATGCAGATTGCCCTACAATGCAACTGCTCACCAAAACCAAACAGCATTTACAATTAACTTATTATTAGTATCTTAAATTAGATTGACATGAAATTAACCTTTCGAAATCTGAATTACTCCATGCTATTAATCGGAGCGTTTTTATTGTTTACAAGCAGTTGCACTAAAAGTGGTGACCCAACAGCCCCAGTGCCCGTGTCGACAACAGCTACAATGCCAGTGCTGACAACATCAGAAGTAACGAATATCACATCAAGCACGGCAAGCAGCGGGGGTACAATAATTTCTAATGGTGGTTCGCCAATAATAGCCAGCGGGGTTTGTTGGAGTACCGGCACAACACCAACCATAGCCGACAGCAAGACTACCGATGGAGTGGGGGTTGGCACTTATGTCAGTACTTTAACTGGTTTGTCAACTGGGGTAAATGGCACCACCTATTCCGTACGTGCTTATGTTACAACCAGTGTCGGTACTGGTTATGGTGACGCGATGTCGTTTACAACAAAACCGGGAGGTAGTGCAGGTACGGTTACTGACATTGACGGAAATGTTTATCAAACGATAATTCTAGGTACTCAGGTTTGGATGGTCGAAAACCTGAAGACGACCAAGTACCGCGATGGTAGCCCAATACCCAATGTTACCGATAGCACATCATGGGGCAACCTTACAACCGGAGCGTGTTGCAATTACAACAACGATGCTGTCATTGGCACTAAATATGGCAAACTTTACAATTGGTTTGCCGTTGCCGACAGCCGAAACATTGCCCCTACTGGTTGGCATGTAGCTTCAGATGCTGAGTGGACCACTCTCAAAAACTACGTATCTGCCAATCTTGGTACTTCTGGCTCCGTAGACAAAGCTTTGGCTTCTACTACCGACTGGGCTTCCTCAACTATAGCTGGCGCAGCAGGCAACGATTTGACAAAAAATAACACAACTGGCTTTACAGCCCTTCCGGGTGGCTTTCGGTACGACTATGGAAAATACACCGTCTTTGGCACCTTCGCTTACTGGTGGAGCTCTGACGAGAACGATAATGTCAGGGCCTGGGACCGGTATATGAACTACGATAGCGGTAGCCTGTCCAGAGACGGCAACTTCAAGGGTTGCGGCTTTTCAGTTCGTTGTGTTAAAGATTTATAGGCTATTTGATTTATAGACTATTTTTACTGCTTAACCATCTTTGGCGGTCGGTTTTTTTTGATACAATGGCAATTTACGACGAACTTCCTGTTTATAAAGTAACGTATGTTTTGCTGATCGAAATGTTTTGTTACACGGAAGATTTCCCTGATGCCTTCCCCGAGCCAATAGCCAACTAAATACAAGTTAACAAGTTAAATATTAGAAAATGGCCAACAGATCAATAACTACCTCCAAACTTATGAGACATTCGCTTGTCCTTCTCGCTTTGCTTACAATCCTGTTTGTATCCTGCCAACAATCGGCATTCCTACAGAAGATCGACCTTTCAGGAACATGGCAATATGCGATGGACCCTGCGGACAAAGGCGTTGCAGAAAGTTGGTTTAACCAGGTTTTAAGGGATACTTTAAGCTTACCCGGTTCGCTGACCTCCAACGGTATAGGCGATGATATTAGTCTTAAAACTCCATGGATGGGAGATATAGTGGACAGTTCATTTTATACCAAGCCGGAATATGCCAAGTTCCGTGAACCGGGAAACATCAAGATTCCCTTCTGGCTGCAGCCTGTTAAATATTACAAAGGGGCTGCCTGGTACCAAAAGGAAGTAACTATACCGGAGAGCTGGAACGGTCAGTTTGTCGGCCTTTTTCTTGAACGCTGCCATTGGGAAAGCAATTTGTGGGTGGACAGTAAGAAAATAGGAATGCGCAATTCATTGGGAACGCCCCATCAGTATGATCTGACCCGTATACTGACTCCCGGAAAGCACCTATTGACCTTGTGCATTGACAACCGGGTAAAGGATATTGATCCGGGTAATAATTCCCATAGTATTTCAGACCATACCCAGGGCAATTGGAATGGGATGGTGGGCCAGTTGTACCTCGAAGCCCGCCCACTGGTAAATATACGAAGTATGCAGATCTTTCCCGATGTTCAGAATAAAAAGATAGCCGTCAAGGTAAAGGTTCAGAACCCAACGGGGAAACCCACCTCTGTGAATCTGGATCTTTCAGTGAAGGGAACATCCAACAATGAATCCAAGACCTTTGAATTGAATGATGGAGACAATGAAGTGGATGTGACCTTTTCAATGGGCAATGAACTGAAATTGTGGAATGAATTTCATCCAGATACTTATACCCTGCAAGCCAGTTTAAAAGATAAAACATCCGGGCAAACTGATGTTTTGTCTACCTCCTTTGGAATGAGGGAATTTAAAGCAGTTGGCAGGCAGCTTCTGATTAACGGTCAGCCTGCTTTCCTTCGTGGAACATTGGAATGTGCCATTTTCCCCAAGACAGGCTATCCTCCAACGGACAAGGAAGAGTGGCTGCGTATTTTTAACATTTGTCGTGCCCATGGATTGAACCACATGCGTTTCCATTCCTGGTGCCCTCCCAATGCGGCTTTTGAGGCTGCCGATCAAACGGGGTTTTATCTCCATGTGGAATGTTCTTCATGGGCCAATGGATCCACTACTATTGGTGATGGAAAGCCCTTTGATCAATACCTTTATGAAGAGAGTGAGCGTATGGTGGAAGCTTATGGCAATCACCCTTCCTTCTGCATGATGGCTTATGGCAATGAACCGGCAGGGGCGAACCATGTGCCTTTCCTGACTGAGTTTGTAAAATACTGGAAAAACAAGGACAATCGCCGCATTTATACCACTGCATCCGGCTGGCCTCTGGTTGCTGAAAGTGATTACCTCAGTACCCCTGATCCGCGTATCCAGGGCTGGGGGCAGGAATTTAAAAGCATCATTAATGGGCAAGCCCCTCGTACAGATTATGACTGGTCGGCCTTCAATTCCAAGTATCCGCAGCCGGTAATCAGCCATGAAATAGGGCAGTGGTGTGTTTATCCCAACTTCAAGGAGATTGCCAGGTACACTGGTGTCATGCGTGCACGTAACTTTGAATTGTTTCAGGAAACATTGAAAGACCATGGTATGGAGCAACTGGCCGACAGCTTTCTTTTGGCCTCCGGGAAACTTCAGGCCCTTTGTTACAAGGCCGATATTGAAGCCGCTTTGCGCACCAAGGATTTTGGTGGATTCCAACTGCTCGACCTGCATGATTTCCCAGGACAGGGAACTGCCTTGGTGGGTGTTCTTGATGCCTTCTGGGGCGAAAAGGGATATATCTCTGCGGCTGAATACAAGCGTTTTTGCAACTCTACAGTTCCTCTTGCCAGATTGAAAAAATGTGTTTATACCAGCAATGAAACCTTCGAAGCCCCGGTTGAAGTAGCGCATTATGGTGATGGCCCCATCAGCTCATGCATTCCTGAATGGAAGATCACCGATATAAAGGATAAGGTTCTTCAATCGGGGAAATTTACCAAGACTGATATTCCATTGGGAAACTGCTTTAAATTGGGAACTGTTTCTTTTTCACTGTCATCTGTTTCTACACCTGAAAACCTAAAGCTTGAAGTAACCGTAAATGGATTAAGCAATGCCTGGGACTTCTGGGTGTATCCAGCCATCAAAGCAACTATTCCAGGAGAAGAGAATATTCAGATAGTTCAGAGCCTGAGTGCTCAAACGGAACACTTCCTGACAAATGGAGGTGCCGTACTTTTAAATCTTAGTAAGGGAAGCCTATCAAAAGAAATGGGTGGAGATATTAAAATTGGCTTCTCCAGCATTTTCTGGAATACAGCCTGGACCCACGGACAGGCTCCAAATACATTGGGTATCCTTTGTAATCCTTCTCATCCTGCCCTTGCTGATTTTCCAACTGATTACCACAGCAATTATCAATGGTGGGACGCCATGAGCCATTCTGCAGCCATCAACCTGACCAACTTTCCTTCCCAATTGAAACCCATTGTAAGGGTGATTGATGATTGGGTAACCAACCGCCCACTTGCACTGATTTTTGAAGCTAAAGTCGGTAAAGGCAGGATACTTGTTTCGGGTATTGACCTGCAAAGTAATCTGGATCAGCGTCCCGAAGCAAATCAATTGCTTTATAGTCTGAAGAAATACATGACCAGTGGAAAGTTTAATCCAGTGGTGGAACTCAGCATTAACCAGATCAAGGGTCTGATGATTAAATAGAAAAGTGAATTAAGGTGTTTCGCGTTCCCATGCATTGCATACATGGTTAATCATATTCAACGGCATTCGTGGTTCCGAGGGTTATAATCCTGAAAGGATTGAATATGAATAGCCACGGGTGTAAACCTGTGGTGCGCCCAGCAAGTTCAATAATTTTAAGATAATTCAGAGAGAATTGTTTTGTAGTGATACTGGAAATAATGATATTTGGTCAAATTTTTAACACATAGTTATTGCGGTTCTATCCTTGAAAAATTGTAGGCTTGATCTAATTTTAGTATTCATTAATAACAGGAAACATCATGGAAAATACAACAATATCTATAGTAGATACAGTGGGTGATTCTGCGTGTGTAAAAACAGAAGATGGGCAGAAGGTATTTGAATTAATCAAATCGACTCTATCTGAGGGTCAAATGGTCACTTTGTCTTTTTTGAATGTCGAAATGCTTGCCTCAGACTTTTTAACTACTGCCATAGGGCAGCTTTACGGAGAGTTTTCAGTAAAGTTCATCAAAGATAATCTGAAGATTGAAGATTTATCACTCACTGGTGCCGTTTCTTTGAAACGGGTAGTCGATACGGCTAAGGTGTATTATCAACATCCGGAAGCCAAGCAGGGAAGTATATAGGACAAAATGGGGGAGTAGTTGAACAACGTCAATCCCTTTAAATTCATGTCCATGCTTCAATGCCCAAAGTATAGAAGCCGATGTACCTGTTTTCTGAAAAGATACCTAACATTCGATCTTGCCAAATGATCAGATCTGATTATTTGATAAGATCGAATGGTATTTCAGGAAATTAATTCATGAAAAATGAAATGAAAACAATGACTGTGTAAATAAGAAACGAGTTGATTGATTACTTGACGCAACCTTTTACAAAGAACCGCATCTTGTTTCTATACCAAAAGTTATGACAATGAAAAAGATACAGTATTTGGTTTTTCCTTTATTTCTATTGTTGATATTGACCAATTGCTTCAACAAGAAAGATGATGTCCTACCTGAATATAAGTTGAATCCGGTTGATTCGATTGATGTAAACGAATATCAAGTGTATTCATTGATCCTCAAAGAGAATTTTAAAAGCTCAAAAGAGTTGGTTATTAAACAAAAAACAGTCGTCTTAATTGCTTCTTCTATGATTAACGGGTATCAGGAATCAATCAAAAAGGATAATCCAGACTTGGATGCCACCCTTTTTAGTGACTTCACTGAGAAAAATGATTCCTCGTTCAATTTGGGGACCCAACTCACAGTTCCTTCAAAGACAATTACGCTCATTACAAGCGAAGAAGTAGCGCATTTTTTCACTCCTACAGATGTCAATCAGGGCTGGAATGATTTCTATAAAAAACACCCTAATTCTAATGGAATGATTGATTTGACCAGGGTAGGATTCAATAAAGATAAGGATCAAGCCATTGTTGCAGTAGGCCATTATTATGCAAGTCTTGGCGCTGAGGGATTATTAATCTATCTGGTAAAGAAAAATAACAGTTGGAGAATTGTTCAAACGATCAATACCTGGACCTCCTGATAGCTCCTCTGTCACCTGTAAGGCAATCACCAATGATGTTTTAAAATGATTTCTCTTAACCTCAGATTAGGCTAAGTTACTCCCCATGATCTGCTCCATCAGCTGATTGAAATAGTATTGCCCGAAGGTTTCTCTTCCCACTCATTGTCTGAATTCATTTCCCCCTTTTTCATTTCCAAACTTGCCCAATCCAATTGTTCGGCAGGGACCAACGCTATATCAAGGCTATATCAACGCTATGTTTTTATTTTTAAACATAGCGTTGATATAGCCTTGATATAGGGTTAATATAGCCTTGATATAGCCTTGGTCCCTGAATGCCACTAATCCTTGAATTCCACTAATCCAGCAATCATTAATAAGATTATCCATTCTATTAATAAGATTGTTCATTCTTTTTCATAATATTGAATGCTGATTTTGCGGTAACCAATTCTGATACAAAGTGGAAAAGATAAAATACAATCATGGATTTATATTAGGGATCACCCTGGTTTCGGCAATGGGTGGCCTGTTGTTTGGATACGACTGGGTAGTAATTGGCGGTGCGAAGCCTTTTTACGAGCGTTTCTTCGATATTGCCACCTCTCCCTACTTACAGGGATGGGCCATGAGCAGTGCTCTTATAGGCTGTTTATTCGGGGCAATGATGTCTGGTTGGTTTAGTGACCGCTATGGACGTAAACTCCCTTTGATCATGGCTGCGGCCATGTTTACCATGGCAGCAATAGGAACTGGTATGGCCAATCAATTTACGGTATTCATTCTTTACCGGTTAATTGGAGGATTGGGCATTGGCCTGGCTTCAGCCATCTCACCCATGTATATTGCTGAAATATCTCCTGCCTCTATAAGGGGAAGACTGGTTTCAGTCAACCAACTGACCATTGTGATCGGAATACTGGCAGCACAATTCATCAATTTCCTGATTGCTGAGAAGATTCCCGGAGGAGCTACTGATACAGAAATTCTGCAATCGTGGAACGGCCAGATGGGATGGCGTTGGATGTTCTGGGCAGGAACAGTACCTGCAATTGTCTTTTTTATACTTGCCTTTTTCATACCTGAAAGCCCGCGTTTCCTGGCGAAATCAGGTAAGTGGGACGGTTCTCTGAAGATACTGGAAAAGATTGGGGGTCGTGAATATGCCCTTCAGGAACAAAAAAATATGGCCGTTACTTTAGAGGAGTCACAGGCCAAAGTGGATTGGAAGGCGTTGACGGCCAGGAAAGTTCGTCCAATGTTGATTCTTGGAATTGTGCTGGCTGTCTTTCAGCAATGGTGTGGCATTAATGTGATCTTCAATTATGCCGAAGAGATATTTACCTCAGCAGGCTATTCCGTGGGAGATATGCTGTTTAATATTGTGATTACCGGTACCGTTAATCTTGTATTCACTGTACTTGCTATGCGGATGGTTGATAGTTGGGGACGTCGCAAACTGATGTTGCTTGGCTCCATTGGGTTGGCTGTTATTTATTTCCTGTTAGGAGGAAGTTATTTTTTCGAAGTAAAAGGTCTGGCCATTTTGGTGTTGGTAATGCTTGCCATTGCAACTTATGCAATGACCCTGGCACCAGTAACATGGGTGGTGCTTTCTGAGATATTTCCAAACAAAATCCGTGGTGCGGCTATGGCTGTAGCAACTACAGCTTTGTGGGTTGCATGCTTTGTGCTCACTTATACATTCCCCATCCTGAATAAACTACTCAATGCCAGCGGAACTTTTTGGTTATATGGGTTGATCTGTCTCTCTGGTTTTCTTTTTATCCTCAGGAAATTGCCCGAAACTAAAGGGAAATCTTTGGAAGAGATTGAAACCCAAAAATAATCAACGACGCATAAAAGCATACTTATTTCAATCAGACATGTTAAAAAATATGTGCTCATTCTTTGGATGATCTGTAAGGACGGCCTAATAGAGCTGAACGTACAATAATAAATTAGATAAAAAGCTGCACTTATTGTTATCATTTTTATACTTTTATAGGCGAACGTTCCCAAAGTTTATAAACTCGTTTAAAAGCTTTGGGAAAGTTGTTACGACTCTAACTTAGTTGTTCAGTCACATTCACTTTTAAACACCATCAGATGGAAGAAAAAACATTAACTCTAAGGGACCTGGGACGTCATGCGGAAACCCTGGTCGAAATGGTGTTTGAACAACACGACAGGATTGAGGAAAGGTTGAGCGTTCAGGATGTACAATTCAAAGGAATTTGGGATGCCTACACCGCAATGGGGATCACGGATAAGCATTATGCCAGTAGCCTTATCGATTCGATCCGTGTTAAGATATTAGAGACTAAAAATGAGGAGCCCTATTGGGAGAAATACAAGCAAACCAATGATGAACTCGACCGGTTACTGGGACTTTTAAAGGATCAGGACAATCAGTTGGAAGTGCTGAAGGAAACGGAGAAAGTGATTGTTGACCTGTTGATTCTTTTAAATTTTCAGTGGGATGTATTGGTGGCTCAACTGGGATCTATTACGAAACAAATAAAGGTTAGCAGAGATACTGAACTGGCAAAAGTGGATGAATTTTGGGCCATTGAACCCACCTTTAAAGATCATCCCAAGAGTAATGAGATCAAAAAGGCATACGCCTTTGAAAAAGAGCAGTTAATCCTTGAGCAAATTGACTTGTTTGAATCGGAACAAAATATCATGACCCAAATGGAATTTGTTTGCGATGAAAGAGACCGGATCTTTCCAATCTCATCTGAGCTGTTTTTAAAATAGAGAGGGCGACAAGGGGGTGCGGCGATTTGCAATCGCCATTGGATTTTCGAGAATGCTAATGACTTTACATCCATTCCTAATGTCTCTTCATTGTTGATTTTGATTCTACCGCGATTGCAAATCGCGGGTCCCGGTTCCCCTCAATGAAAGGTATGGCGGTATTGGGAATTACTTAGCAGGTGATTTGTCCATGTTCCGGATGACAGAATATTTGTACGATTGGGAATTCATTTTTATAAGTTTTGCCCATCATAGCGCCTTTTCACATAAATCTGCTATTTTTGGGCATTTATGAACTTTTATGGCCAGATTTCCCTTCTTTAAGCAATATGATGCCATGGATTGCGGTCCGTCGTGTTTGCGAATGATAGCTGCCTTTTACGGGAAGACCTATTCACTACACAAACTACGGACCCTGTCACACATTACCCGCGAAGGGGTTTCCCTGCTAGGATTAAGCGATGCCGCTGAAGCGATAGGGTTTCGAACTATCGGCGCCAGGATTACCATTGATCAGTTGATGGAAGTTCCAAAGCCTTGCGTGGTACATTGGGACCAGGAGCATTTTGTGGTGGTGTATAAATACAAAAAAGGAGTAGTGTCTATAGCAGATCCGGCATTTGGGCTGGTGGAATACACGGTTAGTGAATTTAAAAAACATTGGCTGGCAACTCTCCGGCAGGGTGAGGAGAAAGGCATTTGCCTCATGTTTGACCCGACACCGACTTTCTTTGACCTGGAGGGAGAGGAAAAGAAAAGAGGCGATTTCCGCTTTTTGCTCAAATACCTGAAGCCTCACCGCAGATTGATCGTTCAGCTTGTTCTTGGCTTTGTGGCCGGCAGCCTTCTTCAGCTGATCTTTCCCTTCCTGACCCAAAGCATCGTGGATGTGGGGATCAATACCCAGGATATTAACTTTATTTACCTGATACTGGCCGCCCAGATGGTGCTGTTTATAAGCCGTATGACGGTCGATTTTATCCGTTCCTGGATTCTGCTTCATATCAGCACACGGATCAATATCAGCATCATTTCTGACTTCCTGATCAAGCTGATGAAGCTGCCCATCGGGTTCTTCGACACCAAGATGATCGGGGATATCCTCCAGCGCATCAGTGATCACCATCGTATTGAACGGTTCCTGACTTCACAATCGCTTAATGTTGTTTTTTCCTTGTTTAATATTGTTATATTTAGCATCGTATTGGCCGTTTACAGTTGGTTAATCTTTGCAGTATTCCTGCTGGGCTCGGGATTGTATATCGGGTGGATATTCCTGTTTCTGAAGAAAAGGCGTGAGCTGGATTATAAAAGGTTTACCCAACTGTCCGACAATCAGAGTAAGCTGATTCAGCTGATCAACGGGATGCAGGAGATCAAGCTGAACAATTACGAGCGGCAGAAGCGATGGGAGTGGGAGCGTATCCAGGCCAGGTTGTTCAAAGTAAACATTGGCAGTTTGTCATTGCAGCAATACCAGCAGGCAGGATCGGTATTTATCAACGAAACTAAAAATATTGTCATTACGGTACTTGCCGCCACTTCGGTGGTTCATGGAGATATGACCCTGGGTATGATGCTGGCAGTCCAATACATCATTGGCCAGATGAACAGTCCGCTGGAACAGATGATTGAATTTATACAGGTATCTCAGGACGCTAAAATCAGCCTGGAGCGCTTAAGCGAGATTCATACCCATAAGGATGAGGAAGAGGATCAAATGGGCAAACTGGAATCATTGCCTTCTGTGGCTGACATTCATATCAATAATCTTGTTTTCCAATACGAAGGGCCCCGTTCACCCAAAGTACTCGATACCCTTAATCTGGTTATCCCGCAGGGAAAAGTCACAGCCATTGTGGGCACCAGTGGAAGTGGAAAAACTACCCTGGTGAAACTGCTGCTTGGGTTTTATCCCCCGGTATCGGGATCGATAAGGGTGGGGGAGACCGATCTGGCTAACTACAGGCAGCATTGGTGGCGAAGTAAATGTGGGGCGGTCATGCAGGATGGTTTTATTTTTTCAGATACGATTGCTACCAATATTGCCATTGGAGATGAAGAAATTGACAAAGTCCGCCTAAGTTATGCTGTCCGTATGGCCAATATCAGAGAATTCATCGAAGGATTGCCCTTAAGTTACAATACCAAAATTGGCCCTGAGGGAATTGGACTGAGCCAGGGACAGAAACAACGCATCTTAATTGCACGGGCCATCTATAAGAATCCTGATTTTATTTTCTTTGATGAGGCAACCAATGCATTGGATGCCAACAATGAAAAGGTGATCCTGGAGAACCTAAATGAATTCTTTACCGGGAAAACTGTCGTGGTAGTGGCTCACCGTTTAAGTACGGTCAGGAATGCGGACCAGATCATTGTATTGGAGAAAGGAAAAATTGTGGAAATTGGCAGCCATGAACAATTAACCCTCAGCAGGGGAGCCTATTATCAGCTGGTGAAGAATCAGCTGGAGCTGGGGAATTAGAAGGGGTTGGATGGTTAAATCGTTAATCTTCAATCGTTAATCGTTAATGGTTAGATGGTTGAATGGTTAGATGGTTGAATAGTTAAATGGTTGAAGGGTTAAGGTCTTAAAATCCTTAAAATCCTTAAAATCCTTAATTTTCAGAGAACACTGAACACTTGTTTATCATGGGAAAAGAGAAGATAGATATAGAATTAAGAAGCGATGAATTCCAGGAAATCATTCAGCAATGGCCCAGGTGGATGATCCGCTCGGGGATTGTACTGGTATTGGGCTTGCTGATGCTTATACTGGGTGGAAGTTATTTCTTTCGTTATCCTGATGTGATCAATGCGAGCATTGTCGTATTGTCAGAAAATCCACCTGCTTACCTGGCTGCTCGTACAACGGCCCGTATCGACTCCCTGATGGCGGCAGATCAGCAACTCGTTTCCAAGGACCAGGTAATCGCCATCTTGGAAAGTACGGCCAGTTATAACGATGCCATGAAGCTTAAAACGCTTCTTCTGCGCATGGAACCTTTTATGCTGACTTTTGATACGCTGTCGGCTGTCACTCCTGAAGTGGGGCTTCAATTGGGAGATATACAGCAAGACTATTCAAGCTTCGTGAGGCTTTACAACGATTATTTTTCTTTCCTTCGGCTTAACCTGCATCCCAAAAAGATTAAGTCGCTCAAGAATCAGATTGCCATGAACCAGATTTATTACGATCGTCTGATGGCCCAAAAGCTGGACATGGAAGCTGATTTACGTATCGGGAACAATCAATTCAAACGTGATTCACTGCTACAGGTCAAAGCGGTGCTTTCAGACCTTGATCTTGAAAAGTCAAAAGGGCTGCTGCTTCAGAAGAAATTCAATACCAATGGGGCAAGGACCAAGCTCGCTGAAACGCAAAGCTCGATCATTAAACTGGAACAGGAGGTGGTGGATGATGAAATGGCCTATGCCGACCTAAAGAAGAAAGCGCAAAACTCGCTCATCGAAGAAATGAATGTGTTAAAAAGCCGTTTGACCCAGTGGGAACAAACCTTTATCATCAAAAGCCCCATTGCAGGGAAGGTAAGTTTTACAAATATCTATACGAAGAATCAACAGGTCAAAAAAGATGAAATCGTTTTTGCCGTTATTCCGGAAAAGCAATCCCAGATCATTGGCCGTATCAGCCTGCCGCCCAAAGGAGCAGGAAAAGTGGCCATCGGTCAAAGGGTGAATATCCGATTTGAGAATTTCCCCTACATGGAATATGGTTTTCTCAATGGGACGGTAAAAAATATTTCACTGATGGCCAACAATGAAAACTATGTGGTAGAAGTGACCCTGCCCCAGGATATGAAGACCAATTACAACATTCCCTTAAAGTTCAGCCAGGAGATGAAAGGGTCGGCAGAAATTATAACTGAAGACCTAAGACTGATAGAGCGGTTTTTCAATCCCATCAAATCTTTGTTAAAGCACCGTGTACAGCCTTCAAAATAATTCCCTTCAACTGTTTTTCCTATGTCTACGACCTGTACTCGGTCTATATCATCTGTAACTCATCTGTAA
>DMFR01000385.1 GCA_003450125.1 Prolixibacteraceae bacterium | reverse complement strand
CACCGTCTTTTGCACTTGATCCGTCTTTTGCACTTGATCCATAAAAAACCGTGAATGAACAATTGATAAAAATAAAAAAGCACCCCGGTTATCCGAAGTGCTTTCTTATTTCTGAGCGAGAAACGAGACTCGAACTCGCGACCCCGACCTTGGCAAGGTCGTGCTCTACCAACTGAGCTATTCTCGCAATCATGTATTGAACCAGTTTTTAAAAAAGTACCCGGAGCGGGACTTGAACCCGCACAGCCAATGGCCACAGGATTTTAAGTCCTGCGTGTCTACCGATTCCACCATCCGGGCCTCCTTAAAAAGAGCGAGAAACGAGACTCGAACTCGCGACCCCGACCTTGGCAAGGTCGTGCTCTACCAACTGAGCTATTCTCGCATTTGTGTAGGTCAGGTAAACTTCTGAACCCAAGATGCCTTTTCAATACAAAACCGCATTTTGGTGGCAAATGCGGTATTTTTCTGGTTTGAACGTACTGTTTAGTGCTTCCTGAAACAGCGTTGCAAATATATACCTATTTTTCCTTTCACCAAAAAAGGAAACCAACTTTAGGTTTTTTTGGTGCATTATTTTTTAAAAGGCTTATCCAGACCGGTAATCTTCTTGATTTCACTCAGCTTATTTAAAGCTTCCAGGGGAGTAAGTTGGTTGATGTCCAGATTCTTGATCTCATCACGGATTTGTTTCAATACCGGATCGTCGAGTTGGAAGAAACTCAGCTGAAAGCCTTCCCTCTTCTCGGCCATGCCATCCAAAGGCTTCGATAATCCATCCTTGCGGTGGGTATCTTCCAACTGAAGCAGGATTTCATCGGCACGATGGACCACAGAAGGGGGCATTCCGGCCATGCGGGCTACATGAATTCCGAAACTGTGGTTACTTCCGCCGGGCATCAGCTTACGAAGGAAAATCACCTTATTGCCCACCTCTTTAACGGTCACATTGAAGTTTTTCACCCTGCCGAATGATTTCTCCATCTCATTCAGTTCGTGGTAATGGGTAGCGAACATGGTTTTGGCCTTCGACTTGGGATGTTCGTGGATGTATTCAACAATCGACCATGCAATTGAAATACCGTCATAGGTAGAAGTGCCGCGTCCAAGTTCGTCCAGCAGAATCAGGCTCCGGTCCGAAAGGTTATTCAGGATACTGGCCGCCTCGTTCATTTCAACCATAAAGGTGGATTCACCCAGGGAGATGTTGTCTGATGCACCTACGCGGGTAAATATCTTATCCACATAACCAATCTGGGCTGCCTGTGCAGGGACAAAACTTCCGATCTGGGCCATGAGCACAATTAAGGCCGTTTGACGCAGCAAAGCCGACTTACCTGCCATGTTAGGTCCGGTGATGATGATCACCTGCTGATCGTCCTGATTCAGGGTCACATCGTTCGATATGTAGGATTCCCCCATAGGCAGCTGGTGTTCGATCACCGGATGACGGCCACCTCTGATGATAATATCTTTTGAATCGTTGATTTCAGGCCGGAAATACCTGTATTCAACAGCTGTGGTAGCAAATGAAAGCAGGCAATCCAACTGCCCGATAATGGCGGCATTCAGCTGGATGGCCTGGATATATTCAGCCAGTGCTATTACCAGTTCATTGAACAGTCTGACCTCAATGGCCAGTATCTTCTCCTCAGCACCCAATATCTTTGATTCGTATTCCTTCAGTTCCTCGGTGATGTATCGTTCAGCGCCTACCAGGGTTTGTTTACGTATCCATTCTGGCGGCACTTTATCCTTGTGGGTATTTCTGACTTCAATGTAATAGCCGAAAACATTGTTAAACGAAATCTTGAGACTTGAGATGCCCGTACGTTCAGCTTCGCGATCTTGCAACTGAGCCAGGTAATCTTTTCCTGAGAAGGCCAGCATACGCAATTCATCCAACTCAGGAGAAACACCAGGGGCAATCACACTTCCCTTGTTGACCAATGTAGGCGGATCATGATGTATTTCTTTCTCAATACGCAGACGAATGGATTCGCAGGGATTCAGTTGTTCGGCAAAACGCTGCAAGTTGGTAGATTCGCTTTGAGCGCACAACTGCTTGATGGGTGCAATAGCCTGAAGTGCATTTTTCAATTGAACCACTTCACGAGGGTTAATGCGTACAACGGCTACCTTTGAAATGATGCGTTCCAGATCGCCTACCTGGCGAATATGCTCTTCAAGATTATCCTTCAGGTCCTCGTCCTTTACCAGATACTCCACGACGTTGAGGCGGTTGTTGATGGCTGCAATTTCTTTCAAGGGAAGGGCAATCCAACGTTTGAGCAAACGGGCGCCCATGGGTGAAATGGTTTTGTCGATCACCTGGACAAGTGTCTTGGCCCCTTCATTGATGGAATTAAAAAGCTCAAGGTTACGGATGGTAAAACGGTCGAGCCAAACGTATTTGTCTTCTTCGATGCGCGACAGGCTGACAATGTGCTTGGTCTGGTGATGCTGGGTCAGATCAAGGTAATGCATAATTGCACCGGAGGCAATGATTCCATAATTCAGTTCCTGCACCCCAAAGCCTTTAAGAGATTTGGTTTCAAAATGCCGGTTCAGGCGGTCATTGGCGGCATCATCGGTATAAACCCAGTCATCTTGGGAAAAGGTATAATATTTACCCCCAAACAGGGAGGTAAAATCAGCGCTTTTTCCTTTCTGGAACAAAACCTCTTTGGGTTGAAATGAACTAAGCAGCTTGTCGATGTATTCGAACGAGCCTTCTGCTGTAAGGAATTCGCCTGTTGAGATATCAAGAAAAGCAATACCTCCCATTTTCTTGTCAAAATGAACAGAGGCCAGGAAGTTATTCTCACGGTGTTCCAGGATGTTGTCATTATAGGAAACTCCCGGGGTCACCAACTCAGTAATGCCCCTCTTGACAATGTTCTTGGTCATCTTCGGATCTTCCAACTGTTCGCAGATGGCCACACGCGCACCAGCCCTGACTAATTTGGGAAGATATGTATCGAGGGCGTGATAAGGGAAACCTGCCAGTTCAACATAGCTGGCCGATCCATTGGCCCGGCGGGTAAGGGTGATGCCCAGAATACCTGAGGCACGAATGGCATCTTCTCCAAAAGTTTCATAAAAATCACCCACCCTGAACAGTAAAATGGCATCAGGATGCACGGCTTTGACGGCATTGTATTGCTTCATCAAAGGAGTTTCAGCATATTTTGGCGCAGTGGTCAATGTTTCTGATTTTTTAAGTTGAACAAAGATAAGGTTTAAAGGCTGGAATAAAACATGATGTTCATATTTTGAATTCGGATGTTTAAACCGGATCGGGAAATAGAAATTATAAAATATGTACCTTTGAGGAAAGGATCTAAGAAAATGAGCACCATAGAATTAAGACATATCATAGATGAACATTTGTCTCATATTGATGATGTTGCATTTTTGAAAGCAATAAAAACGATTGTCGAAAATAAAGCTTCAGAAGGCATTTATAAACTAGACGACTTTCAAAAACATCGTATAAATTCAGCAAGAGAGCAACTCAAAAATGGGCAAACAATATCTAATGATGATCTTCAAAAAGAAATTGACCAATGGTTAAGATCAAAATAGCAACAAAAAGGGATACCTGCAATTTGAGTTTGGATTTAATTAAAATGCGCAAATGAAAATTGTTGCATACTTTATCATTTGTCAATTATTTTTATTTCAACCCTTCTGTTTTTGAGACCAGCTTCTTCAGTAATAGCTTTAATTATTGGCCTTGAATTTCCGTATCCGATGTATTGGAGCCTGTTAGAATTAATTCCGTTCCTGATCAAAAAATCACAAATAGTTCTTGCTCTGTCCGTTGACAATATTCTCGCTTTTTCAAATGCCGGTGTACAATCAGTATGTCCTTGTATTTCAATTTTTAGTGTTGGAGATTCAAGGAGCACCTTTAGAAGCTCTTTTAACGGTTTTATTGATTCTTTGAGAATAACTGAACTAGCCGGTTCGAAGTTAATGTTATTCAAAACCAAACTATCTCCAATATTCAAATTTCGCATTCGTATGACTATACTTGTAGAGTCAGCCAAAACGGGAGAAATTGATGTATTTTTATTGGTAGGTGAGTCTTGTGCTTTAATCAAAATTAGCTCTACTTTTCGATGTAATGGTTCAGATAACAATTTATCATTCGTCCCTTTAGATTGAACCTTTCCTTTTCCAATGCAAAGTGAAATGGCGTTAGGATTTATTCCTTTATTTAACAAATACGTTTCTACCTTTTTTGCTCGGGCATCCGTTAAATTCAAATTATACTGATCAGTTCCTGAATGGTCAGAATAACCATAAATAGCAACTTTTATAGAAGCTGAATCTTTAAGAACCTTTACAACAGAGTCAAGTTTACAATGCTGGATTTTTTGTATTGAACTTTCATCTATTTTGTAATAAATGGTAATGGTATCTTGTTTTTGAGCCAATACCAAATTTGACACACTCAGCCATATAAAGAGAACAACTAATTTCATAAAACAATCAATTTCGGTTTTTTTCAGTAGTAAATCAAAAGGCAAACTACCATTTAACGTAAAACGTGATAAAATCTATTTAATTGTTTCTAAAATTACTTTCAATTAAGCTTTCTATTTATCTCCGGGTCTCTGACTTCATATTCACCACAACCCTTACCAGCAAAGTCAAAATAATGAAATAAACTGCTGGGTTGAATTGTTGACCCATCACAAATGAAAGCAATAAAAGCGCTCCTGTCAACCAGAAATAGAACCTCGTTTTGCTTCTCCATTTCTGATTCTTCCATACAAATGCAAAAAGCAGGTTCGGGGGAAATGCCCACAACAAATTATAGTTTGGACTCATCGCCGGGTGCTCAGAATACAAGGTGAACCAACCGATGATCAGTCCAGCAATGCCAGTCAGGGCAAGCAGCCAGTAGTCTAGCCAGTCGGTATTGGTCTTGCGCAGATAACCGCGAACAGAAATTGCAGCAACCAACAGAAAGATGATGCCAAAAACAATAGCCGGCCAAGGCAGATCAGAATTTTGTTTTGAATTGGGGAATTCAACCAAAGTGCGGGTTTCAAGTACCAGAGGTTGGGCATTACCATCAAAAGTGATTTCAGCTTTCGCAAACTGATCCTTCAGGTAGTCGGGCAGGAACATTTGGCCGTAGGCAGAAACAGGTACATCGGCTTTTTTACCTACCAGAAGGTCGATACCAAGGTCAATCCAGCGAAAGGAATGGTGGAACTTCTTGATTAAGTCACGATAACTTTCTGTTGGATGGTTATCCGTAAAATGAACGGTTCCACCAGCATTGCGTTCTATCATGTCGCGCACCCGGGTAGCACAGTTGTCTATGAAAAAGTTGTAGCGGTATTCCCGGTTTTCAGGTTTTGCATTCTCCACAAGGGCATTAAAAAGCTTGTTCTTTCCTTCCGCAGAAAGGTTGAGTACCTGCTCATAAACACTGCGCTTATCTTCATTGTATTCCCTCATAAAGCTGCTGAACTTCTCACCAACCATCAAATAATCGGTTTGTCCTTTGGCAAAACGGAGCATGAAATTGGGTGTTTCGAAACTAAATACCCCATAGTTATATACCGCATCCAGGTCCATGGAAGGATCGCTAACCCTAATAGCGGTGTGGCCGTACATCGAATAAACATCAGTTCCCGGGTTACAGGTCAGTATGCTGACCGAAGCCGTCGGACTCAAAGACTGGCCATCTACCCTGGGCTGAAAGATCAGCATTGAAAGGAAGATCAGGAGAAAATAACGCATTTGCATGACTACTAATTTTGGTTCTAAAGATAGCGGTTTTACGCTTGGTTTTAACAAACAGGTAAAATGGAAAAAGACCTTCCGCTTTTGCTGATTTGTTATTTAGATTGAATAAAAATAGTAAGTCTCCCCGAAAATTGATAATATTGCACCCTGTATATAAAATAGAGATTTATGGGATGCACAGGATGCAAAACAAATATAGATTTAGACCGTCCAGCCATGCTGGGAACATACGACTGGATGAGCGATTTACCTGACACAACCAATGAAACGGACATTGTTGAAATTCGTTTCAAAGGTACGAGAAAGGAGTTTTTCAGGAACGAAGAGCGCATACCTTTAAAGCGCGATGAACTAGTAGTTGTGTCTTGTTCACCTGGACACGATGTTGGAGCGGTTTCGCTGACAGGAAAATTAGCCGAGCTTCAGTTTAAACGCAAAGTCAAAAAGCCCGACCGCTATGAATGGCATAAAGTTTACCGAAAAGCCACCCCAGCCGATGTCATTAAATGGGAAGAAGCCAAAGCACGAGAGAACAAAGTGATGATCCGTGCCCGGCAGATCGCCAATGAACTGAACCTGGATATGAAAATAGGGGATGTGGAATTCCGTGGCGATAACAACAAGGCCATTTTCTTTTATATCGCTGACGACAGGGTTGATTTTCGTGAATTGATTAAACAATACGCCAGGGAATTCAGCATCAAGATAGAGATGAAACAGATTGGCGCACGCCAGGAAGCAGGGCGCATTGGCGGAATAGGTTCCTGCGGACGAGCTTTGTGTTGCTCAACATGGCGAACTGACTTTACCAGTGTTACTTCTGATGCCGCCATTAAGCAGGGTTTATCGCCCAATGCCGAGAAGATGGCCGGTAGATGCGGTAAGCTCAAATGCTGCCTGACCTACGAATTGGATCATTACCTGGAAGCTTTGGAAGATTTCCCCAATGAATTATTGGCCATTGAAACTGACAAAGGATTAGCCCGTCATTTCAAGACGGATATCCTTCAGAAAAAAATTTGGTACAGTTATTCCCAATCGGATGGAGGACGTGTCTTTGTGCTTGATCTGGAAGATGTAAAGAAATTTCTGAACATGAACAAGCGCGGACAGAAACCTTCCTTTGAAGGCTATACAGAACCCGAAGCCAAGAAGGAGAACATGATGAACGTAGGCGAACTGGATAAGAAATTCTTTACTGAAGCCAGTCCGGTAAAAAAACGCAACAAGCCAAGAAGAAGGCCACAGGGACCCCGTAGCCAAGTTATCTTGAAACCAAAAGTATAGCAGCAGAGATTGCCTATTCAAGCCGCAATAACTATTTCAGGATGGTTGTTGCGGCTTTTTTTATGCTTATAGAGGGAATGATTTTCACAAGTAGACCTCATTTCATGCCAGTTTTTCCTAATTTTGGCTTGACGGGGAACACTTAAAAAATAAACCAATTTACAATGGACGTTAAAATAGAAGAGAGCTGGAAAAATCAGCTTCAGGAAGAATTTGATCAACCCTATTTCGAAACACTGACCGCGTTTGTGAAATCGGAGTATGCTACTCACACCATTTATCCTCCTGCAAAACTGATATTCAATGCCTTTGAACAATGTCCATTTGAAAAGGTAAAGGTAGTTATTCTTGGGCAAGACCCCTATCATGGCCCCGGACAGGCCAATGGATTGTGCTTTTCAGTCAATGATGGAGTAGATTTCCCACCTAGCCTTCGCAACATCTTTAAGGAAGTTAATGCCGATACCGGGGCGCCCATTCCAAAGACGGGTAATCTGGAACGATGGGCAAAACAGGGAGTATTGTTGCTCAATGCCACCCTCACCGTTCGTGCCCATGAAGCGGGTTCACATCAGAAAAGAGGATGGGAAAAATTCACCGATAAGGCCATTCATGTGGTAGCTGAACGGCTTGAAAATGTTGTTTTTATCCTCTGGGGCAACTATGCCATCAGCAAGAGTGAATTCATTGATCCGCAAAAGCATTTGATCCTGAAATCAGTTCATCCATCGCCCCTATCAGCCAGCCGTGGGTTCTTTGGGAACAAACAATTTTCAACGGCCAATCAGTACTTGATCGAACACGGGAAAGAACCCATTGTGTGGTAATTCCGACAATCCGACAATCCGACACCTGTCAATTTTATGCTCCCTCAGGGGATAGCTGATCAACCATCTGCTGATCAGCAATACATTACCTCCACATTGTCCCATGTCCTATAACTCCTGATAATTGCAAACACCTGAAATTGGATGGTTGTCGGATTGTCGGAATGTCGGAAATATCAGGAGTGTTTGTGCTATTGCAAGGATGACAACCTGTTTATGAAAGTAGCTGTCTAACTTAGGCATAGATCGAACTCACGTTTTTTGGACAACTGTATATTTTAATGAATCTTGATGGAATCAGGAATAATCCGGTTGTTATGGGTCACATACAGATTTATTCTTCTGAAATGATCAAATTTATTCTGAAGATCATCTTTTAATATACTGTTGTCAGTAAGAGGCTCAATGTCCAAAGTTTCAGAAACACGGTAAATAGTTTCACCACCCAGGAAGTTTTCACCATCGATATAATCCATGAATTCATTTTTGTTCCTCATCATGGGGTAAGAGTAGATGTTTCTAAAAGAGGTTTCAGTATCCAATCCATGCCCAATCCAGGCAGAAACCGATGGCTGTTTGATGCCATAATTGTGCTGAAGAAAAGAGAGCAGCGAAGGGGTAATATCAAAATGAGACACTACAGATGAGAATTTCTTTCCTCCTTTCAGCAGTGGGGAATAGATCACCAGTGGAACATGAAAGCGGTCGATCTGTGAACTGATGGGTATCTCGGGCATGCGGTGGTCCCCTGTAATGACAAAAATGGTATTTTCAAAGCCTGGTCTTTTACTGATATCATTGATAAAACTGCGCAGTGCATCATCAAAATACAAGATAGTGGCAAATTGGGCAAGGTAAGTCTTGGTAAATGTTTTTTGTTTATCATTCAATCCAAGTTGGTTAATCCGCTCAATTACCCTCTGGTTATATTGATCCTGTTGTGGCAAAAGAAATGGATCATGCATGGCCAGGGTGAGCATCACATCAATCCGTGGAGCAGAATCATTCTTCGGCAAATCGTCCAGATATTTTCTGAAAATTTCCTTATCCCCATAGCCCCAGGAGAAACCATTGCCTTTGGCCGGCAAGCGGGTATATTGTGTTCCAAAATCCTTCTGGTCAGTTACCCGGTCAATTCCCTGCCGTTTCATAAACAATTCCATGTTATCAAAAGGAGCTTCTCCACCATACAAAAAGGAGGAACGATACCCGGCCTTTTTCTTCAATAAACTGATCATGGATAGATGGTCGGGCATTTGATCACCCATTTCAGCAAAACCTTTTTCACCAAAAGGCAACGAACCCAATATAGATGGTAAAACCTGGAAGGTGCGTCCCGATGTACTGAGATTATTTTCCCAATACAAACTTTTTTGCATCAATGAATCAAGGAAGGGGGTGAAACTGCCAAGGTAGGCATTCTGTCCACTATAAGCCCGTCCTAAACTTTCTACCAGAATAAATACAATAGAAGGTGGTTTGGTACCGATATTGAAATACGGGCCCAGTGCATCGGGCGTATTTTCAATGTGAAGCAAGGGATAATCAGCATTCACATACTTAAACGGGTAATCGCTTTGATCCACATTCAAGGCCATAGGACTATCCATGCTATTTTTCAAACTGGCTTTATTTACAATATAGGTCTTTGCACTGTGCACAAAAAAGCTAAGCTTGTTGGTGGCAACAAACATCTGAAACTGATTGTCGTAATCTTCGGGGAACGGGTTCACAAAACTTCCCAGAAACACTGAAAGAATGATTGAAGTAGTCAGTACTTTTCTTTTGGCATGGTTCAGTGTGATGGTTCGAATCAGTGTATAGGCCAATATGATAGCCAGAAAAAATAAAACGAACGGAAATAGGTTTGAAAGCTGCATCTGACCCGAAGCATTGACTGTATGCAGCATTTCGCTTTTTGAATAGGCAAATACGTCGGCTCCAAGAGGAACCCTTGCCACCCTGAAATATTGAATCAGTGCCAGTTCACTGATGATGACAATGGTAGCAATAAGGATATAGACTATTTTTTGAAGTACTCGGCTATAATAACCGATGGCAATCAGGGGCAGAATAATAATCAATGAAACACGGAGAAAAAGCAGCAAGTCATAACCCATGCCATAAAACTGATTGAGCCAGCTTCCCGAAGGATATCCTGAGAGATTGGAGACTATTGCCATGTCGTAGATTCGTACCAGTAAAAGGAACGCTGCCAATAGTACACTCATCGACAGAAAGCGACGATAAGAAACTCTGAGTTTTCGGGTTGAAAGGCTTGGTGCCATAAACATTTCTTTATAATTGATAAAAACCGACCAATAAAACAAGTTATAATTTTAGAACAAATAAGCAAAACCCAATTCAAAACTGTAAACATTACCGGTTTTGATTCTTAACTCACTGGGTGACCAATATTCTTCATTGGCATAGGCGAGGCCTGTGTTCAGAATCCACCGGTTACTGAAAATATGATTGTAATCCACCTTGATGGATTGTGATTTCAGGTGAGCCAATAAATTGGGACCATCTAATAGCAAACGGCGCTCATCGGGAGAACTGCCCACCCCTACCCTAAGACCTATATAATTCTGCGGATCAGAAAAGTAACGTCTAACCAACAGGTAAGTTGAAACCGAGGTTCCGTTATCCCCGGGGGTTATAAAAGGGCGCAATGACATCCAGTAATTTCCGAAATACTTCCCAAAAGTTCCTGTATAAATAATTACCCCCTTTGATCCTTGAAAATGAAGTAGCCGGCCTCCAATAGATCCTTCAAATGATCTTGGGAAACTATGATACCATTCAAAACCGCCCCGATGATCTGGGAAAATTTTCATATCCGAGAACCCGTAATTCAAATACAAGTAATCATTCTCTCCAATTTTGGGGTAGGCATCGGCTTCGAGTTGAAGGGCATTTAAGCCAAACCGGTTTGCATAGTTGACCCTTCCTATGACAGTCCCAAGAGAAGTTTTTCTTGAATACTGAAGGTAAATCAATTGCCATGGTTCCTTCTTGTAGGCCGCATTGTCAAAATAATCGTACGTATAATTGATCGTTATTTTATTCTTAATCAGTTCCAGTCTCACCTTCTCTAGTAAGCGAAGGGCATCGCTATTGGCTGAATTCTTCTGAAGGAGTTTTTCAAGCACCAGAGCTGCCTCATCATATCGATCAGCAGTGTTCAGTATTCTGGCTTTCTGAAATTGAACCGACTGGTTATCCGGATCTTTTGCCAAGATACGGTTACAGTATTCCAAGGCCTGTGGATAGCGGTCATTCCAATATTCTACATCAGCAAGGGCTGATAGCACATCGCTATTATCCGGACTTTTAACCAATACCTCCAGCAGAACGACCCGGGCCGAATCATATTGTTTGTCCCATGCATAGGTGCGACCCATCAGTGTTGCCACATCCGAATCATAACCCTTTGCAAGAATGGTCCTGCAAATGGCCCTTGCCTTGGCTCTTTGGCCATTAAATGCTAAATTCTTTGCCTCCTCAAAGGTCTGTGCCGATAGCAGAGAGAAAAAACCTACCCCTGCCAAAAGCAATAAAGTCAGGCTGAATCTTTTTCCTGTGATTGTTTTCAAGATTTCATGTGTTTATAATTGTTTTTTATTTGCCACATGGAACTCGCCAATAATCATTTTGATGTGTCCCGATGTATCGGGATGGCTCGTTTCATTCGATTATATTAATACCACCAGAACTCTACTCCTTCAAACCCGCAGTATCTTCCAGATGAGTTCAATAACAAACAAACAGCTTAAATTCCTTTATGATACTATTTTTTATTCACCATCTGCTGGTTTCATTTTCGTTTTAAAAATACAATGAATTACCTTTGGTATTACCATCTTCTCAACATTAGTTTATGCTGCCACATCACCCATCACGGCTCCGGTAATCTGGATGAGGTCTTTTGGATTCAGTTTGAGCTGCAATCCACGCTGACCGGCACTTATATAAATAAAAGAGAACAGATTACAGCTTTGATGAATGTAAACCGGATAAGGTTTTTTCATGCCCAAAGGGGAACACCCCCCGCGAATGTACCCTGTAAGAGGCAGCAACTCTTTCTGCTGAACCATGGCTGCATTCTTATTTCCGGAAATCCTGGCTGCTTTCTTTAAGTCCACTTCAGCATTCCCAGGAACAACGACTACGAAAATACCTGTCTTATCGACCCGAAGAACCAAGGTTTTGAATATCTGTTCAATATGCTGACCAATTTTTATGGCCAGGGTGGCCGCACTCAGATCGGATTCATCCACCTCGTATTCCACAAGTTCATAATGAATTCCCCTGGCATCGAGCAACCGGGCAGCATTGGTCTTTTTCATTGCTTAAAATGACTCATATTCCACCCGGCCTATCTTTGCTGATGTTTCATGTGATTGCTGTGGTGCCAGGGCGATTACATCATTAAAGGCATTGACGGTCTCCACACATACGAATGTTTCATAGGCCTCATCCGGCAAATCTGAAATTGTGGCACAGGTTTCTTCCCATGGGTTCCAAACGGTAGTCACCTTGCTGCCAACTTTGGCAACACGGATTTTCCTTTTGAAAATACTGTCTTCAATAACAACGGGAGTTTCAGTATCCAAATAATGGCGTGTCGTTGGTTCCTGGATTTGCAATATTTCTTCTTCCTGAAGCCCATTTTCACCAGTAAGCTGATTGTAATAGTTCGTATCCTGAAGCCCGTGAATCAGAAGGTTGTCAATGGATGATAATCCAAAATAGGAATGAAGTGCGCACGAATATTCCAGGGGAACCGATGACGTATTGGTTACCTTTAAGGTTACACTCAATGTTGATCCTACCACCACAGACAGTTGGGCACAAAAGTCATAAGGCCAATAGGCTTTTGTTTCTTCTGATGAGCACAATTGCAGCACGGCCATTGTTTCTCCAGAAGGGAGGGTTGCCGTTTTAAGCACTTCCCAATACATCAGCCGGGCAAATCCATGCTGAGGCATTTCAGGATTAGTTTTATGGGGGCCAAACCAGGGAAAACAGACGGGAATACCTCCACGGATAGCTTTTCCCACTTCAAAATTACTCTCCGGGCTCATGTATAAAATTTCCATCGAGTCATGGGGCCTGAAACTTGTTATGTGGGCGCCGTAAAGGCATATATCAACATCGGCATACTTGTTTGAAACAGTGAGAAAAACCAAATCTTCTTCCAATTCGGCAAATCCTACTTCACCTTCAATACTGAACTTGTCTTCTAATTCATCAATATCAATCATAAGGGGCTTCGTTATGAGGTCATACTTTTTGTTTATTCTACGCTGTATATAAATTCACCGCAAGGTAAAAATCATTTTCTTCATTTGTGTGATTTTATGTTCCCAATTGGTAGAAAAGTTACCAATAAATGGAAGATGAATCTGGCCTTAATCACACATCATACAAATTTCCTTTCTGGGATTGATAATCAGGATAGGCAAATCTCCCGCTTTTTGGATAATTCTTTTCTCCGGCAACCCAATTAGCAAATCAATCATAGAAATATAGGCGCTTCCTGCAAAAACCATCACATCCCCCTTCAAGGCCTGAGCATTGGCCATTGTTTCCTTACAGATTCCCCAACTTGAAGATTTTCCAGCAATCTCCTGGTGGGCGACATTCAGGTTTGAAAGAAACTTTTTAATGAAATTCAGATTTTTCATCAAGATACCAGCCTGCTCTTTATCCGTTTCATGTGCATACATCACATGAACCTGTGAATGGTTGAACCGACCAAAAAAAGAAGCCCACAGTGCCGTCTCCTTGGACGCTTTGCGGCAATCAAGGGGTACCAGTACATTTTTGTAGTTCAGGTATTCAGGAGCATCACCCTTTACAAAAAGGAAAGCAATGCTGCTCTCCCTGAAAGCTTTCAATCCTGATTTAATATTCGACTGATGCAATACAATTAAGACTGCATCGTAATCCCAGGTCAATTTCCCAAGGTTATCCAACAGCGAATTTTTAATCAGCAAACTGGAAACCCTCAATTCCGGCACATTTTGTTTGATGGCATGTGTAGCATTGATCAATTTCTCCTGAATCCGCGGCTTCTGTTCTTTGCTTTTCCAGATGGCCGTCAGGCACAATTCTTTATTCAGGATCCCAGCCATGCGCACTCCATGCAGAATCACTTCTTTCATCCGTTCGGAAAAATCACAGATCACCACTATTTTCTGTTCCGAAATATTTGGCATTGATATGAAAAATAAAGGGTAAAGTACAATAGAGACCATGGCCCCATCGAAAAATAAAACAAAATTCACTCTCCGGGATTTCAAAGTTATCAAAGTTTTTGAGTCAACCATTTCCTACGTTTCCTACATCCTATTTTCATTTTCTCATTTTCTCACCTTTCTCACCTTTCTCACCTTTCTCACTTTCCCGAAAAACCTAAGGATTTTAATAGCAATCTGCCGGTTGCAATCAATAAGGAGGATTAGATGGATTGAACAGATCATTGCTACTTTCAATCCTTTTGATCAAATAGCGTACTTTTTGAGTTAGCAAGTTGAAAAATTTGAACGATTCTTTCTGTGATGCTCCACTGATCAGAGTCGATTTATGCATGGCATTATTAATCCACTTCGTTGATTCGTTACAGAAATCTTTATCCGTTGTGACCATACTGTTGATGGTGTACAATTTTATGATACAAGTAGGAATTTGCTCCCGTTTCATCACCACGAAATTATTCTCTAGTTCAATGCCGCTCAAGTATAACTGGTAATGAACTGTACCTCGTAATTCATCCTTAAAACCTCGAGTCGACCATTGATTTATTCCATTTATCATTTCGAGCAGTTGTGTACAAAGCAACAATACTTCATCTGTTGATGAAAAATAACCACTCTCAAAATAGTAGTCCATCAGTCGTAAAATAGTATCAATAGTACGTTCGGTCCATATTTCAACTGAAGGTATTATTTTGTAGACAGCAGTCAGCTGCTCATAAATGCTGATCAATTCATCATCAATCATTATGCTGCAGAATTCACTGAAGTTCCCCTTGAAAGCCCCCGTACTGTTCGCCCACGAAAAGACTTTAAATAACGTAAGTTCGGTGTAGGGTAAAAAATGAAACATCGGAATATCAATCGCAGTGAAAAATACTTCTCTTTCATTTGCTTTCGCCAAGGCTGTAAAACTTTGCAGCAATTGCTTCATGTATTGCTTGTAAACAACTGCGTTGTTAAGGTCAAGAGGAACGTAGCCGAAATGCAGCATTTGCTGTTTAGCTCCAACGAGAGCATCTAATGAAACATTAAAATGAGTACAAATCTGGGATAGCTCATCAACATCGAGCCGTTTTTCGCCTCTTAGGCGTCGGTATACCGCATCGTTGCTGATATTCAACAGATCGGCAAGGGCATCAACCAACGAGATATTGCTGATGGCATGACTTTTAAGTTGCTCAAATAGTAACCGCTGTAAATCGACCGTTTTTTCTTCTTCCATAATAAAATTTATCAGGTAAATGTTTGCGAAAATCAATAATAGCAAGCTTAATGTGATCCAAATTTAGCAAATAACGCAACAGTCGCAATTGATTTCAATACGATTAATTCAAATATTGGCGAAAATCAATAATTTTATACAAATCAATATTTATATTCGATTTCCATAAGAATATGCACGTACTACTTTTGACTTATCAATCAATTTGGCTATCCCTTCCCAAGTTCTCATTCACCTTGTTTCCCTGATTGGGGGCGATAACTGGGATTAAATATGTAAAAAGAACGTTGAGATGAAAGCAAAAACTATGAGACAGACACTTCTAATCCTCATTTTTCTTTTTACAATTCCTTCAACATATTCTCAATCCTTAAGAACATATTCAATTAATGGCTATGTACAAGATAAAGAGAGTGGCGAAAGGTTAATAGGATGTTATGTATTTGATCCTGAAAAAAGCAGAGGTATCCTGACCAACTCTTTTGGTTATTTCAACATAACAGCAAATGAAGGCAATAATAAAATTGCAACACACTATTTAGGTTATAACGACCAATCAATAAGCCTTATAATAATAAATGATACTACTATCATTATCAAGTTAACTCCAGCTCAGCCTTTTAAATTAGATGAAGTAAGTATTATAAGCTCTGGTTTTGAAGCCAAACTGTCGAGACCACAAACCGGACTCCTGAATTTAAACAGTAAAGATGTTAAGAGATTGCCTTCTTTTTTGGGTGAATCTGATGTAATGCGTGCCATACAAGTATTGCCAGGTATACAGGCAGCCAACGAAAGGAGTACCGGAATTAGTGTAAGAGGTGGAAGTATTGATCAAAACCTGTTTCTGCTCGACGATGCCCCTGTTTTTCAAATATCCCATATGATGGGTTTTTTCTCGGTATTTAATAATGACGCAGTAAAAGACATAAAAGTTTACAAAGGAGATATCCCTGCCAATTATGGCGGAAGGCTCTCATCGCTAATAGATATTCGGACAAAGGATGGCAACCTGCAAAACGTTGCAGTTTCAGGAGGTGTCGGAATAATTTGCTCAAATTTGAGTGTTGAAGGTCCCATTGTTAAAAACCGTGTTTCTTTTATTGTATCGGGGAAGTATTCATATCTGGGATTGCTATATAAAAGGATAGAATCGAATGTTGATCTAACGTTCTACGACTTAAATTGCAAGCTCAATGCAGTTATCAACAATAATAACCGCATTTATATTTCTTCATACAATGGCAATGATAATTCAAAGATTGGTATGAATGCAAATTACCACAACAACACTTTGTCAATGCGTTGGAACCATATTTACAACCCAAAACTTTTCAGCAATGTTTCGTTAATTTACAGCAACTATAGATACACTACCTCCTACAGTACCGAAACCAACAACAATTCTCTAAATTATAGTTGGAATTCAGGCATTCAACAAATTACTCTGAAAGCCGAATACAATTATTATCTCAACAGTAATAATACCATTGATTTCGGTGCATCAACAACATACAAAAATTTTATGCCCGGAAAATTGGAAGGCAATAAAACAGTGATTGACAACATCACAAAATCGGAGCCTTTTAGCAACAGGGTAGTCGATGAACAGAGGGTTCAGGAATATGCGATGTACATTTCGAACCAACAAAAGATAACCGAAAAGCTATCATTTAAATATGGCATTAGAGCAAGCCTATATCAAGATATGGGAGGGCATTGGGTTTATAAACTAATCAATCATCAGGTTGTCGATTCGGTTTATGAGGCAAAAAACAAAACGTATGCTAATTTCTTTAGTCTTGAGCCCCGAATTGGTATTAACTACCGAACCTCTAACAATTCGGCAATAAAAGCGAGTTACTCATATACTACCCAACAAGACCAGCTTATCATGAAAACAAATGGTGGCGGCCCCCTCGATGTGTGGTTTCCATCGGATAATAATATAAAACCACAAAAGTCATCGCAATATAGCCTGGGGTATGTTCATTATATGCTTAATAATTTATTGGAAGCAAGCATTGATGGGTATTATAAACACATGACCGACATAATTGATTATAAGGATGGTGCAAGTTTTCTCGAAAGTAGCTCCGTTTACACCATTAACAAAACCAGCTACAATTTTGAAGAACAGTTACGAGCGGGCAATGGCTATTCCTATGGTACTGAACTAATGCTTAAGAGTGATTTTAATAAATTGAATGGTTTTATTAGTTATACCTATGCCCGAAGCTTTCGTAAAATACCAGACATTAATCATGGGCAAACCTATCTTTCTCCATTTGACAAACCCCATGCCTTTGATGTTTTTTTAAATTACAACGCAACCAAACGTATGTCTATTTCTGCCAATTTCAGATGTCAAAGCGGACAAGTAACTACTATTCCATTTTATGTTATTGAAATGTGGGGTAAAGCATTGTCGGGCTATTCGAACCGGAATGAATACAGATTGCCATCCTATCAGAGACTTGACCTTAGCCTGACAATCAAAAATAAAGAACACCCCGGACAATACTATCATAGTGAATGGAATTTTTCTATTACCAACGTTCTAAACCATGCTAACATCCAATATGTCAATTTTGTTTCTTCAAAAGAAAACCCCAATATTATAAATGCTAAAGGTGTATCAATGTTAGGCATTATACCGTCAGTTTCTTACCATTTCAATTTCTAATGCTTTTTAAAACTATCTTAAAATGCAACACGATACTAGGTTCCCTAAATATGTCAACAGAAAAGCAGTAATATTCTTTGTTAATTATATCCTGCTTTGTGTTTGCTCTGTAATGGTCATTTTTTTAAGCTCTTGTCAACAAAACTTAGATGTTGAAATTAAGACAAATGATAAACTATTGGTGGTTAATGGAGAATTTACAAATGATTCGGTTGTTCACAGTATCGAATTATATTGTTCGGGTAGTCTTATCACGGGTCGACCTCAAGCAGTTGTTTCGGGTGCGACAATATATTTAACCGATAAAACAGATACTTTCAATTACATAGAAAATAGAGACACCCTTGGGTTATATCAAACATTAGGCAAATGTCGTGGTAAAGGAGGACATATTTACCACTTATCCATTACAAATATTGATATTGATAAAGATGGGAAACTTGATTCCTATACAGCGAATAGTTTGATGCCGTTACCAATTAAATTTGACTCCCTAACATCGAAACGTGGATTGGATGGTGACCGTAATATGGGGGTCATCAATCGTGCGTATTATAAAACATTTTACAATGGCCCTGACTATGTCTATCCATATGTTTTGCTAAACAAACTTCATCTCTATGGAACAATAACGGATAGGTTGGGATCAGGGGAAATAAACAGGGCCGAAAAGGGACTTATTGCACCTAAAGTTGTCAGTCCCGGATCATTTGTAAATAACTTCAGCTATTTCTCAATAAGTAAGAATACAGTAGTAAAAGGTGATACTATTAGCTTTATTTGTTTCAATTTCACAAAAGAAATATACGGGTTCTTAAAAGAATTTGATAATAACACTTATAGCGGAGATTCATTTCAGGAAAATATCTATGATCAATTAAAGATACCTTCTAACGTATCGACTAACATTGAACCTGCGGGTAAATCTGCTGGTTATTTCTTTGTTTATTCTGTATCGTCAATAAGCAAGGTGTTTTATGAATAAAGTCCAAGAAAGTAAGAAAGTGAGAACACAGATTACAGAACCTTCATTGAAAAATATACAGATGAAATCCCTTACCTTGTTTTTGAATGAAGAATGAACTGTAAATGCCATCAAAAATCAGGTTCCCCTGAAATGCTTTTAGTAAATTTGTTGGCGAATTTATATCCTGATGATGATTACAAAAGAATTGATTGCCCCCAGAAGTATTGTAGTGGTAGGAGCTTCGAATAACACCTCGAAGCCCGGAGGAAAGCTGCTCAAAAATCTGATCGACAATAACTTTAATGGCCAGTTGTGGGTCATCAATCAAAAAGAATCCCTGGTGCAGGGAATTCCTTCGTTTTCTAGTCCTGAAGAGCTGCCCCAGGTTGATCTGGCCGTATTGGCCATCCCGGCCTCGGCCTGTTTGCCCATCATGGAAGTACTGTGCCACCAGAAAGGAACCAAGGCATTTATTATTATCTCAGCCGGGTTCAGTGAAGAAAGCCAGGCAGGTCGTGAATTGGAAGAAAAGATAACCGACCTTGTCAACCGTTCAGGGGCCAGTTTAATTGGGCCCAACTGCATCGGTATTTTAACTCCCTTTCATGCCAGTGTCTTTACCACTCCCATCCCCCATCTCGATCCCATGGGTTGCGATTTTATATCCGGCTCAGGAGCCACGGCAGTCTTTATCATGGAATCAGGCATCCCCAAAGGATTGCATTTTGCCTCCGTTTTCTCTGTGGGTAACTCTGCCCAGATCAGTGTGGAGGATATCCTGGAATACATGGATGAGACTTTCGATCCCAAACACAGTTCACGCGTTAAATTATTATACCTGGAAAGTATTCAGAATCCTGACAAGCTATTGAAACATGCCTCTTCCCTGATTCGAAAGGGCTGTAAGATTGCGGCTATTAAAGCTGGAAGCTCTCAGGCTGGTAGCCGTGCCGCAGCATCTCATACCGGGGCGATGGCCAACTCCGACCTGGCCGTGGAAGCCCTGTTTCGTAAAGCCGGTATCGTGCGTTGTTTTGGCCGTGAAGAACTGACCACCGTTGCCAGCGTATTCATGTGCAAGGAAATGAAAGGTACCCGGATGGCCATCATTACCCATGCCGGAGGACCTGCCGTGATGCTCACCGATGCCCTTGAAAGCGGTGGACTGCATATCCAGAACATCAAGGATTCAAAGGCCAAAACAGCCCTTAAAAACAAACTATTCCCAGGATCTTCGGTAGAAAATCCAATTGACTTCCTGGCAACAGGAAATGCCGAACAACTGGCCACCATCATCGATGCCTGTGAAAATGATTTTATGGATGTGGATGGAATGGCCGTTATTTATGGCAGTCCAGGCCTTTTCCCCGTGCGCGATGTTTACCAGATACTGAACGATAAAATGCGTACGTGCAAAAAACCGATCTACCCCATCCTGCCTTCCGTGATCAATGTCAAGGACGATCTGGCTTATTTCCTATCGGAAGGAAATGTTAACTTTCCCGATGAAGTCCTTTTGGGCATAGCCCTTGCCAAGGTAGAAAAAACACCTGTCCCCTCCGATGAAAGAATATTCCTCGACAACATTGACATTCCCGAAATCCGCAGAATCATAGATCATTGCAAGGATGGATTCCAGTCCCCTGAAATCATACACCGTTTATTTGCAGCAGCAGGCATTCCAATGGTCAAAGAGATCAGCGTAACATCAGAAGCTGCCGCCCTGGAAACGGCCCTGCAAATCGGATTCCCCCTTGTGATGAAAGTAATCGGGCCGGTACACAAGACAGAGGTGGACGGGGTGGTGTTGAATGTAAAGGATGTGGAAACAGTCAGGCGAGAATTTCATCGCCTGATAAAAATCAAGGATACGACGGCTGTATTGATGGCCGAAATGGCTTCAGGCATCGAATTATTCCTGGGAGCCAAATACGAAGACCGTTTTGGGCATATCATCCTTTGCGGCTTGGGAGGAATCTTTGTAGAAATACTCAAGGATGTCACCTCTGGATTGGCTCCCCTGACCATGCCCGAGGCCGGGTCGATGATCAAAAGCCTTCGCTCTTACCAGATCATAAAAGGCTACCGTGGGAAAAACGGAGTCAGTGAAAACAAGTTTGCAGAAATCATGGTACGCCTTTCCACCCTTTTACGCTTTGCCGTCGAGATCAAGGAAATGGACATCAACCCCTTGTTGGGCAATGGAGAAAAGCTGGTAGCCGTCGATGTCCGGATCAGGATAGAAAAAACCAAGGCTAATAAATCGAAGCCCCTGGAGACTTCTCTTTATTAGCCTTTATGTAGTTGTAAGGATTAACTAGTTAATCTTTACTTTTAAATAGCCAATCAAAAACGGTAAGGATCCTAGTATTCTGATCTTCTGTTTCCGCCTGTGCTGCCACCTCTGTTGAAGCCACCGCCACCGCCAGTGCTGCCACCACGATCGCCGCCGCCACGGTATCCACCGCCGCCGCCTGAGTTGCCGCCACGGAAACCACCGCCGCCACCACCTGCATTGCCGCCACGGAAACCACCGCC
>DMFR01000323.1:2658-2930 GCA_003450125.1 Prolixibacteraceae bacterium | reverse complement strand
AGCCGAAATGAATATGAAGAAGGTGCTCAAATGTTCATCGTAAGCGAGATGCTAAAGGAAGCTAGGAAATCTGCGAATTTAACTCAAGAACAACTTGCAATAAAAGCAGGAACTAAGAAAAGCTATATTTCAAAAATTGAAAACGCTAAAGGCAATATTCAATTATCGACACTGATTCGGATTTTCGAGAAGGGGCTGAATAAAAAAGTCGGACTGACATTCTTATAAAAAAACTGATGAAAGTTTCCCCACGTTCCGCATGTTCCGCACGT
>DMFR01000323.1:0-2479 GCA_003450125.1 Prolixibacteraceae bacterium | reverse complement strand
CATGCGGAACGTGCGGAACATGCGGAAATCAATAGACTGCTTTTATAAAATAGGTCATCCCCCTGCCAATGGCACAAACACTTTTACTTCAATCCGGATTGAAGTAGCAATAAAGGCGCAGAATACCAACCCTCAATTTTGGAAAATAGGCATCTATTTCAATGAGTTGTTCATATCTAACTCACATTATTGGTATTTCCAGAGATCACTTGACTGTTATTAAACAAATGATTACTTTCGAAAAAGAATACCCAAACAGATTTAAAGTACTTTATCATCCTTGTATTCAATAAAATAGTTCCATGTCCCTAAAACATATTAAAGTAATTGGTTTTGATGCCGATGATACCCTTTGGGTGAATGAGCCTTATTTTCAGGATGCAGGGAAACAATTCTGCCGCCTGCTTAACCCATACATACAAGATACGGAAATAACGGCCAAAGAGTTGTTTAAAACAGAAATCAACAACCTTGACCTGTATGGGTATGGAGTGAAAGCCTTTATCCTTTCTATGATTGAAACTGCCATCAGGATCACCGGTGGAAAAATCAAGGGGGAGGAAATAAGCACCATACTGGAAATGGGAAATACAATTCTTACTATGCCCATAAAGCTGTTGGATGATGTAGAAGCTATCCTTAAAAAATTAAATTCCAACTACTTGTTTATACTGGTCACCAAAGGGGATCTGCTGGATCAGGAAAGGAAATTGCAAAAGTCAGGGCTGATTGATTATTTTCACCATGTGGAAATCATGAGCGATAAGCATGAGGACAATTACCGAAAGCTGCTGATGCATTTGAATATTAAACCTGAAGAGTTTCTGATGGTAGGCAATTCGGTGAAATCGGATATCTTGCCTGTCATCAATATTGGAGCCACGGCCATCCATGTTCCCTTTGAAGTCACCTGGCAGCATGAAGTTATCCATGATCTCCCGGAAACAAATGATTTTATAACTGTTAGCAAGTTATCTGAAATATTGAATTTATTATAGCTAACTTTAAACATGAAACGAGCCATCCCAAGTACTCGGAAACAATAAAAAACAAATTATAAACAGAAACGTCCCATGTCATAAGTAATTGGCAAACAAGAGAATGATTAATAAATAAAATTGCCACTAAGACACCAAGACACCAAGTTACACTAAAGAATATTCTTCTTTTGTGAAGCTTAGTGTCTTGGAGTATTGGTGGCAGAATTAAAATATAAACACATGAAACATATCCTCCTTTTACTCGCCTGCTTTTCCATTTTATCATCCTATGCACAAACGCAAAAAGTATGGATCGATGCCGATACCGGGAACGAAATGGATGATTTGTATGCCATTGTGCGATTGGTAAAAGAACCCTCCATTGAATTGATGGGCCTTAGTTCGGCACATTGGAACAATCCTGATCTGCTGGTTTTCGATAAATGGAATGCCTATGACACCAAAGGATTGAATACGGTTGCCGAAAGTCAACGGCTCAATGAGCAAATCCTGAAAGCCTTGAATAGAATGGACATTCCTCATCCTTTGGGAGCGGATCGACAGGTGGGGCGCGCCTGGGGGCAGGAAGATGCACGTAATTCGGATGCTGCAAAAGGAATCATCGCAGCGGTTAAAGCCCTTCATGGAGAAGAAAAACTAGACATCTTGACAACAGGTGCAATGACCAATCTTGCTTCCGCATTAATCATCGCCCCTGAGATTAAATCCCATATTCGATGTTTCTCTTTGGGTGCGCAATATGACCCTAAGACAAAGGTTTGGAACAAAAATGAGTTCAATATCAGGAATGATTTGAATGCCTTTGATTACCTGCTCAACCTCGATGGACTTGAGATTACCATGATGTGCCTTCAGACTGCCCATCCGCTTCAGTTTATGCGGGATGAAACCTACACGAAGCTGGATGAGTCCATAGAGGTGGAGAAGATTCTCAAAGACCGATGGAAGGAGCAAAACCCACAAGATGCAACCCGTGTGATGTGGGATTTGGCATTGGTGGAAGCCTACCTGAATCCACTGGGGGCTCAAACAAAAACAGTCACTACCCCACCTGAAAACAAGCAACAAAAAATTAAGGCATACATAAAAATTGACGAAAAAGCGTTGGCTGATGATTTCTGGAATGTATTGAAGGGAAAGTTATAAGCATCGTTTGTCACAACATCCAAATTAGAAGAGACCAAGGTTACTAAGGTTGGGTCCTTGGGCTTGATCTGGTTACTAAGGTTAATAAGGTTTGAGTCATTCGGCAATAATTCCAAGACCTAAAACCTTCATAACCTTAGTAACCAGAATAAACCCTAAGGCCCAACCTTAGTAACCTTAGTTTCTTTGAATTTGGATGTTATGATATATTTCTCTTACTTAACTAAATTTAGAAAAGTTTTAACTACACTTATAAACCTGTCTCTTATACACATCTCCGAGCCCACGAGACTAGGCATGATCTCGTATGCCGTCTTCTGCTTGAAAAAAAC
>DMFR01000059.1:862-7351 GCA_003450125.1 Prolixibacteraceae bacterium | reverse complement strand
CCATCTAACCATTTAACCATCCAGCCATCCAACCATCCAACCATCCAACCCTTCAACCATCCAACCATCCAACCATCCAACCCTTTAACCATCCAACCATCCAACCATCCAACCCTTTAACCATCCAACCATTTAACCCTTCCCCTAATATTCCATCGTAATCTTTGATCCATACGACTTGTCTTCCAGTTTCTTGGCCTCGGTGATGACGCTTTTCTCGCCTCCGTTTTTAATAAAGTACAGGCAAGCCTTGATCTTGGGAGCCATGGTTCCTTCTGCAAAAGTTCCGGCTTCCAGGTATTTCATCGTATCGGCATAGTTCAGGAATTCTAGCTTTTCCTGGGTTGGAAGGCTAAAGTCCTTGTAAATGAAGGAGACATCAGTGAGGATGTAAAACTCGTTGGCCTTGATTTTTGAAGCCAGTAAAGCGGATGCCAGGTCTTTATCTATCACAGCATCCAGTGTACGCAGGTCATTGTTCTGGTCATAATACACAGGGATCCCCCCACCACCTGCAGTAATGACAATATTGCCCGCCCGGACCAGGCTTTCAATAATCTCCTGGTTGATAATATCAATGGGCTGCGGAGAAGATACCATTCTCCTCCAGCCACCGTGTGCCTTGGAGGAAGGTTTAAAGATCCAGCCTTTTTCCTGCTGAAGCTGGCTGGCTTCCTGTTCTGAATATATTTTGCCAATTCCCTTGGTCGGATTCTGAAATGCAGGATCATTCGGATCAACTGTTGCCATTGTCACCATGGTAATGACATTCTTTTGGATGCCATGTTTTTTCAGCACGTTGCGCAACATGCGCTCAATCATGTATCCGATTCCGCCTTGCGAATCAGCCACACACACATCGAGGGGCATGGGGGCGATGTTGTACAATTGAGACCCGGCCTCATTGCGCATCAATATGTTCCCCACCTGAGGGCCATTGCCATGGGTAATGACCAATTCGAAGCCTTCCCTGAGCAGAAATATCAGGTTTTCAAGGGTTTCTGTGGTATTTAATTCCTGTTGTTCAATGGTTCCGGTTTCATTTTCCCTTAGTAAGGCATTTCCACCCAAGGCCACTACTGCTATTTTTTTCATGTTGACGATTTGTTGTGAATACGGTTGCTGATTCAAAGTTTACTGTCTGAAAATGCCGCTCAGAGGGGCTGAAACTATTGTTGTATTGTTTCCAGGCTGGTGTATTTTTAAGTTTTACATTCATTTTACTCACGTTCTGTTTTCTACAAACTTAAAGAAAGTAACCGATGATAATCATGATGAATGTTAGATATAAAAGCCGAAAATGATGCTGTTAAACAGTTGACGTTGATAGGGCCCTTCCCTTGGGAAATTAATTTTGATGTCTCAGACTGAACTTTTAACTTTACTTCCTGATTGCCTCAATGGGCCTTTCCTTTGGGTGTAAGGAAAGAGCGCAATTCAAATCAAAGCCTATTTAAACGTTATTTATTCCCTATATCAAGGCTACATTTGGGTATAGGTGGAGTAGGGTTGGTCCCAAATAGATCATTCCGGAAAGGGAACCGATGTAAGGTTAATGATTAATAAATACAAAGGAATACTCCATGAAACATCCATGTAGATCCTAATTTGACACACAGGATCAGGATTAAAGACAATTAAACAAATGAAAATTAAACACATAGGACATATAGAAAAAATATTCACCACAGATTACACTGATTAACTCAGATTCATTTTTTTATCTGGGTAATCTGTGGTGAATAATTTTTTCTATGTGTCCTATGTGCCTCGGTGTTTAAAAATATATACATATGAAATAAAAGACCTCAATAGTTGGAATATTGCATGTACAGATTGCAAGGTTCACGGGCATGATTTATTGTTGAATACTTTTCAGAAATAAATATACATTTGAATCCCAAAGTAAAATATATGGGATTCAAAAATCGTTAACTTTGCGCACGAATTATAAACCCGAATGGCAAAAAAGATTACAAAGGCAGTAAAGGCACCCAAGAAAGCAACAAAGGCATCCAAGCCCGGGAAAGTAGGGGGAATTATACATTTTTTCAAGAGCAACCAATTTAAGTATTCGTTGGGGCTATTTTTAATGATCCTCAGCGGATATCTGACTGTGGCTTTTGTTTCCTATATTTTTTCAGGAGCAGTCGATCAAAGTAGAGCGACCATGAGCCTGATGGATGTTGTATTGGGGGAAAGGGGGAAAGTTCACAATATGGCCGGAGGAATAGGAGCATTCCTGAGTGAACTGTTTATTACCGATGGGTTTGGCTTTTCATCTTTCTTTTTTGTTGTAATATTCATAGTGGCGGCCCTCAACTTGTTTGGCTATCGGAAAATCAAATTCCTCAAGGTGTTTCTCTTTTCCATTGTCTGGATGCTTTGGACTTCCATCACCCTTGGACTGGCGCTGACAAGTCCGGACGATAAACAATTCCTGAATTTTGGTGGAAATTATGGATTGATTATATCAGGCAGTTTATCTTCCTTGCTGGGAATTATCGGAGCTTCACTGATTCTTGCATTTCTGCTGTTTGTATTGCTCATCGTCACTTTTAACCAGTTTATACCCTGGCTGACGCGTATTCTTACCAAGAAAGAAGAATTGGCCGTAGTGACCGATCAGGGCATGGAGAATTTATCCCTGGACGCAGAATCGGAAGCGACGATGCAGAAAGAGGTCGAGGACCTGACCATTTCGAAGGTGATCACTGAAGACAATAAGATTGAAGCCATCTTTAATCCCGATGCTCCTGAAGATGCGGCAATGGATATGGCTGATGATGATGATGACTTCGAGATTGAAAATACCTTGTCCCAAAAGGATGTGGAAATGAGCATTGAAGATCAGATTTTTAGCAGTGTTGCAAAACCACAGAAAGCCGTCAAAGGCGACCCTGAGATGCATATCACCAAAATTGTGGAAGAGGGATTGGACGATCATAGTATGCCCGTGATGGAAGATTATGACCCGAAACTCGACTTGTCAGGTTATAAATACCCGACTCCCGACCTGCTGGATGACCATGTTTCAGGCAATGCCGAGGTCAGCAACGAGGAGTTAATCACCAATAAAAATAAGATTGTAGAAACGCTGCGTCATTATAAGATTGAGATCACCAAAATCAGGGCAACAATTGGTCCAACCATTACTTTGTATGAGATCGTTCCTGCTCCCGGGATCAGGATCGCCAAGATAAAAAACCTTGAAGACGATATCGCCCTGAGCCTTTCGGCCCTGGGTATCCGTATCATTGCCCCCATTCCCGGAAGGGGGACCATCGGGATTGAAGTTCCGAACCAGAAGCCTGAGATCGTATCGATGAGGTCAATTATTGCCTCGAAGAAGTTCCAGGAGACAGACTATGAACTTCCCATTGCCCTTGGAAAGACCATCTCGAACGAAACATTCATGGTCGATCTGACCAAGATGCCCCATATCCTGGTGGCTGGTGCTACAGGTCAAGGTAAATCTGTCGGGTTGAATGCTATCATTACCTCCTTGTTGTATAAGAAACATCCATCGCAGCTTAAATTTGTACTGATCGATCCCAAAAAGGTGGAGCTAAACCTTTACTCTTCGCTTGAAAAACATTTCCTGGCCAAGATGCCTGATGAGGAAGATGCCATTATTACCGACATCCAGAAAGTGAAGAACACGTTGAATTCAGTCAATATTGAAATGGATTCACGGTACGATTTGCTGAAAAAGGCGCATGTGCGTAATATCATTGAATACAATACAAAATTTATCGGCAGAAGGCTGAACCCTGAAAAAGGTCACCGCTTCCTACCTTATATAGTAGTGATCATTGATGAGTTTGCCGATTTGATCATGACAGCCGGAAAAGAAGTGGAATTGCCCATTGCCCGTATTGCCCAGCTGGCACGTGCTGTAGGTATCCACATGGTGATTGCAACACAGAGACCATCCATCAACATTATTACAGGTGTGATCAAGGCCAACTTCCCAACTCGTATTGCCTTTAAGGTAGCTTCCATGATCGACTCAAGAACCATTCTGGATACTCCCGGGGCCAATCAACTGATCGGTAAGGGGGATATGCTCGTGTCATCTGGTAGTACCATGACCCGTGTTCAGTGTGCATTTGTGGATACCCCTGAGGTGGAACGCATTTGTGAATTCATTTCTGATCAGAAAGGATACACCACCGCCTTCCTGCTTCCTGATTATGTAGGGGAGACAGAAGCGGGCAATGGGGATGTTGATCTGAGAAACCGCGATGAGATGTTTGATGATGCCGCCCGATTGGTGGTTAGCAATCAGCAGGGTTCAACGTCTATGATCCAGCGGAAATTCTCCATCGGGTATAACCGTGCAGGGAGGATTATGGATCAGCTCGAAGCAGCCGGTGTCGTAGGACCCAGTGAAGGAAGCAAGGCCCGGCAAGTATTATTGCAGGATGAATATAGTTTGGAACAGTTATTGAATGGAATGAAGTAGACAATTAATTAAAACATTTAAATGAAAAAGCTATTTATTATATCAGTTTTAACGCTTTTTGTAGCTGTTGGCTATAGTCAGCAAGATGCAAAAGCCAAAGAAATACTTGAAAAAGTTACCAAAACAACACAATCTCTTCCTTCAATTGATGCCAAGTTTTCCTTTGAAATGAATAATAAAAAAGAAAACATCCAGGAGAAGAGTAGCGGTTCGATCATTCTGAAGGATAAGAAATACAAGTTGAATATCCCCCAGATGGGATTGCAGGTCACCTGTGACGGTAAAACGATCTGGACATACATGCTGCATTCAAATGAGGTGAGCATTTCAACGCTTGATGAAGAAACGGACGATTTGATGGACCCTTCACGTATCTTTACCATTTATGAAAGGGGTTTCAATTATAAATACCTGGGAGAATCTGTTGATGATGCAGTCCCGGTATACAATATTGAGTTGACCCCACAAAAGTCAACAGGCGATATCCGCACCATCAAGTTGATGATCAACAAACAGAAAAACCTGATCCATGGGGCCAATATGACAGGAAAGGATGGCAACCAGTACAATGTTTCCATCAAGGAATTCAAGACTGACGGGGTTTTCAAGGATTCAGACTTTGTATTTGATCCCAAGCAATACAAGGGAGTCGAAATTGTTGACCTAAGATAAAAGGAAGATGGTTGGATGGTTGAATGGTTGAAAAATGTTTATTGTCCAATAAGAAATAAGAAACAAGAAATAAGAAACAAGAAATTAACCCATCAACACATATAAATACGACAACATCAACCATTTAACCATCCAACCATTTAACCATCCAACCATCCAACCATTCAACCATCCAACCATCCAACCACTAATTCTTCATCTTTGCATAGGCCATCTGTTCAACAGAGGCGATTTCTATAAAGGAAGTTCCACCTCCTACGCCAAAGTTTCCGCCTACATAAACAACAGTGTCTTTTGCAGTAATCATTTTCTTTTCAACCAGGTCGAGCAAAGAGGTCTCGATTAGCTTGTGCTTGTTTTTCTTGGATTGGATTTCACTGGGGAAAACACCATACGATAGGGCCAGTTCGCGCTTTACTCTACCATTGTGACATTTGGCAAATACGGGGAGCCTTCCTCTAAAGGCAGCTATATAGCGGGCAATTTTTCCTGTAAGGGTGTCGGTAACAATGGCGCTGACTTTTAATTCCTTGGAAGCAAGCACGGCAGCTTCAGCCAGAAAGGCGGACGTCTCATTGTCGAGGCGGGGGACAGGCAGGTCATTGCGCTTATCTTTGCTGGCCTCAACTTCCAGTGCAATTTTTGTCATCACATTTACAGACTCGATGGGATAGTTTCCATAAGCTGTTTCACCTGATAGCATAATGGCATCCGTCCGGTCATAGATTGCCGTGGCCACATCACCGACCTCGGCACGTGTAGGCCTTGGATTGTCGATCATGGAATGCAGCATCTGGGTAGCGATAATAACTGGTTTTTTCTGTTGAACGGCTTTCTTGATCAGGTTACGTTGAATACTGGGGATCTTTTCAGCAGCAATTTCAATACCCAAATCTCCACGGGCAACCATAATGCCGTAGGCATATTTCAGGATTTCATCAATGTTGTTGACTCCATCGAGGTTTTCAATCTTGGCAATGATTTTTATTTTACTGTCGAATTGATCCAATATTTCCTGCACCGCCAGGACATCCTGTTTGTTTCTGACAAAGGAATGGGCTATGAAATCGACATCATTCTTAGCGGCAAATTCAATGAACTCCTTGTCTTTTTCACTGATGGAAGGCAGTTCAACACTTACCCCCGGGGTATTGATGCTCTTTTTGTTTTTGATCTGTCCGCTGTTTCCAACTACACAAGTCAGGCAATCATCTGATTTGTCGATTACCGTAAGTGCCAGGTCCCCATCATCAATGAGAATTTGCTTTCCGATGGTTACATCCCGCTGGATATGGGCATAAGAGACAAAAATGGTTTCCTGGCTGGATTCTCCCAGCCCACCTTTTACC
>DMFR01000059.1:0-792 GCA_003450125.1 Prolixibacteraceae bacterium | reverse complement strand
ATTTCAGGTCCTTTGGTATCGACCAAAATTCCGATATTATCCGAAACGCTCCTTACATTTTCGATCATTGTAAGGGCTTGTTGGGTTGAAATATGTGCCGTGTTCAATCTGACGACATTCATTCCTGCTTCATACAATTGCCGTATAAATTCAGGATCACAACGTTTGTCAGATATGGTGGCAACAATCTTTGTATGTTTCATAGTTCTCAATTTTCAGTGGGCGACAAAAGTATCTCTATTTTTTAAATTTCGGGATAAGTTCCCGGAAATACAAATGATAATATCATTTAGATTTAGTGAATTCAATAAGAGCTTCAATTCCAAGACGGTAGGAATCGAGTCCAAATCCCATGATACTTCCCACACAAACTGGTCCAATGAGGGATTCGTGTCTGAACAATTCACGGGTTAATATGTTTGATATATGTACTTCAACAACTGGGGTCTTAATACCAGAGATGGCATCGCGGATGGCGATCGAGGTGTGAGTATAAGCACCGGCATTGATAATTATACCATCGTAAGAAAACCCCGTTTCATGAAGTTTATTTATTAATTCACCTTCAATGTTGGATTGGTAATATACCATATCAATATTACTGTACTTTTGCTGAAGAGTTTTAAAGTAGCTTTCAAACGAGGTGTTTCCATAGATACTTTGCTCACGAATACCCAATAAGTTTAAATTTGGGCCATTTATTAACAACATTTTCATATTTTGACGTTTTATTTTAATAAAAATAGTAACTTAACCGATTCTAAACTCGTATTTAAAATTATGTAATCTGGG
>DMFR01000051.1:11378-15902 GCA_003450125.1 Prolixibacteraceae bacterium | reverse complement strand
CACCAATTGTTTCAGTAATATAAATTGTTGAAAATTAAATATTTTAAGAGATGACAAAAGCAGATATTGTAAACGAGGTAAGTAAGAACACCGGAATTGAGAAAGTAACAGTACAAAAAGCTGTAGAAGCTTTCATGGAAACAGTAAAGGATTCCTTAACCGAAGGAAGAAACGTTTATCTTCGTGGATTCGGTAGTTTTATTGTAAAAAGAAGGGCGGAGAAAACTGCGCGTAATATTTCGAGAAATACTACAATCATTATTCCTGAACATTTTATTCCTTCATTTAAGCCAGCAAAAACATTTGTTGCGCAAGTTAAAGACCAAGTAAAATAATTAGATTATGCCAAGCGGAAAAAAAAGAAAAGGACACAAAATGGCTACGCACAAGCGTAAAAAAAGGCTAAGGAAAAACAGACATAAGAAGAAGAAATAGTCTTTTCTTTATTAGGCAATAGCTTTTAAAGACATTCTGCATTAAACCTAAAGCATGTTTTTGCTTTAGGTTTAATGTGCTTTAAAGTCTGGTAATTTTAAACTTAAAAATAACAAAACTAAGTGAGTAGCGATATAATTGTAGATGTCTCTCCCTCTGAAGTCGTGATTGCCTTATTGGAAGATAAGCGGTTAGTGGAGCTTAACAGGGAAATGACAGGTGCAAAATTTTCAGTCGGAGATATCTATCTCGGGCGAGTGAAAAAAATAATGCCCAGTCTAAACGCTGCCTTCATTGACGTTGGATACGAAAAAGATGCTTTTTTACATTACCTCGATATGGGGCCCCAATTTTCGACGCTCAACAAGTTTCTGAAAATTGCCCAATCGAAAAACAATAAAATATTTTCCATTTCCAAGATTCAGTCAGAACCTGATATCGATAAGGATGGAAAGATCTCAGATGTTCTTAAAACCGGACAAAACATTTTGGTGCAGGTAGCCAAAGAGCCCATTTCCACCAAAGGTCCCCGGTTAACTTCAGAGCTGTCGATTGCAGGTCGTAACATGGTGTTGATGCCTTTCAGCGAAAAAGTAAGCATTTCGCAGAAAATTGAATCCAATGAGGAAAAGAATCGGCTTAAAAAACTGATTCAAAGCATCCGCCCCAGAAAATACGGTGTGATCGTCCGAACAGCTGCCGAAGACAAACGTGTTGCGGAACTGGACCAGGAATTGAAACGACTGGTTACCACTTTCGAAACTACATTTCAGAAATTAAAAAAGGTCAATGCTCCGGCTCTCATCGTGGGAGAAATGGGCAGAACCACCTCTTTGTTAAGGGATATCTATCATCCCGATTTCAATAGCATTATTGTCAATGATGCTACTGCTTGTGAAGAAATTACTGAATATCTGAGTACCATCGCTCCCGAAAAAAAGAATATTGTAAAACTTTATAAGGGAAATCAATCGATCTTCGATTATTACGGGATCGATAAACAATTAAAAGCATCTTTTGGGAAAACCGTTTCCTTCAAAAATGGAGCATACCTGATCATCGAACACACCGAAGCATTCCATGTGGTAGATGTGAACAGTGGAACCCGTTCAAAAGCCGGAATAGATCAGGAAACCAATGCCCTTGAAGTCAACCTGGCTGCTGCTGAAGAAATTGCACGGCAACTCAGGTTAAGAGATATGGGTGGCATTATTGTCGTCGATTTTATCGACATGCACCAAGCCGAAAACCGCCATAAAGTCTATGAGCGGATGAAAGAAGCAATGGCCGTGGATCGTACCAAACACAACATCCTGCCATTAAGCAAATTCTGCCTCTTGCAGATTACACGCCAGCGTGTCCGTCCTGAGGAACACGTTGAAACAGCTGAAGTTTGCCCTACCTGTAAAGGAACGGGTAAAGTGACCCCAACCATCTTGTTGGTTGATGAACTGGAAAGTAAAGTCAATTATATTTTTAAAGAGCTGAATAAAAAGAAAGTGATCATTAAAACTCACAATTATCTGGCTGCCTTCCTGAACCAGGGGTTCTGGTCTTTAAAAAACCAATGGGCTTTCAAATATTTTAAAAACATTAAAGTGGAGGAAATGAGCTCCTATTCACTGACTGAGTATCATTTCTTCGATGAAAATAACGAGGAGATTGTATTTTAATCTCCCTAATAAAAAATCCCGGTATGTAAATGCCGGGATTTTTTATTATTAATAAGCTGGATTTTGTATTTTTGTTTTTGTAACAGCTAAATTTAGATCAATGAAGCGGATTGTCTTTATTCTTATCTTTTTATTCTTTGTCGGATATAACTTGTTCGCCCAGATTCTTGAGCCCGTCAAATGGACCTTCGAATCCAGGCAGAATGGTTCGGAAGCTACATTGATTTTTAAAGCTGCTATTGAGCAAGGCTGGCACTTATATGATACCGAGTTGCCCGAAGGAGGCCCTATCAAAACTTCAATCCACTATGCGGATTCTACCTTGTTCGATTTTGATGGAGCACTCCTCAAAGATCCCCAGCCAACGGTATACATGGATAAGACTTTTAACCTCAAGCTGGGCTACTTTACCAAACAGGCTGTTCTTACCCAAAAAATAAAATTAAAGCGTGCTGAAAAAGTTGATATAAAAGGAACTGTTGAATTTATGTCGTGCAACGATGAAACCTGCACTCCCCCTTCAGAAGCTGAATTTACCTTTAACCTGAAGGACGGATCTTCCCAATCAACCATAAATACAGCGCCTATTATCCCTTCCAATAATCCGGATCAGGACCAGCAGTCCCATGGTTTGGGGTGGTTTCTTTTCTTTTCATTCCTGGCTGGATTGGCGGCCATCCTGACGCCCTGCGTTTTCCCAATGATTCCAATGACTGTTTCATTTTTCATGAATTCAGGGGAATCAAAGCTGAAAGCCAGAATAAATGCCATTTTTTATGGCATTTCAATCATTTTAATTTATACAGTGATCGGTACGCTGATGGCCGTGATTTTTGGCCCTGGAATTGCCAATTGGCTCAGTACACACTGGTTGCCCAACCTGGTGTTCTTCGCCGTTTTCATGCTCTTTGCCTTCTCTTTCTTTGGGATGTTTGAAATCGTTCTACCCAGTTGGATGGTGAACAAGTCAGACCAGCAGGTGGATAAAGGGGGATTGATGGGCTCATTTTTCATGGCTTTGACCCTGGTATTGGTTTCATTCTCCTGTACAGGTCCTATTGTTGGAGCCATACTGGTCCAATCTGCCGGTGGCGCTGTCCTGAAACCCATTGTTGGAATGTTCGGCTTCTCCATGGCCTTTGCCCTGCCTTTTACCCTTTTTGCCTTGTTCCCCGGATGGCTTAACAATTTACCCAAGTCGGGTGGATGGCTCAATTCGGTAAAAGTGGTGCTGGGTTTTTTAGAATTGGCCCTGGGTCTTAAGTTCTTGAGCATTGCCGATCAAACCTACCATTGGGGAATCCTCGACCGTGAAGTTTACCTGGCCTTGTGGATCGTTATCTTCCTGCTTCTTGGATTTTACCTGTTGGGGAAACTGAAATTCTCCCATGACAGTGAGGTCAAAACGATAACAGTGCCTCGTTTAATGTTGGCCATCATCACTTTTTCATTTGTAGTCTACCTGATACCGGGCATGTTTGGCGCCCCGCTGAAAGCTTTATCTGGCTACATGCCTCCGCAAACAACCCTTGATTTTGATTTACACCAGATCATCCGCGATGAAATTAAACTGGCTGCCCCTGTAAATTCAACCTCTGCTTTAACCGGATCAACCGAGGAGACCTGTGATAAACCTAAATTCGCTGAATTCCTGCATCTGCCTCATGGCCTGCAAGGTTACTTTGACTATGAGCAGGGAATGGCCTGTGCCAGGAAATTGAATAAACCTGTATTTATTGATTTTACAGGCCATGGTTGTGTCAATTGCCGGGAGATGGAGGCCAATGTTTGGTCTGATCCCCGTGTATTGGAAAGGCTCATGAAGCATTTCGTAATCATTGCCCTGTATGTGGATGATAAATCAACTCTACCTGAAAGTGAGTGGGTTACTTCCACCTACGATGGGAAAGTTAAAAAGACTTTGGGCAAGAAGTACGCCGATTTTCAAATCTCCAGGTACAAGGTAAATGCTCAGCCCTACTATGTTTTACTTGACGGAAAGGAACAATTGCTCGTTCAGCCCAAGGCCTATGATTTGGATGCCGACCACTTTGTTGATTTTCTGGATGCCGGCATTGCCGAGTTTAATCGCAGGAAATAAATCTATTGGTTCAAATCTTTAAGAAAAAGAATATTGATTTATTTTACATAGGCTCAACGCCGTGTAAATGAACTTTATAAAAATTCAATTCTCTTGGCGATGATTGAAAATGATCCTGTCTATCCTTTCTGAAGAATTTTCTTTTGGCCAGATTTCCCTTTCCCTGATCACGACATTTTTCACCCTTACATTCCCGACACGACCTTAACAGGTATTGATACCATTCCTGGCCGTGTCATGTTAAATCTATTGGAGTATTATTTGAGTACAATCTGTGGACTTACCGTGTAATTATACACAGAAAATGCACAGAAA
>DMFR01000051.1:9192-11204 GCA_003450125.1 Prolixibacteraceae bacterium | reverse complement strand
AAGTACACAGATAGTACTCAAAAGCAAATAATGAAACAGGGAGGTAATCCTATTGGAATATAGACTTACCAGGTTGTAGAAATTCGAATTTAACAGGAGGAAATAATTAAAGCGTTTTGTTATATTTGTGAAAGTAATCAGGAAAGTTGCCGGAGTGGTCGATCGGGGCAGACTCGAAATCTGTTGTACCTTTCGGGGTACCGGGGGTTCGAATCCCTCACTTTCCGCATTAAAAAAGGGAGGACTTTTCAGTGCCTCCCTCCATCAAACCCCCTAAAATCAACCCCTAAAAAAGAGCGCTTTAACAATGTGTGAAGCCATCTTCGGATTCTCTTTCAGCCGGCGGGTTGAATAGCCGAACCAATCTTTCCCGAAAGGAACATAGACACGCATTTTATTTCCTTGTTTGACAATACTGCTTCTGAGTTCAGGAGTGACCCCGTAAAGCATCTGGAACTCATATTTTGTTTTATCGATCTTCTTTTCTTTGACGATCTCAAAAGCTTTTTCAACCAAGTGTTTGTCGTGGGTGGCAATTCCTACGTACATGTTGTTGTCAAGCATATAATTCAGGTCATCGATGTAATGTTGCTGAATTTCTTCGAACCCCTTGTAGGCGATCTCCTTGGATTCATTATAAATTCCCTTGCAGAGCCTGAAGTTGAGCGGATGACCGTTAGTCTGAATACTTTTCAGATTCATTAAATCATTCTTGGTCCTGCGCATATAGGCCTGAATAACCAATCCGCAATTGGCCGGATATTTTTGCTGAAGCTTGCGGTACATGTCCAATTCCATATCAACGCATTGAGAGTCTTCCATGTCAATGCGCACAAAAGTTTTCTTTTCAGCCGCTTTCTTTACCACTTCTTCAATATTGACCAGGCAGATTTCCTGATCAATGAGCAAGCCAAAACTGGTAGGTTTTACAGAAAAATGTCCAATAATTCCTTCTGAGGTGAACCTTTCAATGATTTGCAGATATTTATTCTTGTTCTCTTCCGCCTGTTGGATGGTATCGATGAATTCTCCCAGCAGATCGACCGTCACTTCAATTCCTTCCTGGTTTAATTGACGGCAAACTTTTATCGCCTCTTCAATGGTTTCGCCAGCAATATAGCGTTTGGAAAATATCCAAATTAGCTTTTTGGGCATATAGGGCAGTGCATTTGCAAGTAGTTGGTTAATCATTTTTTCCTTGATTTCGATTGATAATTTGTCATGTAAAAATACTTCCCAAAGGGGTCTTTATTCAATGATGTTTATCAAGGTAAACGTATGATTTTACACAGGTTTTATTCTGAATTTTCACTCGAAAGAGGTTTCGGACATGCTGGGGGAAAATAATCTTCAGAATCAACGTTTAGTGGTAATTAATTTTTATTTTTGGCAAAAAAATATTGATTCAAAGCATATGAAAAATACCTCATTAGTACTTATTGTTATTTTGTTTATTGCAGTTGCAGGACTCTATATTCTGCATTTTAGTGGAAATAAATTGAATGGGTCAGGAAAAGATGGTACTAATAAAGGCGGTGCTTCTTCACCCTTAACGATTGCCTACGTTAAAGTGGACTCGCTGATAGTGAATTACGATTTTGCACAGGAGATGCAGGAAAATTTCGCCAAACAACAGGAAGCTTATACCAAGGAGTATGGAGAAAAACGGAGTCGTTTTGAATCTTCCGCATCCGCTTTCCAGGAGAAAGTTCAAAGGGGTGGATTTCTCACCCAGGAAAGTGCCATGCAGGAACGCAACCGCTTAATGGGTGAAGAACAACAAATCACGAAACTCGATCAGGAATTGTCCACCAAGCTTTCCCAGATACAGGCCGATAATAACAAGCAATTGTTGGATAGTTTAATGACCTATCTGAAGGTGTTTAATAAGGATAAAAAATATACTTATATTTTGAATGCCGGTGAGGTTTTAATTGGTGATGAAGCCAGCAATATTACCAAAGAAGTATTGGTAAATATGAATATCAGGTTGTCAAAAGCAAGAGCTAAAT
>DMFR01000051.1:6171-9099 GCA_003450125.1 Prolixibacteraceae bacterium | reverse complement strand
CTTTAGAAATAAAAAAATCCGAAAGTCCTTCGGATTTTTTTATTTCCAATAAATTGGAGGTTTAGTCTATGTTTGCAGACCGGTACATTCAGAACAACATTGTTTCTCCGCCTTTCATCAGGGAAGAAGTATTGCCTTCACTTTCGATGGTCGTTGTGATTCCTTGTCTGAATGAACCTGAAATCATCCGTACATTGGAATCTCTTTGGGCCTGCGAACCGATAGATTCCTTTTGTGAGGTAATTGTTACGGTCAATGATTCGGAAAACAGTTCTCCGCAAATCAAAGAATTTAATGAGCTTACATATACCCAATTGTTGGAATGGAAGAGGTTGAACGATCGCAATAACCTGGTTTTATATCCCATTTATGCTCCTTCAATTCAGGCAAAGTTTGCAGGGGCAGGCATGGCCCGTAAGATCGGCATGGATGAGGCTGTTCGAAGGTTGAACACAGTCAATAAACCCGATGGGGTAATTATTTCTACAGATTCCGATTGCCTGTTTTCAGGCAACTATCTCCAACGAATTGAAAATGTTTTTACTTCAGACAAAATCTGTTTTGCTGCTACGATTAATTTCCGTCACCGCTTTGAAGAGATGGATGATCCAAGGCAGGAGACGGGCATCAGGTTGTACGAAGATTATTTGCACTACTATAAACAGGCCCTTGATTTTACAGGATTCCCCCATTCAATCTACACCATCGGTTCTGCTTTTGCGGTTAGGGCTGAGGCCTATGTGAAGCAGGGTGGAATGAACCGCAGGCAGGCAGGTGAAGACTTTTATTTCCTGCACAAGCTGACCAATTTGGGACAGCTGGCTGAAATTACCGATGCATTTGTATACCCTTCAGGACGTATTTCCGACAGGGTGCCATTCGGAACAGGGGCTGCCATGACCAAATGGATGAACTTTACGGATGACCTGGCACAGACTTATCGCTTTGATGCCTTCCTGGACCTCAAGCAATTCTTTGACAAAGTTAATGAATTCAGCAAGGTCAATACTACCCGTTATACTGAAATTCTTTCTTCCCTACCGCATACCATCCAGGAATATTTAACATCCGTATCCTTTGAGGAAAAGCTAGCTGAAATTAACAGGAACAGTTCTACTCTTGAATCTTTTCGTAAGCGCTTTTTTCAGGCTTTTGATGCCTTCCAGGTATTAAAATTTCTGAATCAGGTTCATGAACAACATTATTCTACCCAAAGCCTACAGGAAGCCATTGCTCAATTGAGTAAGCATGAGAAAGTGAGAAAATGAAATAGTTATTGGAAGTAAAAGAAGCCGAAGAACAAATTCCCCGGCCTCTTTTCAATAATTGTGTGTCAACAATTATTTTAAACCATTTGATAGCAAATAATACATTTCATTCCATCTCAACTCATTCTTCAAGTTCGGGACACTTGTATTTTTGTTGATCTGAATAAGCTCAATGCCTGCTATATCGCAGAAATCTTCAATGTATTCAGCCGTAACAGCCTGGCTAAATGCATTGTGGTGAGCGCCACCGGAATAAATCCAGGCTGCTGCTCCTACTTTTAGGTCAGGCATTGGAGTCCATAAAGCACTGGCTACAGGTAATTTTTCGAGTTTAGCTTCAGGTTCAACACATTCAACATCGGCTACAATCATCCGGAAACGGTTTCCCATATCTATAAGACTTGTACAGGTTGCAGGGCCGGTTTGAGTATTAAATACAAGGCGTGCAGGAGCATCCTTGCCGCCAATTCCCAATGGGTGTACTTCAATTTTGGCCTTGCCATTTGCAATACTTGGACAGATTTCAAGCATGTGTGAGCCCAATGCTTTGTATCCGCTTTGCGGATTGAGATGATAGGTATAGTCTTCCATGAAGGAGCAACCGCCTTTTAAGCCTGTGCCCATTACTTTTACAGCACGCACCAGGGCGGCATGTTTCCAGTCTCCTTCGGCGCCAAAGCCATAACCGGCGGCCATTAACCGTTGCGATGCCAGTCCGGGAAGTTGTTTTAATCCGTGCAGGTCTTCAAATGTGGTAGTAAAGGCTTTGAATCCTCCTTCTTCCAGGAATGATTTAAAGCCGGCTTCTATACGTGCCTGGTAGCGGACATTTTCATAATATTTACCCCCTTTTTGGGCTTCCTTGTCGAAATCATACAGGACGTTGTATTCGGCCATTATCTGATCGATTTGGGTTTCGCTTACCCCTTCAACAATTTTTACAATGTCTCCAACGGGCCAGGTGTTAACCGAAAGTCCGAATTTAATCTGGGCTTCTACCTTATCTCCTTCGGTAACTGCAACTTCACGCATGTTGTCACCAAAACGGGCCAGCCTTGCGCCTTGCATATCGTACCAGGCAGCAGCAGCGCGTGTCCAAACGCCAATGCGTTCCTGGACATCGTTTTCCTGCCAATATCCAACCACTACCTTGCGGTTTTTGCGAAGCCGGGATAGAATGAAACCATGTTCGCGGTCTCCATGTGCAGACTGGTTAAGGTTCATGAAATCCATGTCTATTTCTCCCCATGGAAGGTCGCGATTGTATTGGGTATGCAGTTGAAGCAATGGCTTGTTTAATAACTTCAGCCCGTTAATCCACATTTTTGATGGGGAAAACGTGTGGCACCAGGTTACTAAACCGATACACTTTGGGGATGAATTGGCCTCGATGCACATATTAGTGACTTCGTCCAGACTTTTCATTACCGATTTATAGACAACGGTTACCGGAATTTGGGCAGATTTATTAAAAAATGCCGCAATTTCAGTAGAATTGTTAGCAACTAGTTTTAGGACTTCAGGGCCGTATAAGTTCTGGCTGCCCGTTACAAACCATACTTCTAATTCTTTTAAGTTTATCATGATTTCAAGATTAATTAATTTCTATTTTGAAGTGCTAAAGTAGATATAAATTAATAAATGTACTTATAACACTTCT
>DMFR01000051.1:0-5964 GCA_003450125.1 Prolixibacteraceae bacterium | reverse complement strand
ACTTATAACACTTCTAATATTTTCAAAATATTTAATTGTTTTTGAACATGTCTTCTTAAATAGTTAATTCACTGACTGTTTTAATGATTGTTTCCCAGGCCTGAAGCACATGTTGAGCCTGTGTATGGGTTTGTGCAATGCACATCCGAAGTACAAACTGATCCTTGATAATGGTATGGGTAAAATACATTTTACCCTCCCGATTGATCGTTTCAAGAAGCTTTCGGTTAAAATCATTTCCTTTTTTATGCGCAAAACATACAAGATTCAAGGGGGCAGGGGCCACAAGTTCAAAATCATTGGATGTTCTGATCCACCCTGCAAATTCCTGTGCCAGTCGAACATGTTCCCGGATATGATGACGCAATCCGTTAACCCCATAATTTCGGATTACAAACCAAAGTTTAAGGGATCGGAACCTTCTGCCCAACTGGATATGCCAGTCGCGGTAATCAATCACTGCACCGCTTTCAGTGGCCTGGTTCTTTAAGTATTCAGGCAAAATACTCAGTGTTTTAATCAGGCTGGAACGGTCTGCTATAAAGAAACAGTTGCAGTCAAAGTTGGTGAACATCCATTTGTGCGGATTAAACGAGAAGCTGTCGGCCAGTTCTACCCCGTTTAAAATAAACCTGTATTCAGGACAAATGGCTGCCGTTCCTGACATGGCCGCGTCGATGTGCAGCCACAATTGGTACTGCTGACAAATATGTCCGATTTCAGTCAATGGATCCATGGCATTGGTAGAGGTTGTTCCAATGGTGGCACATACAAAGAACGGAACAAGTCCATTGACCAAATCCTGCTCAATGGCCTTTTCCAACAGATCGGTACGCATGGCCAGTTTTTCATCTACTCCAATCAGGCGTAAGTTGTTCCGGCCGATGCCTGCAATTTTTACCGCCTTTTCTACGGATGAATGGGTCTGCTCTGAAATATATGCCACCAGGTTTCCAAGGCATCCTGAGTCATTGGTCTGGTAATTGGTTTTCCTTTCCCTGGCAGCCAGCAGGGCGCTAAGTGCCGCACTGGAGGCTGTATCCTGGATAACTGCCCCGCCGGTAGAAGTCGATTTGAACTTCTCAGGCAACTGAAGCATCTCTGCCAGCCAATCCAGTACCCTTGTCTCCAATTCTGTGCAGGCGGGGCTGGTTGCCCAAAGCATACCCTGGACCCCCAATCCGGAGGAAAGCAGATCGCCCAATATCGACGGCCCTGATGTATTGGCAGGAAAGTAAGCAAAGAAGCTGGGCGATTGCCAATGGGTGATACCGGGCATAATGATCGAATTCACATCCGACATGATCTGTTCCATCGACTCACTTTCCGATGGCGGGTCTAAGGGCAGCTGATGACTGATTTCCCCTGGATGCATTTGTGACAGGACAGGATATTTCTCAACCGTTTCATAATAATCGGCAATCCAGTCGATCATTTGTTTGCCTTGTCTTCTGAACTCTTCAGAAGTCATGTGGAAGTTTTTGGTATTGCTCATGGGTGATAATTAGCGTATTGTAAAATTTGTATAGGTTCTTTCCGGTGATATGTCTGATAGGGTAAAGGTATGAATCACTGCACGGACAGGTCCGATTTTCATCCAGTCAATGAAGGTATTCAGCTGCTGAACTTCGCCCGAGGCTTCAATTTCAACTTTCCCCTCCCAGGTATTTCTTACCCACCCCGTGATGTGCAGTTCCTCTGCCTTTTCCATCGCGAAATAGCGAAACCCAACTCCCTGGACCCTTCCATCAATAACAATATCAACCTGTCTTTTCTGCATGGAACCGCTCTTCTAGTTTTCAAATGAAGCAACTGATTCAGGCTGGATCAACACCCAGATAGAATAAATTCCGATGGCAGTTCCAAAGGGGAAATTAAAAAGGCCAATCACCGATAGGATGAGGGTAAGAATCCGGGCCCATTCCCTGCGTTTGTACAATCCCCATCCGGCCAGAATCCCCGGAACCGAAAGGATGACAAGGATGGTGGAAGCTACATTGGCAATAATTCGGAGCACCATTTCTCCCGATGGGTCGTTAATGAAGCCGCCGATCAGTCTCAGAATAGAATAGAGGGTCAAGGCGATCAGCAAACTGAAGATACTTAACCCAATTTGAAGGGCGGCAACCGTATTGATTTGCTTTTCCATGATAGAGCCAGTGGTTTAAAATTTGGTGATTTAAAATTACATAAAATCTTCAACTTCTTCAAGTAAATTTTGGAATACTGCAGGGCTGTTTAATTCTGTGGAAATGGTGGTTCACTATCCCAGGTTTGTCCTTATTCCCATAAAACTTTCTTTCTATAAAGTCAATACGAAGTCAATATAAAGTCAATATCAAATCAAGAGATAATAGGTAGATAATAGGTACATAATAGGTACATAACGGGTTTACGAACCAATTATGTACCTGTTATGTACCTGTTATGTACCCTTAAGAAACCCGTTAACACTGGAATTCATATTGACTTAGTATGGATTCTGTATTGAGTCTGTAACCACTAAAACGATCCCTGTTAGGACCATGGTAAAAGTAGAAGGATGCTCCATGCGGGAGTATTTTGCAGCCTGAACATTTATGTCAATATACAAAGATGCACCGCGCTTAATCGATCTCATTTGCTTTTAGATGAACTAATTCCATGAAAAATTATGTTTTATACCAAAGAATATGAATTTTGAATATTCATAAAAGGAAATTGACTATGGAAGTTTTGAAAGTAGTATTTTCGGCAGTGGGAATCATGGTTTTGGTAATCCAGGGACTTGCCACATAAGTGATATTTAAGAAAAATGGCAAATTTCCCAATACGCATATGGGGGCCAATCAATATATGAAAGACCGGGGGGTGACCTGTGTACAAACTTTCGATAAGATGGAGCAGTCCAAGGCCCGCAAGGAGCTTTGCTATAAGGAGATATCGTTGGGAAAAGCTGAGAGGGGGGAGTGAATCTGTTACTCAGCGGGTGACTCGAAGTCACCCGCTGAGTAGCCTTCACCTGCTGAGGATACCTTCTTGGGAATGAGTGGTGATAAAAAGAATGGATCTCTCGTTGAAAAGCCTTGCCTGGTCCAGGTTACAGCAATGACCGCTATCCTTAATGATTTCAAGAGTCGAATTCACCTGCTTTTTTACCAGATCGGTTACCATGGGTAAAAACATGTGATCTCCATCGCCCATCAGGTACAATACCGGAGAGGAGGGTTCCCTACCAATAAATTCATTCAGGTTGGTTTTAATCTCCCTGGAGAGTTTCAGCCACCTTCCAAATTCCTTTTCACCCAGTTTTACGGCTTCCTTGATAAAGACATTGCGTGATTCACGGTGTCTCCGGTAAGGCATCAGGATCAGGGCATTGAGCTTGTAGAGCCACATGTAAGGCAAAATAGAATTCAGGATCTTGGCCATACTGATTAGTACCTTGAGGGTTTTGTTGAACTGGATGATCGCACCACCCAATACAATCGACTCAGCCCTTCCAGGGGCAAGCTTATCGATGGCCCTGATCACGATACATCCCAGTGAAATGCCCACCAGATGAGCCTTTTCAATGTGGAGGTGGTCCATGATCTGAATCACATCCAGGGCAATCTCATCAAATGAATAATCGGTATCCTGGTCTGCACTTTCAGGTTTCGATTTACCATGACCGCGCAAATCAACCAAGAGCACATTGAAATGTTTCTTAAACTCTTTGAGTTGACGAAACCATATCCCATTGCTGCCTCCCGCGCCATGCACGAAAACAACCCATGTCTTTGAGCGCTGATGGATAAATTTGCGGTGATAAATCATAAGCCGTAGAATAGATCAGCTTTTGATATCATCAAATAGTATGTTTCCATTTGGAACTTCAAGATTATGTCCCCTTGTATGAATAACAGGGAAGCCAAATGTATAGATTTTAAAATCTTTTCACAATCTTTGTTCGTTAAACTTCTTAGAACTGAAATATTTAAGGAAGGTTATCGTTAACTTTGAGAATGCGATTCATCTTTTCAGTTGTAATGAAATATAAAATCATTGAAAATGAGCACTAAAGCAATAAATATTATAGTTTTTCTAACTATTATTCTAGCATTAAACTCCCAGGCATCCAAATCCACTGATCAGTTTTACTATCAGAATGCCATTTACAAGGAGGATATCAAATCAGTCCAGCTGTTCAGGGAAGGGAATGAACTGTCAAACCCGGTCATTGAACTGGGTAGTGATGCCAAGCTGGTGCTTAAATTTGATGACATCACCGAAAAGGTGGATCAATATTCCTATACGGTGATCCATTGCGATGCCAACTGGAATGAATCCTACGTTCAGCAGATTGATTACCTTTCAGGTTTTCCCGATAATCCGGTGAATGATTATGCCCAGAGTTTCAATACTACCGTGAAATTTGTCAACTACCAGATACGCATTCCCAATGAAGAATGCGCTCCTAAATTTTCCGGCAATTATGCCCTTGTCGTGTTTCGGGGAACCAATCGCGAAGACCTTGTTCTGATTCAGCGTTTTTATATCGTCGAACCCCTTGTAAGTATTGACGCATTGGTCAAAAAGGCAACTTTCGATCCCTTTAATGGGGAAAACCAGGAGGTGGATTTCAAGATTCACCATGAACAGCTAAGGCTTTTGAATCCAATGGATGACATCAAGGTCGTTTTGATGCAAAACCGCCGCTGGGACAATGCCATCCGAAACTTAAAGCCGCTTTTTATCAAGGATAATCTGCTCGACTATGATTACAACAAGGAGAATGTGTTTCCAGGAGGCAATGAGTTCAGGTATTTTGACATCCGCACCGTCAGGCACAATGGAGAGAATGTACAGGATATCAAGTTCTTCAGGCCTGTCTATCATGCCACCCTGATGCCTGATGCCCTTCGGAACGGTAAGAAATACTTCTCTTACAAGGAAATGAATGGGAATTTTGTGATCGAAAGCCAGGATAGGGTTACTGATCCGGATACGGAATGCGATTATATCTTTGTCCATTTCTTTTTGCCCTTGCCCTCTCCCCTGGTAGGCGGATCGGTCAATGTCTTTGGAGCCCTTACCGGATGGAATGCCAACCAAACCAACGAGATGAAATGGAATTACCAGGATGCCGCCTATGAACTGACCCTGATGCTCAAAAATGGATATTACAACTACGAATATGTCTATGTTCCTGCAGGATCGAAAAAAGCGGATTCCTCCAACCTTGAAGGAAGTCATTTNNGACTCCAGGTCACCTGCTCACTATCTTCCCCACTATTACTGAAAGATGTTAGTAAGTTGATGGATGATATAAAAAGACTCTGAGTAATCGGGATAGAAGTATCGATCATTTCCGATTTTGTTATTTACAAGAGTTGTGCGTTTTTAAGGAGTTCAAGCACTTGCTGTTTCGTGATGTTTTCGAGTTGGCTTTTATCGTAAATGTATACAAGGTAAACCTCATTGTCTTCAGTAACTACATAAGTGATTATCCTTGCCCCTGCCGACTTTCCTCGCCTTTTGATGAAATGGCCATACGTATTTTATATACGCCATGCCCCAGAGATATGCCTGTTTCAGGATTTTCTGAGATTACCTCAATTAGTTCATTTAGATCGTTTTTTAAAGAAGAGTATTTCTTTAAAAGTTTTTTGAATAACGTTTTAAAGTCAGGCGTTGGGATTACATCATAGCTCATTCAAAAAGTCTTTGGCCATTTGTTTTTCAATTTTACCTTCTTGCATCATCTTCACCTGTTTGAGGCTATTTTGCAGTTCGGCAATTGATGGGTCGGCTTCCTGAACTTCCACGTAATCCAATGTCTTTATAAACTCCAGGAAAGTCCTGAATTTATTGTCGTTTATCTTTAAAGTCAATTGTTTCATATTGTATCTGTTTATGCTCCGAAATAGTCATCATAGAGATTCTTAATGCATAAAACTGCTATTTGTTCTATTCTAATACAAAAATAAAATAAATTTTTAA
>DMFR01000058.1:2537-6026 GCA_003450125.1 Prolixibacteraceae bacterium | reverse complement strand
GCATAAGGTCTTGCATTCTAACTTTTCTAAAGTTTTATATTAAAATATAAAACTTTAGAAAAGTTTCTCAATTTCTTATTTTCTTGATTGTGTTCATCCATATTCAAAGAATTAGTAAATTTGTCATTCACGTAATAAATATGATCGCTCATGGTAACAATTGAAATCAATGAACAAACCAAAGCCGGGAAAGCGCTTTTGGCTGCTGCCCGAATAATGGCACAGACCAATGAGGGAATTGAGATCAACATGGAAAACTCAGTATTGATTGCAAAAATGAAACGCAACCACCAGAAACAAAATCTCTCAGAAACAAAAAAGGCCAAGTTCTTAGAAAAACTACAAAATGAAATTTGAAGTTGAAAAGGCGTTTGCCAGGGATTTCAGAAAATTAAAAAACAAGGAGCTGGCCATTGCTATCACACAAGCAATCCTACAAGTATCCGAAGCATCTACCATAAAAGAAATTGCCAACTTAAAAAAACTCACAGGCTATAGATCAGCTTTTCGGATAAGAATAAATGATTACTGAATTGGGGTCATCATTGAAAAAAATATTGTAAACTTCGTAGCATTTGCTCATCGAAAAGAAATCTATAAACGTTTCCCATAATTTTAATTCTAAACTTTTCCAATGTTTTAAACTAAGTTTAAAACATTGGAAAAGTTTCCTGAAAAATATTCAAATTTGCCCCCTGAATAATTCATTGAACTAGTGGAAAAGAAAAAGTTATTTATTGAAACCTACGGCTGCCAGATGAATGTTGCCGACAGTGAAGTGGTGGCAGCTATCCTTCAGGACAGAAGCTACGAATTGTATGACAAAGCCGTTGGGTCCGATGCCATCTTTCTGAACACCTGTTCGGTGCGCGACAATGCTGAAATACGTATCTGGAGACGCCTGGATTATTTCAAGAGCCTGAAGAAAAAGAACAAGACGCTCATCGTTGGGGTCTTGGGATGTATGGCTGAACGCATCGGCGATGACTTGCTTGCCCACTCAGCCGTTGACCTTGTGGCCGGTCCCGATGCTTACCGTGATCTGCCTTTCCTTATCGACAAAGCCCAGAAAGGTAAAGGGGCCATCAATGTGGAACTTTCCGAGAATGAAACCTACGATAAGATTACACCTGTCCGTATTGGAGAGAAATCGCTTTCTGGATTCGTGAGCATTACCCGTGGCTGCAACAACTTCTGTACCTATTGCATTGTTCCCTATACCCGCGGACGTGAACGTAGCCGTGACCCGCAGGACATAGTCAACGAGGTGAAGGACATGGTAGAGAAAGGTTACCTTGAAGTTACCTTGCTTGGACAGAATGTCAATTCCTACAAGTGGCTTCCAGATGGAGAACGCAAGCCGGTCCGCTTCTGGGATTTGCTTGAACTCGTTGCTGCGGTTGATCCCAAGGTAAGGATACGCTTTACCACCTCCCATCCAAAGGACATGTCAGATAAGGTACTTAAAATTATCCTCAAATACCCCAACATTTGCCGTCACATCCATTTGCCTTTTCAATCAGGAAGTACACGTATCCTGAAATTAATGAACCGCAAATATGACCGTGAATGGTATCTGGACCGCATTCGTGCCATCCGTGAAATATTACCCGACTGCGGAATCAGTACCGATGTCTTTTGCGGCTTTTGTACCGAAACCGAGGAAGATCATCTTGACACCCTCTCTTTGATGGAGGAAGTGAAATTCGATGATGCCTATATGTTTAAATATTCAGACCGACCCGGTACCTATGCCCATGAACACCTGGCAGATGATGTTCCCGACGAGGAGAAACTTAGGCGGCTTGAGGAAATCATCTCAATGCACAATCGTTTGTCCCTTGAAAGCAACCAGCGCGACATAGGTAAAATCGTTGAAGTACTGGTAGAAGGAGCTTCGAAGAAAAGCAAAGTAGAACTTTATGGACGAAGCTCACAAAACAAGGTCGTTGTTTTTCCGGAGAAACACTATAAAAAGGGCGATTACGTTCTTGTGAAAGTCCACAGCTGCACCCAAACCACCCTGATCGGCGAAGCCCAACCATTTACTATTTAACCATTTACTATTTACAATTTTAACCATTTAACCTTTAACCATTTAACCATTTAATCTCCTTAAAATATGAGCAATCTTATCAACGATTTCAACACCTATCGCGCCAAAATGAATGAGAAGATTCTGGCCTCGGACAACAAAGTTATGAAGCGCATTTATAGTGTCGACACTTTAACCTATCAGGAGGGCGCACTGAGTACCAAAACAAAGGAAATGCTGGGACTGGTCTCCTCCATGGTGCTTCGTTGCGACGATTGTGTCAAGTATCATTTGGGCAAATGCTACGAATTGGGTGTTACCACCGATGAAATGTTCGAAATCTTCTCGGTAGCAAACCTTGTGGGCGGTACCATTGTTATACCTCATACCCGTCGGGCTGTTGAATATTGGGAAGAATTACAAAACCAGTAAGGTTTAAATTCCAGAACCCGATTCTTCTTTTGGGCAATTCAATTGAAAATAGTCAAGACGGAAACTTCCAGGTTGCGACGCCTGGACCTTGAACCTTGAAACTCTTTGATGATGATTGCTATTTCATCCACCGGGAATAAATTAGATAGCGCTATGGACATGCAGTTTGCGAGTTGTTCTTATTTTTACATTTTGAAAGAGAAGGAACCAGAATTTATCCCAAATCCCTTTCATGATAAGGAAGGACCTACTGCCCCCTTGGTTGTTCAGTGGCTCAAAGAACAAGGAATTACGCGCCTCATTACAGGCGAAATGGGTTCAATTGACAAACACAGCTTAAAAAAGGCCCATATTAATACCGTGTTGTTTGATTACGACAAAAATACCATCCAAATGATCTTGAATATGCTCAAATAATTGAAGCACGGTGTCAACTTAATATTGACTAAGCCAATTTCAAAGACTTAAAGTCCTTAATATTAATAATCTGAGCGTCATACTTGTCATCCTGAACTGGGTTCAGATTGACAAGAATGACGCTCCGTTCTTTTTACCCATTCTCCATTCCCGTAAATCCTCCTTGTTCAATAACAGCCCCATACGAACCCAATACCCTCTTCCTGATTGCTCCATTGTTTTTACTTCATTTAAACTCAATTCATACTGACTTTGAATATCGATAAGAGTACAAAATTAGTACGAGTATAGTACGAGCGAAGTACGAACTATTAATTTGGTAATAGGAAGATCGCATTCAAACAAGAATGAAATCAATGATTGTAGGAATGAATAATTGCCGTATTTTCAAAAAAGGGCATGAGGAACGTGGAAAATGGAAAGCCATAGGCGACAATGAAGGGTTGAAGCGGTAATAATTTCGTATTACGACTTAAATGATGCAAATAGCATTGGTAGAACCTCAATCGGAGCGTCATTGTGAGGGACAAAGCAATCTCTTATCAATTAAATATTTATAGATTTCTTCGTTCCTTGCAATGACGCTCCGATTGAGGTTCTACCAA
>DMFR01000058.1:1816-2421 GCA_003450125.1 Prolixibacteraceae bacterium | reverse complement strand
CGCTCCGATTGAGGTTCTACCAAAGCTAGAAATAACATTTGATCCGTTAAAAGACAAAGGATACAGACTAATTTTCATTCGTTACATTCATTCACCCTTTTCGGTATACAACCCCGGATTTAAAAACGGGATAAAAGCCAGTTGAACCGCTGGGACGTACAACGACTGGCGGGTAATGGTATCATTGGTCAGCAATCCCACTGCACCGTTTTGCTGCTTCGAATTGCTTTGTGCAAAAACCATGTCATCGGCATCGCCCAACTCGTACCCCTGATGAATCAATTCAGCCACACGGGCAGGAAGTGCAAAGGTTGTGGTACGGGCTTTTCCGGTTTGGGTTCCATTGCAGATCACAATCCATGCAAAAGCCATCAGTCCCGAAGAGGTCACCTCTACCCCACCTTCAATACCAACGTAATAATCATACCCTGAATATTGAAAAAGTGCATTTTGCACCCTGTTTTCAGCTCCCGACAAGGTTTCCACATCGCTCATGGGCTGATCGGCAACACCGCTTTCAACACAGACGCCCCGCAAATCAATTTCCTCGTTCAGGAACACCGACAATCCTACTTTTACAGCTTCCATTTTTACAGGGTTCCTGG
>DMFR01000058.1:1296-1717 GCA_003450125.1 Prolixibacteraceae bacterium | reverse complement strand
TACATCAGTCAAATCAGTGTTCCCCTTTTTCCTTTGTCCCACCAGATACTATTTTTCTTAATTTTGATGCTTTGTAATTTAAACCAACTTCATGATTATCCGTCAAGCAAACCAAGCAGATGCTGCAAGTATTATTGAATTCCAACTGGCCATGGCCCTCGAAACCGAACAACTCGTACTCGATGAACCCACCGTTGTAAAAGGTGTGGCAGCCGTGATGGCCGATCCCTCGAAAGGCGCTTATTACGTGGCTGAAGTCAATGGGCAGGTAGTTGGCTCACTGATGACCACCTTTGAATGGAGCGATTGGCGCAACGGAACAGTACTGTGGATACAATCCGTATATGTTCGTCCTGAATTCCGCAAAAGAAGCGTTTTTAGCGCCCTCTACAAACACATCAGGGAAATGGTTGCCCACAAC
>DMFR01000058.1:709-1154 GCA_003450125.1 Prolixibacteraceae bacterium | reverse complement strand
TCAGGGAAATGGTTGCCCACAACACCGATCTTAGGGGAATTCGCCTGTATGCCGATAAAACCAATACCTCCGCCCATGGCGTGTACGAACACCTCGGCATGAGCGCAGAGCATTACCAGATGTACGAATGGATGAAGGGGTAGAAGCAACGGTTAAAGTATTCCAAAAGAATTAAATAAAAGGTGGTTAATATAAGGAAATGATCCAGAAAATAATCTATATTTGGTGATAGTTAATTGTTTGGTGCAACACTAAAAAGATACGGGCGATTATATGATAATCAAATTTCGTAGATTTTCTTAAAAATAGACAATTATGGACACTATGACTATTAAGAGAAAAAAATTCCTCCCTTTTCTTCAAAGTAAAAAGAATAGAATTTTGTTCAAGCTGATAAATATCTACTTGATCCTAGGCTTAGGTAGCCTGTTGTGTACAATGTTCT
>DMFR01000058.1:0-605 GCA_003450125.1 Prolixibacteraceae bacterium | reverse complement strand
CCTGTTGTGTACAATGTTCTATTTGATCGGTCACTTAAACCAAGCTGATAGCATTATTAAATATTGTATCCCGGGATTTATTTTAGGTGCAAGCTCTGGGATCATCTATTTTATTGGATACCAAAGTATGACTTCAGAGCAGCACGATATTAAGCGTCGTTGAAGACAACGCAAATAACTTCAAACAACATAGCAATGCTGCTGAATTTTCAGGAGATCAATTGACCTACTTTTTCAAGAATGGAAAAGTAAAAGCAGAAGGAATTTATCAAAATGACCTCATGGAAGGCGAATGGAAGTTTTACCGTGAATCAGGACAACTATGGGCAGTCGGAAACTTTAGGGCTAGTATGAAAGACGGCTCCTGGATACGTTACGACAAGAGGGACCAGTTAGAATATCAAGAGAACTTTAAAGACAATAAATTGATCAATAAACGTGAGTAACGTGAGTACGATAGAAACAACACGTTGAAAAAGAAGCCATTTTTTTCAAAAGCTGGATTGGCAATATGTGTCTCTATGCTTTTCTGCAAAAAATGGATCGGCAGACATGGATTCCTTTGGACGCCCATACTTCAATACCGACAATCCGACAATCCGACA
>DMFR01000395.1 GCA_003450125.1 Prolixibacteraceae bacterium | reverse complement strand
CTCAAATATATCTTCTAAAAAGTATTAAAAATTATTAAAATTATTTAGGTAAAGTAGGAAGTTTTGACTTGTTTTGAACCTAATAAATTAGACTTTTAATTACGTAATTAGAATATTTTCTAAAAGTGGCGAATTTTAATAAATTCAATTATCTTTATTCGCAACAATAATTAACTAAATGGAAAAATTGAAGTTTCGGACATCGGTTGATAATAATGGCCGGATTGAAACCATAGAGATCGGGGGAATATTGGATATTGAAACTGCATTGGAGCTTAAAAATGAGCTAGTTATTCATTCAAAACACTTATCGGATGAGGTGAAAATCAGCATCTGTGAGTTGGAAGAAATGGACCTTCCGACCATACAATTGCTGGTGGCTTTTATCCGGCAAATGGACCAAAAAAAGATAAAATATAGGATCGACTGGAACATGGAAGAGGAACAAAAGGCATTTTTTATCAATGTAGGGGTTGGACACGAATTATATATGGTTAATTAATATGCCGAAACAAATACTTATCGCAGATGATTCTAAAAGCATTCGGGAAGTGTTGGCTTTTAGTTTAATGAATGCAGGCTACCAGGTTTTTGTAGCCAGTGATGGGATGGATGCATTAAATTATTTTGACGGACGATCGATCGACTTACTGCTTACCGATTATCATATGCCCAATATGAATGGACTTGAATTGATCTGTAAAGTACGCGAATTAGAACCCTACAAGTACATTCCCGTATTGGTTCTTACCACTGAAAATCAAAGCAGTATTATCAAAGAAGCAAAAAACTATGGAGCAACTGGCTGGTTATTAAAGCCTTTTAATGCAGACAAACTCATACAGACCTTAAGAAAAGTGATTCGTTGATGAAATCATTTCAGAAAAAATTTAAAGATGAAGTAAAGGAGTATTTTGAGCGATTAGAATCAGGATTACTTCTTTTGGAACAGGACCCGAAAAATCATCAGGTAATTGAGGAGATTTTTAGAATCATGCACTCGTTAAAAGGTAGCGGGGGCATGTTCGGCTTTGATTTGCTCAGTGATGTGACCCATGACCTGGAATCATTGTATGAAATTTTCAAATCCAGGAAGGTGGCCATGAATTCAGAGGTCATCAATTTTACCTTAAAGTCGATTGACGGACTTGATAATCTGCTCGTTCAGGAGCCTACAGAAGAGCATCGCCTACTGGCCCGGCAAATGAAAGCTGAGACCCTTCAACTGATTGACAGACTGGTTCCAATGGAGAAGGAAGTTAAATTAAACGGATCGGTCATTGAGGAAACGTCGGACAATCAAGCATACAATAATCAACAAACCACCTATTTTATTTCCTTTGTTCCTGATGAAAACATCTTTATAAACGGGACCAATCCACTGTATCTGATTGACGAGTTAAATGCCCTTGGAGAATGCAATATACAGATTTGTTTTGATCAATTGCCTGAGCTTGTACACATTGATCCCCTGAAATGTTATACTTCCTGGAAAATGTTTATTGCTACCTGTGAAGACACAGGGACTTTAAACGATGTCTTCATTTTTGTCAGTGATCAGGCAAATATTGAAATACAAAAAGTGGCGGATGGAAATGTGGTTGACAATGAACAGATTATTTCGGATTTTCTGGATAAACGGAATAATCACGAACCCTGGACCCCCATTGAGCTGGAAAAAGAAGAAGAAGAAGCGATCCTTATTCTGGAAGAAAATAAGGGGGAAATTAAACCTGAAACCAGCCAGCCGGCAGAGGTTTCGAAAGCAAACACCTTTGCCAGTACGGCGGTTGATTCTATCCGTGTTGATTCTCAGAAGATTGATCAATACATGAACCTGGTGAGTGAATTAATCACCATTCAATCCAGACTGGATTTAGTGTCCTCAAAAATTAAAAATCCAGATCTTGAACTGGTTACCGAAGCCCTCGATAAAATTAGCCGACAACTTCGGGATAATGCATTTGACATGAGTTTAATTCCTTTGAACAGTATTGATGTGCGTTTTAAGCGCTTGATTCATGATGTATCGAAGGCATTGGGAAAAAAGGTGGAGTTGGTAACCATCGGCCTGGAAACGGAACTGGATAAGAACATCATTGAAAAACTCATTGAACCGTTGTTGCATATTATCCGGAATTCACTGGATCATGGAATAGAGAGCAGCCAGGATCGGGTGGCAAAAGCGAAGAATATAGTTGGAACCATTACCATAAAGGCATCAACGGTTGGAAGTTACGTTCAGATTGAAATTTCAGATGATGGTGCCGGATTAAATACCGCTAAAATACGCAGCAAGGCCATTTCTAAAGGGCTTATATCAGAAAATGACAAGCTTTCAGACCAGGAAATCTATAACCTCATCTTTGAGCCCGGTTTTTCCACCTCTGATGCTGTTACCGATGTCTCGGGAAGAGGAGTGGGGATGGAAGTGGTAAGACGCAAGGTGCAAGAAATGAGAGGATTGATTAAGATTGAATCAGAAACAGACCGGTTTACACGGTTTATACTCAAACTTCCACTTTCGCTCTCCATCATTGATGGATTATTGACCAAAGTTGGCGGTGGATATTATGTCGTTCCTTCATCGGGGATCAAAAAGATCTATTCGGTAACTCCCAATCTGCTCAAAAAAGAATTCAGGCAAGTAGTGGTACTCGAAGGGAATCAGGTGCCATATCTGAATATGCATGAAGAATTCTACAGGGATTCAGTCATGCCTGATAATTTGTTTATAATAACTGTTTCGTTTGAAAATCAGGTTTTTGGATTGGTTGTCGATGAAGTGATTCATGAGTACCAGGCGGTCATAAAGCCATTGGGGAAACTTTTAAAGGGGCAGGATATCTTCTCCGGGGCCAGTATTTTAGGAAACGGGCTTTTGGCATTGGTATTAGATACAAATAAGATTATTCAAAAATATTCATAAAGAGATGGCTGCAGAAATAATGTATGGACTAAATTCCTATTTCACTTTTAGAATTGGAAGTGAAATATTTGCGGTGAACATTGGGAATATGACTAAAATACTGGAACTGTCAGATATTACCAAGGTGCCGAACTCCCCACGCTATTTTAAAGGGATAATCAATCATTTCGGAGATGTTTTGCCTGTTTTCGATGGAAGGATAAAATTTGGTTTTCCTGAAACTGAAAATACCAAGAATACCTGTATCCTGGTCTTGGTTGTTGAAATCGACGGTCAACCAACCACCACCGGCATTATAGTCGATTCAGTTGAAAAGGTATTGATTTTTGAACCAGAACAGATTCAACCGGCACCCACGGTGGGGAAGGGGTTTAACAATGAATTCATTACTGGCATTGCGACTCTGGATGGAGAATTTGTAATTATCCTAAATATAGAAAAAATATTTTCAGAAGAAGAAATCAATTTAATTAATTCTGTTGAATAACTAACAACCTAAATATTTGGCTATGAGAATTGTTGATATGAAAATACGTACAAAACTGTTGGGAACTTTTAGTATCCTGATTTTCCTCAGTTTGATAATCAGTGTTTATTCGGTTACTACCTTGTTGTTTTTTCGGAAGGATATCAATTCGTTTGCCAACGAATTTCTTCCCCAACTTGAGCTTTCTTCAAAGATAAATACCCATACCCAAGCATTGGCAGCCAATATGGATGGATATTACTTAACCGGTCAGTCACAGTATTTCAATTCGGCCAGAACGGAATTAGAAGCCCTAAAACAAGCCCTGGCTGAAGGAGAAATGTTGCTAGAAGGGTCAACCAATCTCTCAGAGTTGGAACAAAACCTAAGTGAAGCCCGGATTCAGATTCCACAATATGAGCAGACGATGTTCATGACCTTTAAAATCAACCAGGACATCCTTCTTCTGAAGGGTAAAGCTGCCAGGCAGTCTGCTCCACAAGCGGCATTAAAAGTGACAAAGGCGAAGAAGAAAACGACCGCAAAACAAGCAGAAAAAATTATCCCGGTAAATTATGTGGTTCCTGTTAGTAATGTATATGCCATTGGACTTGCTGATAAATTGACCAGACTGGATGAATTAAAGAAAACCAATACAACGATTTCAGAAAAGTTGGTTAGAAATTCAAATAATCTGAAAAACTCCGCGATCACCTATACCACAGATATTGCAAAAGGGTTCAATAAATCGATTACAGCTTCCATTTTCTATAATTTAATACTGACGTTGCTCTCCATCATCATTGCCACATACGTAGCATACTATTTGGCCAATTTGATTACCCGTCCGTTGATTAAAGGAATCGAATTTGCCAGGACATTGGCAAAAGGGGATTTGACAGCTGAAATAAAAATTGATCAAAAAGATGAAATCGGTATGTTGGCCACCAACCTTCAATTAATGGGCACACGCATCAGGGAAGTGATCAGCTATGTCGCTTCAACTGCAGAGAATATGGCGTCAGCAAGTCTACAGTTGAGTTCTACTTCCCAGTTTGTTTCCCAAGGAGCATCAGAGCAGGCCTCAGCTGCGGAAGAAGTTTCGGCTGCCATCGAAGAAATGGCTGCCAATATTCAGCAGAACAAGGAAAATGCCAAACAAACGGAAGTGATTGCCACCAAGGCAGAAAGCGATATTTACAATGGAAGTGAAAAAGTGACCAGAACGGTTGAAGCCATTAGTGAAATTGCCGATAAGATATCCATCATTGGCGATATTGCATTTCAAACCAATATTCTGGCTCTGAATGCCGCTGTTGAAGCAGCAAGGGCTGGAGAACATGGACGAGGGTTCGGGGTAGTAGCAGCTGAAGTGGGTAAACTTGCCGAACGAAGCAAATTGGCAGCAACGGAGATCAATAAGCTGACCAAAACCAGTGTATTCAATGCCGAGGAAGCAGGTAAACTGATGAAAGAAATTGTTCCTGATATTCAAAAGACTTCCAGGCTGATACAGGAAATATCGGCTGCAAATTTAGAACAAAGTTCAGGCGCCGATCAGATTAATTCCGCCATTCAGCAATTGAATATGGTGACGCAACAAAATGCAGCAACCTCTGAAGAACTATCCACCAATGCGGTTGAATTATCTGCACAGGCGGAACAACTTCAAAAAATTATTTCATTCTTTAAAGTGGACAATCAGCAACAAGAAGAGATCCATACAATACAAAGACAACAGCCACTATCAATAAGTCCGGAGATAAACTCCGTAAAGAAAAAGGGTGTTGTGATCGATCTGGATGAACCGGATAGCCCCGATGAAGGTTTTGAGCGCTTTTGACAAAGGGTCAGGGGGAAGAGTTGAATTATTATGGCTTTAACCAGCGTTTTAAACTTTTAGATGTTGAACATTTAACTTTTAACAGATTACGTGAAATCGGACATTATTCAAATATCAGATGCCTTATTTATTAAACTTGGAAAAATGATTTCTGAAAAATATGGAATTAAAATGCCCATAGAGAAGAAGATCATGTTTCAATCCAGGATGCAAAGGCGCTTGCAAGAACTTAATATTGGGTCCTTTGATGAATATGCCGATCTATTGCAGGATGTCAAAGGTCAAAAGGATGAATTCTCTATTATGGCTGATTATATTTCAACCAATAAAACGGAGTTTTTCAGGGAGAATGCGCATTTCAACTTTTTGTCAGGTAGTGTACTTCCGAAATTTCAGAGTCAGGTACAAGGTTTTCGGCTGCCAATTATGAATATTTGGAGTGCCGGATGTTCCAGTGGCCAGGAATCGTATTCCATTTGTATAACGATCGAGGAATTCATGCGCTCGTCAGGATTTAATATGGCCTATTATATTATGGCCACCGACATATCGACACGGATGCTTAAAACGGCCAAGGAAGCTATTTACCCTATGACCGTGGTTGATGATATTTCATTGGATTTAAAGCAAAAGTATTTTCTCAAAAGCAAGGGTTTAACAGATTCAAAAGTTAGGGTTGCCAAAGAAATCCGGGATAAGGTTCGATTTGCTTATTTGAACCTTATGGACGATTCTTATCATATCAAAGGAGATTTTCATGTTATTTTTCTTCGGAATACCTTGATTTATTTTGAACCAGCAGTACAAAAGAGGGTATTGAATAAAGTGTTGGAACGATTGGTTGACGGGGGTTATTTATTTATTGGACATTCTGAGTCGCTCATCAATATGAACTTGCCCATCCGATCAATTGCTCCGAGTGTATATATCAAAAACAAATAGAATACGATGAATTATTCCACAACAGAACAGGCAAATGAGTTGGAAAATTATAAGAATCAGCTTTCACAACTCCAATCTGAAAATGAAGAATTAGTGAAGAGCCTTCATGCCGTTAATGAAAAACTTTGTGATTCAGAGCGTCTGAAAGGCCATTTCATCAGCAATATTACCAATGAAATCATAAACCCATTCGCAAGTATATTGGCCTTAGCCGATAATATTCAGCACTTGAAGGAAGGTGAAATGTCATCAGCACACAGGATGGCTGATTTGATCTTTGAAGAAGCTTTTCATCTCGACTTCCAGTTGCAGAATATATTTGCCGCCGCTCAAATTGAGGCCGGCAAGGATGACGTGAAAATAGTCTCTATTGGCTTGAAAAATCTTGGTGAAAAGCTCAAGGAATATTTTTATGACCAGCTTCAAAAGATGAAGATTCAGCTTGTCATTAATTATCCAACAGGGTTAACTGAATCCCTAAAGTTCAGGTCTGACAGGGAAAAACTGGAATTAATTGTAAGGAACCTGATTAGCAATTCCATTAAATTCAGTTTTGAAGGTTCAACCATTCATGTGGAGTTTGTTGTTGAAAACGGTGTCCTGTCGGTTGAAGTTTCAGACTACGGAAAAGGAATCCATCCGGAGGATCGGAAAGTTATTTTTGACCGCTTTAAACAATTGGATGAAAAGATCAATTCTATAAATACCGGACATGGACTAGGACTTTCTATTGTTTTAGCTTATGTCGACATACTGGGTGGAAAATTAAACCTAAGCGATAATTTTGAAGGGGGGACCCGGATAACTATTTCTATACCGGAGAGCTTAGAATTGAATGATTGGGATGATTTGGAAGGATTTTTACTTGATTCTGCAACCAGCTACTAATGAATACAATCAGGCATACGAAACATTTTTTGCATCCTTCAACCATCTGGGTAAGTAAGGAATCGCAATGGGTGACCACGGTCCTTGGATCGTGTGTTTCAATTTGCCTGTTTGATCAAAAAAAATGCATTGGTGGAATCAATCATTTTATGC
>DMFR01000289.1 GCA_003450125.1 Prolixibacteraceae bacterium | reverse complement strand
CGTCTTTTGCACTTGATCCCATACTTGGCAATAGGATTCCAAAGAGTTGACAGGAGGTTGATGTGCAAAAAAAAAAGAGGCTGGAACTTTCGAACCAACCTCTTTTGTAAAAAGAAAAATATTTTCTTATACACGTTTTTCTTTGATACGGGCTTTCTTGCCAGTAAGAGAACGTAAATAATACAATTTTGCCCTACGGACACTTCCTTTTTTGTTCACTTCAATTTGATCAATGAAAGGTGAATAAAGAGGAAAAATTCTTTCAACGCCAACGCTTCCTGACATTTTGCGGACAGTGAAGGTTTTGGTAATGCCTGTTCCTTTTTGCTGAATAACCACACCACGATAATTCTGGATACGTTCTTTGTTTCCTTCAATAATCTTGTAAGAAACGGTGATCGTATCACCCGGATTAAATGGCGTATGTTCTTTTACTTCAGCAACAAACGCGTTTTGTGCAACTTTAATTAAATCCATTGTTATCTGTTTTAGCTGCAATATTACATCAACTGAATGAGTAAGAGATTGCGGAAATGTGGCGCAAAAATAATAAAATTATTCATACTACCATTGACATCTACTACAAAATATCAAAAATCAATGGCTTGGTTTACCAATCATCTTCAGATGGTCGCCTGTATCTTCAACAACTTTCTTTTTCCACCAATCGGGATAGCCCGGTTGGTCGGGAGCTACAGGCATACCGGTTTCCGTTCTTTCAAACACGCCATCCTTTTCCTTCTTGATATTGCCATCCATGAATTTGACAATCAGATACTGGGATAGCTTTTTCCACTCATGGGTCATCCCATTGGCCTGGTTCACCGAATAGTCAGTTAGAAACTGAAGGGCTTCCTTCTTCTTGCCTGCATTCCAAAGGTTTTGGGCAGCCATATCAACACTGGGTGTATAAGCCTGGAATTTATCTTCCAATGCCTTTTGAACTTTCTGAATATAGGGGATCATGGCATCATACCTGAGGTAGGCAAAGTTTGCAACCAGATTAAAAGTCCAGAATGCGGATGTTTCAGAGAAGGTTAATAAATCGCCGTTACCTACCTTAAAACATTCGGGAATCTCGGTGATCCCGCAATACATCGGGGTATAGCAGGTGCTGTAGGTATCGTCAACGCCAAACCAGTTGATTCCCCCTATTGGATTGGGCAGCCATGAACGGGATTGGGCCACGAATGAAAAACCGGTCTGCTGGGTTGAAATGGCCCTTTCATTGACATAGTCAGCCGAATCGACCTTAAAGGTCAAAGGACGCCAGCGGTAAGGCAACTTATAGGGACCAGCACCCACATCCTTGGTCATATCAAGGGCAGTTCCTTCATAATGGTCGCGCATCATCCCGATCACATCCTGAAGGCTCAATTTCTTATCGGGCTTCACCCACAAAGGCATCCGGTTAGAGGGAAACTTATTTTCTCCATCATGCTTTACGTTTCCAAGGACGTATGGCTCGTATTGTTTCATTCCTGAACACACCTTGTTGAAACCACAGAACACGCGGGCATCGCTGAAACGGGCTCCACTAAAATCCACCGGTGCATAGACATCTGAAAAACTAAAATCCTTGTTCTTGCCTTCGAACCAACCTTTTTCATGGGCAAATGAAATGACATCTTTGGCAAACATACAATTGGCCTCATCGTTCATCGGGAAAGTCGTGATACGTGCCTGGTTGGCATGACCACTAATGTATCCATCAGGAATACGCTGGGCCACCCATACTGCTCCTTTGTTCCCTTCACCCTTACCAATCATTTCCATGATCCAGGCTTCATTGGGATCAGAAATTGAGAATGACTCGCCTTCACTGGCATAGCCGTATTTGTCCACCAGGCTTGTCATCACCTCGATGGCTTCACGGGCAGTCTTGGAACGCTGCAAGGCGATATACATCAAACTGCCATAGTCCATAATAGCGCCAGTTTGCTTCTGCAATTCCTCACGTCCGCCATAAGTTGTTTCACCCAGGGCTACCTGGAACTCATTCATGTTTCCCACCACACTGTAGGTATGATCCAGCTCAGGAATGCGTCCCAGAAACTTACCTGTATCCCACTCATAAATATCGCGCATGGTTCCCTTGGCATTATCCCTTGCAGGCAGGTAGTATAATTCCCCATATAAGGTATGAGAATCAGCCGCATAGGTAATCATGGTGGATCCATCGATGGTTGCACCTTTGGTAATAATAAAATTGGTGCATCCAATGGAAACCTGGACACTTGCCGCCAAAGCCAGCAGGGATAATCCTATAACACGTTGAATATTCTTTATCATGATAACTTCCTATTTTGAATTTTATACAAATGTAATTATTCTAAAGTATAAATTTTTGTGATCCTTTAAGGGAGGATAAAGAAGCTATATTTTAATTGGTTTAAACATGAGAAAGTTCAGTATTCAGTGGTCAGTATTTAGTGATCAGTGAACAGAGATCAGTGGTCAGATGGCTTCTCAATTGCGATAGCGAGACATATCCAGCCGGCAACAAATGACAATCCGCCAAAAGGGGTGATGACACCCAGTGTTTTTATCCCTGTTAAGGATAAGGCATATAAACTTCCGCAGAACAAAACAACACCTACAAATAGCAATATACCAGACCATTTGAGCCATTTTGACTGAAGGTGATAACCGATCAATCCAACCAACAATAGACCTAGTGAGTGATAAAACTGGTATTCAACGGCAGTTTTATAAACACCCAACATTTCAGGTGACAATTGTGCTTTCAAAGCATGGGCTCCAAATGCCCCGAGCAAAACACCCAAGGCCATCAAAACGGCACCAGTAAAAAGGATTTTCTTCATTGCTTCTGTTAATATGCTTTAAATTACGCCTTAAGGATGTTATGCTTCACGTTGTTGTGTACAGGACTTGTTTTTGTCATAAAGAACTTTACCAACCCTGGAAATATGAGCCAATAATTCAATTTCTTTGATTCTTTCAAGTATCAACAAATCAAATTTATAGGGTAGGTATAATTCCTCTAATTCATTCATTAAGTCGATAATATCATCTGTATTAAGGCCATTTCCTGACAAAGCGATGTCAATGTCAGAGCCAGTATGATAAGTTCCTTTTGCTCTTGAACCAAATAAAATTACCTGATTAATTTTATCATTCCTTGTAATTACCCCAATTATATCACTAACATCTGAATCCTGAAGTCCTGTTTCTTCCTTTTTAAGCATCAAAAAGAGTGTTTTGTTTGTCAGACCGTTCTTCTTCAAGTCTATTTCTGAGTTGTCTTAACAGATTGAAGTACTCGCTTTTTATTCCATTGACAATCTCAATGGCAGTTTGTTCGTCATAGGTATGACTGGTTAAATTCCTGCTTCTATGCATTCTCATCCAACCTTTACCATCAGCAATATAACCATCCTGAAAACTTTGCTCGATAACAGGCTTGGGGCCCGCAATATCAACATATCCTTTTTCTTTTAACAAATCCTGTAATGTCTTCCAACTCAATTCATAGGTGTATTCAAATGCCTTGATCAAGCCTTGCAACTCCATTTCGTTGAGGTTCTCCTGAAAAATAAATCTTTCTAACTGATTGAAAGCCTTATTAAAATTGGCAAATCGCTGTTGCCACCTTATATCTGTATGATCCTCACTCATAAAAGAATATTTGTTCTAAAAGTACAAATATTAATCTGCTATACAAAATCATGATCCGGCTGCCTTTTAATTTTCATTCCATGCAAAGCATTCGCCTCCATGTAAACTTCAATTCATAGTCTGAAAATTCATTTTTCACCCCCCCTTAAAATGGCATCTGTTTTTTTATACTTTTAACCCATTGTAAAGTGCACAATAAAATGACAGCCAGAGAATTTATAAATATATGAATTTAAAAGATAACTTAACCGCTTGTTCCAATTGGGGTATTTACCTGATGGCCTTGATCCTGTTGACTGCCTGTTCTCAAGGGGAGCAAGCAGTTGTACCGATTGATTATACCCGCTTTGTGGACCCCTTTGTCGGAACAGCTGAATTTGGTCACTGCTTTCCGGGAGCTTGTGTTCCTTTTGGACTGATACAGGCAGGACCTGAAACGGGCAATTGCAACTGGAAATATTGTGCAGGCTATCAGTCGGGCGATTCAATTATCAATGGGTTTTCACAAACGCGCTTAAACGGCACCGGCTGCATGGATCTGGGAGACCTTCTGATGCAACCCTTTACAGGGGATGCTACCACTGAAGGGTTCAAAAGCCGGTTTGACAAAAGGAGTGAAGGTGCTGAACCCGGTTATTATTCGGTGGTATTAAAAGACTTTGGGGTGAAGGCCGAGATTACAGCCACCGATCATGTAGCCATGCATCAGTACACTTATCCTGAAGGGAAAACTGCACACTTGATGATTGATTTCCAAAGCGCCTTATCCAATGATCCGGACCAAATGAAGAGTCATGTCCTGGATGCCAAGGTTAATTTCGAAGATGGAACGACCATCAGTGGTTATAGCCATACAAGCACATGGGTTGAGCGCACTTATTATTACACGATCAAATTCAGTAAGCCGTTTACTAAAAAAACACTTCTTCCCAAAAGTGATCAACGGGAAAAGGCCCCTCAGTATGTTTTGGACTTTGATCTGAAACCCGGAGAAAAGTTAATGGTAAAAATATCCCTTTCTTCAACAAGTATTGATGGGGCCAAAGCCAACCTTACCGCTGAACTCAATGACTGGGACTTTGAGCAGACTCACCAGAAAGCAAAAGCCAGCTGGAATACCTGCCTGTCAAGGGTTGACATTGAAGGGGAAGCTGACAAAAAGATCATGTTTTATACCTCGATGTACAGGCTATTCATCCAGCCCAACAATATTGCAGATGCAGGGAAGGAACCTTTCTACTCGACTCTTTCGTTATGGGATACCTATCGGGCGGCCCATCCACTGTACACCATTCTTAGTCCTGAACGGGTAGACGGGTTTATCAACTCAATGCTGCACCAGTATGACCAACAGGGCTTTTTGCCCATCTGGTCTTTGTGGGGAAAAGAAACCTATTGCATGATTGGAAACCACGCCGTGCCGGTGATTGTTGATGCTTACCTCAAGGGCTTTAAAGGTTTTGATGCAGAACGAGCATACCAGGCGGTAAAAACTTCACTGACGGTCAACCACCGCAATTCAGACTGGGATACCTATATGAAGTATAGCTATTACCCCTATGATCTGGTGAAAGAGGAATCCGTATCCCGGACCCTTGAAACTGCTTATGATGATCATTGTGCCGCCCTGTTTGCCAAAGCCCTGGGTCATACAGAAGATTATAAATATTTTAAAAAGCGGTCGAAATTCTACAGAAACCTTTTTGACCCTTCCACCAAACTGATGCGCGGAAAAGATTCCCATGGAGCGTGGAGAACGCCTTTTGACCCATTGGCCCTATCCCATGCAAGCACCTCCGGGGGCGATTACACGGAAGGAAATGCCTGGCAATACACCTGGCAGGTTCAGCATGACATCAAAGGATTGATTAAGCTGATGGGGGATGATGAAACTTTTATATCCAAGCTGGATTCCCTATTCAACATGGAAAGCACCCAAAAAGGAAAAGGATTCGTGATGGATGTAACGGGCCTGATCGGTCAATATGCCCATGGCAATGAACCGAGCCATCATATAGCCTACCTGTATGGCTTGGCCGGAAAGCACTGGAAGTCTCAGCAGATGGTTCATGAAATCTGCAAAACCAAGTACATCAATAAGCCGGATGGTCTTTGTGGAAATGACGACTGTGGTCAGATGTCAGCCTGGTATATCTTCTCTAATCTTGGCTTTTACCCGGTGAACCCTTGTGGGGGAGAATATGTTTTGGGAGCTCCTCAGGTGGAGAAGGCAACGATCAACCTGCCAGATGGAAAAACATTTACCGTTGAAGCTATCTACTTTTCCGATGATAACATCTACGTACAATCGGTTGAATTCAATGGACAACTGTATGAGAAAAAATACATCACTCAGGAGGAAATCATGCAAGGGGGAACTTTGCGTTTTGTAATGGGAAGCCACCATAAGAAATGGTAATTCTAATAACTTTCCCAAAGTTTTAAAATAAGTTATAAAACTTTGGGAAAGTTTGGCTGCCTCTATTTCGGCAATGAACCAAAAAGCTTTTTTATCCGGTGATGAAATTTATGGATGCCTTCCGGTTGTGAGAACATGAAAATGCACTGATGGTGAACGGTATTCAGATTGCTTTGATCCGCCAATTCCAAAGCCTTTGGAGTTTCGGAGTGCTGCTGAATCCAAAGGTCTTTAATTCCCTTGTCAATGGCTTGTTGCACTACCGATTCGGTTTGATCTTTGGGGGTAAGTACCAGCACATGATTGACATAGTCAGGGAGCATGGTAATAGAGGGTATCCGATGGCTTGCCGTATCCTGTATCTCAAAACGGGGATTTACATACCACAGGTTGTAACCAAGCTGGCTTAAATGCTTTGTCACCTGAGCACTAAAACTTTTCTCATCTCTCGAAGCGCTGTCTCTTATACACATCTCCGAGCCCACGAGACTAGGCATGATCTCGTATGCCGTCTTCTGCTTGAAAAAAAC
>DMFR01000384.1:7497-8619 GCA_003450125.1 Prolixibacteraceae bacterium | reverse complement strand
GTTTTTTTCAAGCAGAAGACGGCATACGAGATCATGCCTAGTCTCGTGGGCTCGGAGATGTGTATAAGAGACAACTTGGTAGACAAGTCGGCTGAAAAGATCGTAAAGACAGTAAAGACTACCGGTGCTGTAGTAAGCGGACCAATTCCACTTCCTACTCACAAACGTATCTTCACTGTATTACGCTCAACCTTTGTGAATAAAAAATCAAGGGAACAGTTCGAGCTGTCATCTTACAAACGATTGATCGACATTTACAGTTCAACAGCAAAAACCATTGACGCCTTAATGAAGCTTGAATTACCAAGTGGCGTTGAAGTAGAAATCAAAGTTTGATAACCTGTAAAAAAGAAAAAAATGGCAGGATTAATCGGTAAAAAAATCGGAATGACTTCCGTATTCAGTGTTGAGGGGAAAAACATCCCATGCACTGTGATCCAAGCCGGACCTTGTGTAGTTACACAAGTGAAATCGGTGGAGACTGACGGCTATGTGGCTGTACAGTTGGGGTATGATGACAAAAAGGAAAAGCATACCAACAAATGCGAATTGGGCCATTTCAAAAAGGCTGCAACAGAACCAAAACGCAGAGTGATCGAGTTCAAAGAACTTGAAGGCGAGTTTAAACTGGGTGACATCGTTAGCGTAGATACCATCAACGAAGAAGGTTGGGTCGACATTCAAGGTGTAACCAAAGGTAAAGGTTTCCAGGGCGTTGTAAAACGTCACGGGTTTGCCGGTGTAGGTGATGCTACACATGGTCAGCACAACCGTCTCAGAGCCCCGGGTTCTGTGGGTGCATCTTCTTATCCTTCACGTGTATTCCCTGGAATGCGCATGGCAGGTCGCGATGGCAATGACAACGTAACGATTCAGAACCTGAAGGTTTTGAAAGTCATTCCGGAGTCAAATTTATTGGTAGTTAAAGGATCAATTCCTGGATGTAAAGGTTCATACGTAATTATTTATCAGTAATGGAAATAAAAGTATTAAATATCGCAGGACAGGAAACCGGCAGAACTGTTACTTTAGACGAACAGATTTTCGGAATTGAACCCAATGACCATGCCATTTATTTGGATGTCAAACAAATCCTGGCCAACAAAAGACAAGGAACTGCTA
>DMFR01000384.1:0-7376 GCA_003450125.1 Prolixibacteraceae bacterium | reverse complement strand
AAAAGACAAGGAACTGCTAGTTCAAAAGAACGTGCTGATGTATCTGGAAGTACCAGAAAGATTAAAAAGCAAAAGGGAACCGGTACCGCAAGGGCTGGTAGTATTAAATCACCAGTTTTCCGTGGTGGGGGCCGAGTATTTGGTCCACGTCCAAGGAGCTATGATTTCAAATTGAACAAGAAGGTCAAAGCTCTTGCCCGTAAATCAGCATTAACTTACAAAGCACTCGAGGAATCAATTCTGGTAATTGAGGATTTCAATTTTGAAACTCCCAAGACGCGCGAAATGGTACAAATCAGTAATAATCTGAAAATTACTGATAATAAGTCACTTTTCGTTATACCAGATGAAAATAAAAATATATATTTGTCCTCCAGAAATTTAGAGCGTGTTTCAGTTGTAACTGCTTCTGAATTAAACACTTATCAGATATTGAACGCTAAAAAAGTGGTCGTTCTGGAAAGTTCAGTAAATAAGATTGAAGAATTCTTTAAGATTTAAAAGGCTTGAAAATGGAAATTTTAATTAAACCGATCGTTACCGAAAAGATGACAGGTCAGGCCGAAGGGCTTAACTGTTACGGTTTTATCGTGAATCGGAGTGCCAATAAAATACAGATCAGGAAAGCCATTGAAGGATTGTACAATGTTTCTGTGACTTCTGTAAACACACTGATTAATGGTGGAAAGAGAAAATCCCGCTTTACCAAAGCTGGTGTCATTTCGGGTAGTACCGGGATGAGCAAAAAAGCTATTATTACTATAGCAAAAGGACAGAGTATTGATTTTTACAGTAATATTTAAATAGAAAAATGGCAGTAAGAAAATTAAATCCAGTTACTCCAGGTCAAAGGCATAAGATAGCCGGGACCTTTGAGTCCATTACTGCATCAACACCTGAAAAATCATTGTTGAAGCCTATGACGAGATCTGGCGGTCGTAACAGCCAGGGACGCATGACAATGAGGTATATAGGTGGTGGCCACAAACGCAGTTACCGTCTTATCGACTTTAAAAGAGATAAGGACGGCATTGCCGCTGTTGTAGAATCTATTCAGTATGATCCAAACCGTACCGCTCGAATTGCACTGTTGGTTTATCCCGACGGTGAAAAGCGGTATATGCTCGCTTCCAACGGAATCAAAGTTGGCCAGAAGATCGAGACCGGTAAAGGCATCGCACCTGAAATAGGGAATACATTACCACTATCCGATATTCCTCTTGGAACATTGGTTCACAACATTGAGCTTCATCCCAGTCAGGGAGGTGTGATGGCTCGTAGTGCCGGAACGTACGCTCAGTTAACTTCGAGAGAAGGAAAGTATGCTATCGTGAAATTGCCCTCAGGCGAATCTAGAATGGTGCTCGTAACTTGTCGTGCTACAGTAGGGATCGTAGGAAATACCGAGCATAACCTTGAAAGATCAGGTAAAGCTGGTCGTTCGAGATGGTTAGGTAGTAGACCTCGTGTAAGAGGTGTAGCTATGAACCCGGTTGATCACCCCATGGGTGGTGGAGAAGGTCGTTCTTCAGGTGGACATCCACGTTCACGCAAAGGCTTGTTAGCTAAAGGCTTCAAGACCCGTTCACTGAAGAAAGCTTCCAACAGGTATATTGTAGAAAAACGCAAGAAATAATTAAAAGGAGAAGAATATGAGTCGTTCATTAAAGAAAGGGCCTTTTATTGATTTCAAGCTGGAACGTAAAGTGACAGTGTTGAATGATACGAATAAGAAGTCGGTTATCAAGACTTGGGCCAGAGCATCAGTAATTTCTCCTGACTTTGTAGGGCATACCATTGCAGTTCATAACGGGAATAAATTCATTCCGGTTTATGTGACTGAAAATATGGTAGGTCATAAATTTGGTGAATTTGCACCTACAAGAACATTCAGGGGACATGCCAAAGGGAGAAAATAAGGCATGAGATTCTCATTAACTATTAAAAGAATTCACGATGGGTGCTAGAAAAAGAAATAGTGCAAACGAACTAAAGGAAGCTAAGAAACAGCAGTATTTCGCTGTTTTGAAGAATTGTCCTACTTCGCCGCGTAAAATGAGGCTAGTGGCCGACATGGTACGTGGAATGGAAGTGAACAGAGCTATTGATGTACTTAAGTTTTCCTCCAAGGAATCTTCTCGTAGACTAGAAAAATTAGTCATGTCGGCCATTGCAAACTGGCAGGCTAAAAACGAAGGAAGCCGCTTGGAAGAAAGCAATTTGTATGTGAAAAACATTTCTGTTGATTCAGGAAGGATACTTAAAAGACTACGTCCTGCACCACAGGGTCGCGCACACAGGATCAAGAAAAGATCCAATCATGTGACTGTTAGTCTTGATAGTTTAACCATAGTTAAAGAAACTGAATAAATAATAATACATGGGACAAAAAGTTAATCCAATCGCTAATCGTTTAGGGATCATCAAAGGATGGGATTCCAATTGGTTCGGTGGAAACAACTATGGCGATAAGCTCGTGGAAGACTTCAAGATCAGGGAATACCTGAATGCCCGTCTGGCAAAAGCAAGTATCTCCAAGATTATCATTGAACGTACACTCAAGCTAATTACCATCACTGTTCACACCTCAAGGCCCGGTATTATTATTGGCAAAGGTGGTCAGGAAGTTGATAAGCTGAAAGAAGAGTTGAAAAAGATCACTAACAAAGAAGTTCAGATCAACATTTTTGAAATTAAACGTCCGGAATTGGATGCCCAGATTGTAGCGATCAACATTGCCCGTCAGATTGAAGGCAAGATTGCTTACCGTCGTGCCACTAAAATGGCCATCGCCTCTACCATGAGAATGGGAGCGCAAGGGATCAAGATTCAAGTATCAGGCCGTTTGAATGGCGCCGAAATGGCCCGTTCAGAAATGTACAAAGATGGTCGTACTCCTTTGCATACTCTGAGAGCTGATATAGATTATGCGCTTGCAGAAGCCCTGACCAAAACCGGTTTACTCGGTGTGAAGGTATGGATCTGCAAAGGCGAGATTTATGGAAAGCGTGACCTTTCACCAAACCTTGGCCAGAAACCTGGTCGTCCGGTTGTAGGTGGTCCAAAAGGGAACGGATTTAAGAAAAGAAAAAAATAATTTGTCAACCTTTCAGAAGTAGAGAAGAATGTTACAACCGAAAAAGACAAAATTCAGAAGAGTACAAAAGGGAAAAATGAAGGGACTGTCCCAAAGGGGAAATCAGTTGGCATTTGGAACTTTCGGTATCAAATCTCTGGAAGAAACATGGCTGACCGGACGTCAGATTGAGGCGGCCAGGGTTGCGGTAACCCGTCATATGCAACGTCAGGGTCAAATCTGGATCAGAGTATTCCCCGACAAACCGATTACGAAAAAACCCGCTGAAGTACGTATGGGTAAAGGTAAAGGTGCCCCGGAAGCATTTGTTGCTCCGATTACACCAGGTAGAATATTGATTGAAGCAGATGGAGTTCCTTATGCAGTAGCAAAAGAAGCACTTCGTTTAGCGGCACAAAAACTGCCGGTTACTACTAAGTTTATTGTCAGACGTGACTTTGTTGAATCTGTAATTGCTGAATAATGAAGACATCAGAAATCGAAAAATTATCCAAAGCTGAAGTGCTGGAAAGAATCCAGACCGATACGGATTCCTTGTTACGAATGAAAATGAACCATGCAATTTCTCCACTGGACAATCCACAGGTTATCGTGGGTGTAAGACGGAATATTGCCAGACTAAAGACCATTCTACGTCAAAGGGAAATTAACACAAAACAGAGTTAGAAATGGAATCAAGAAATCTAAGGAAGGAGCGTGTTGGAGTAGTTGTGAGCAACAAAATGGAATGCACCATCGTTGTGGCTGAAAAGCGCAAGGAAAAACATCCTATTTATGGTAAGTTCGTCAACAAGACCTCCAAGTTTTACGCCCACGATGAAAAGAACAGCTGCAATATTGGCGATACTGTGAAGATCATGGAAACACGACCAATCAGTAAGCAGAAATGTTGGAGATTAGTGGAAATCATAGAAAGAGCTAAGTAATCATGATACAACAGGAATCAAGATGTACCGTTGCCGATAATAGTGGAGCAAAAGAAGTGCTTTGTATCCGTGTTTTAGGCGGAACTAAAAAGCGCTATGCTTCATTGGGCGATACCATTGTAGTGACCGTAAAAAGTGCTATAGCGGGAAGTGACATGAAAAAGGGTGCCGTGTCGAAAGCAATTATTGTTCGTACCTCCAAAGAAGTTCGTCGTCCCGATGGATCTTATATCCGTTTTGATGATAACGCAGTTGTTTTACTCAATAATACGGGTGAAATGCGCGGAACTCGTATATTTGGGCCTGTAGCAAGAGAACTTCGTGATAAGAATATGAAGATCATTTCACTTGCTCCTGAAGTACTTTAATGCATAAAATTAAAACGATGCAGAAAAAATTACACATTAAAAAAAGCGACACTGTTTTTGTCACAACTGGCAATTACAAAGGACGGGAAGGCAAAGTACTGGAAGTAATCAGAGCCACCGGAAAAGCTATAGTGGAAGGTGTTAATATGGTTAAAAAACATACCAAACCCAATGCGGCTCATCCGCAGGGGGGTATTGTTGAAAAGGAAGCACCCATCCATTTGTCTAACCTTATGATTAAGGATCCAAAAACTGGAAAACCTACTCGTATCGGAAGAAAGCTAAATGATAAAGGTAAATTAGTTCGTTATTCAAAAAAATCAGGAGAGGAGATTAAGTAATGGCTTACGTACCAACACTTAAGAAAAAATACTTGGACGAAGTAGTTCCTGCGTTAGTAAAGGATTTTTCCTACAAAAACGTAATGCAGGCGCCAAGATTAGAGAAAATTGTCATCAACCAGGGAGTTGGAGCTGCTATCGCAGATAAAAAGTTAATCGAAGTCGCAACCGAGGAGATTACTACTATCGCAGGTCAAAAGGCAGTCCAAACCAAATCAAAAAGAGACATCTCTAATTTCAAACTAAGGAAGAAAATGCCTATCGGGGTTCGTGTGACCCTTCGCAGAGAGCATATGTATGAATTCCTGGATCGTCTAATCAGTGTATCTCTTCCCCGTATTCGCGATTTTAAAGGAATTGAAAGCAAAATGGATGGACAAGGAAATTACACCCTTGGAATTCCTGAGCAGATCATCTTTCCTGAAATTGTAATGGATAAAGTTACCAAGATCAACGGAATGAACATCACTTTCGTGACCTCAGCCTATTCGGATGAAGAAGGCTACGCTTTATTGAAAGAGTTAGGTTTACCTTTTAAAAATGCTAAAAAGAATTAAGATATGGCTAAGGAATCAATGAAAGCTCGGGAAGTAAAAAGAGCTGCGCTTGTTGAAAAATATGCCGAGAAAAGAGCTAAACTAAAGGCTGAAGGTGATTATGTCGGTCTTCAGAAGTTACCTAAGAACTCTGCCCGTATTCGTATGCATAACAGATGCAAATTAACCGGTCGCCCGAAAGGGTATATGCGTCAATTCGGTATCAGCAGGATCAATTTCAGAGAAATGGCTTCTTCTGGTTTAATTCCCGGTGTTAAAAAAGCAAGTTGGTAATTTATAATTAAGAAGTAATGAGCAAAATTACAGATCCAATAGCAGATTATCTGACACGAATCAGAAATGCCCAAAAGGCAAAACATCGTGTGGTGGATATTCCTGCATCCAATATCAAGAAAGAAATTACCAAAATTTTGAAAGATAAAGGATATATCCTCAACTATAAGTTTGAAGACGAAATCAACTTTCAGGGCAACATTAAAATTGCCTTGAAATATCATCCAGAAACACGCATTCCTGCGATCAAAACAATCCGTAGAATCAGTAAACCTGGTTTGAGGAAATATTGTCATGTGGACAGTATTCCCCGTGTATTGAATGGTTTGGGAATTGCTGTCATATCCACCTCAAAAGGCGTAATTACCGACAAAGAAGCTCGGGAATTAAGCATTGGCGGGGAAGTTTTATGTTACGTTTATTAATCTAGGAGGAATCAGAATGTCAAGGATAGGTAAACTTCCCATAGAAATACCGGCAGGAGTTAAATTTACAGTAAGCGATTCGAATCTCGTTACTGTAAAAGGCCCGCTGGGTGAACTAACACAACAGGTTGACCCGGATATTACCTTCGAAATTGAAGGAAATATTGTAACGGCAATCCGTCCCTCAGATGAGAAAAAACACCGTGCCATTCATGGCTTGTATCGCTCACTGGTTTCTAATATGGTGACCGGCGTATCGAAAGGCTATGAAATTAAGCTGGAGCTGGTTGGTGTAGGTTATCGTGCCGAACATGATGGTCAGGTACTCGATTTGGTTTTAGGTTATTCACACCATACCTATCTTCAGCTTCCTTCGGAAGTGCAGGTAGAGGCAAAAAGTGATAAACGTGCCAACCCGATTGTGACCCTGAAAAGCTGTGATAAACAATTAATTGGTCACATTGCAGCCAAAATCAGATCCTTCAGAAAACCTGAGCCTTACAAAGGAAAAGGTGTTAAGTTTGTTGGTGAAATTCTAAGGCGCAAAGCCGGTAAATCAGCTGGTGCTAAATAGTAAAATTTAAAAACCATGGCTTTAACGAAGCAAGAAAGAAGATATAGAATTAAGAAGAGAATCCGGAAAGTTGTTTCTGGAACTGCCCTAAGACCACGTTTAAACGTATTCAGAAGCAACAAGCAGATTTATGCCCAGTTGATTGATGATTTGTCAGGCGTTACGTTGATGGCTGTTTCTTCACTTAATAAAGATTTCGAAGGTGCCGAGGGTACCAAAATCGAAATAGCTGAGAAAGTTGGAAAAGCAATTGCTGCAAAAGCAGTAGCTGCCGGGATCACAGCTGTAGTATTCGATCGTAATGGTTATTTGTACCACGGAAGAGTTAAACAATTAGCTGATGCTGCCCGTGAAGGCGGCCTTAAATTTTAATAGTTATGACAGGAGATATCAGAAAAGTAAAAACCAGTGATTTGGAACTGAAAGACCGGTTGGTAGCTATTAACCGTGTGACAAAAGTGACCAAAGGAGGTAGAACATTTAGCTTCTCGGCAATTGTGGTGGTCGGTAACGAAGACGGTATCGTAGGCTGGGGCCTCGGTAAAGCCAGCGAAGTTACTACTGCAATTTCAAAAGGGGTTGATGCAGCTAAGAAAAATCTGATTAAGGTTCCGATTCACAAAGGTACGATCCCTCATGAACAAGAATCTAAGTTTGGTGGTGCCCGTGTATTTTTAAAACCGGCCACTTCTGGAACCGGGGTAAAAGCCGGAGGTGCTATGCGCGCAGTGCTGGAAAGTGTTGGAATTCACAATATCCTTGCAAAATCAAAAGGATCTTCAAATCCACACAACTTGGTAAAAGCGACCATGTTT
>DMFR01000325.1:16218-19686 GCA_003450125.1 Prolixibacteraceae bacterium | reverse complement strand
AAATTCTAAAGGGTTCAGAGCCCAAATGTGAATTTTCATCCCAAATGGTTATCCATGCCGAAACAGGAAGCTGGAACCAGACTGTATATGATCCCTATGTCAATGCACTACGCACTCAAACCGAAGCCATGAGCGCTTCTTTGGGTGGTGTTGATTCAATGACCATTCTTCCCTTCAATGCTGTTTATGAAGATGCCACTGAATTCTCTGATCGTATTGCCCGCAACCAACAGTTGCTCCTGAAGGAAGAAGTCAACTTTGACAAGATTGCCGATCCGGGTGCAGGTTCTTACTACATTGAAGAATTAACTGCCTCTATTGCTGATCAGGCCTGGAAATTGTTCCTTGAAGTGCAGGAAAAAGGTGGATACCTTGCTTCCCTTCGCGCTGGATTCATTCAGGTTGAAGTTAAAAAGATGGCCGCTAAACGGGATTTGAATATTGCTACCCGTAGAGAAAACCTTTTGGGAACCAATCAATTTCCTAACTTCAATGAAAAGATCGAACAGGAAATGAATCCTGCGGTTTTTGCTCCCGTAGATTGTTCCTCGGAAGAAGCAGAATTCGAAACCCTGAAACCATACCGTGGTGCCCAGGCTTTTGAAGCGTTGCGTTACAAGACTGATGTTTATGCCCATACCAACAAACGTCCGCTGGCTTTCATGTTGACCATTGGTAACCTCAACATGCGCAAGGCACGTGCACAGTTTGCATGTAATTTCTTTGCCGTTGCAGGTTTCGATGTTCTCGACAACAATGGCTTTACAAGCGTTGAAGAAGGATGGGCTGCTGCTCAAAAAACAGAGGCCTCTATCGTCGTTCTGTGTAGTTCTGATGATGAATATACCGAGCTTGCTCCTGCTGCATTCGATGCTATTGCCGGAAAGGCCATCTTCGTAGTAGCTGGTGCTCCTGCCAATATGGACGAACTGAAAGCAAAAGGTGTTGCCAATTACATCAACGTAAAAAGCAATGTACTGGAAGAGTTGAAAGCATATCAGTCTAAATTGGGAATTTAAAAACAAGAACATGAAGCCAAATTTCAAAGATATAAACATCAAAGCAGCCCCTGTTCAGACCAATACGACCGAGTGGAATGCTAAAAATAATATTGAAAAGAACTGGATCACACCCGAATTGATTCCGGTAAAGCCAGTTTACACCAAGGAAGACCTGGAAGGAATGGAACACCTGCATTATGCAGCCGGTGTAGCTCCATACCTTCGTGGCCCCTATTCGGTCATGTATGCTATGCAGCCCTGGACCGTTCGTCAGTATGCAGGTTTCTCGACAGCTGAAGAGTCCAATGCATTCTATCGCCGTAACCTTGCCGCCGGACAAAAAGGCCTTTCAGTGGCCTTTGACTTGGCTACTCACCGTGGATACGATTCAGATCATCCCCGTGTAGTAGGTGATGTGGGGAAAGCAGGTGTGGCCATCGACTCGATCCTTGACATGAAGATCCTGTTTGACCAGATTCCATTGGATAAAATGTCAGTTTCAATGACCATGAACGGCGCTGTACTTCCTGTACTGGCTTTCTACATTGTCACTGCCCTTGAACAAGGCGCCACCTTGGATCAGCTTGCAGGAACCATACAGAACGACATTCTGAAAGAATTCATGGTGCGTAACACTTACATCTACCCACCGGAATTCTCTATGAAAATCATAGCCGACATCTTCGAGTTCACTTCTCAGAAGATGCCTAAGTTCAATTCCATTTCTATTTCAGGCTACCACATGCAGGAAGCAGGCGCTACTGCCGATATTGAAATGGCTTACACACTGGCTGACGGGTTGGAATACCTGCGTACAGGTATCAAAGCCGGAATCGACATTGATGCATTTGCACCACGTTTGTCGTTCTTTTGGGCCATCGGTATGAACCACTTCATGGAAATCGCCAAGATGCGTGCTGCCCGTATGATCTGGGCCAAGATGGTCAAACAGTTCAATCCAAAGAACCCGAAATCAATGGCTCTTCGTACACACTGCCAAACTTCAGGTTGGTCGTTGACTGAACAAGATCCTTACAACAACATTGGCCGTACCGCTGTAGAAGCTATGGCTGCTGCCTTGGGACATACCCAGTCACTGCACACCAATGCACTGGACGAAGCCATCGCCTTGCCAACTGATGCTTCTGCCCGTATTGCCCGTAACACGCAGCTTTACATTCAACAGGAAACAGAAATCTGCCGTGCCGTTGACCCTTGGGCAGGTTCATACTACGTAGAAGCTTTGACCCAGGAACTGGCTGACAAGGCCTGGGCCCTGATCGAAGAAGTAGAGAAATTGGGTGGTATGTCTAAAGCTGTTGAAACAGGAGTGCCGAAAATGCGCATCGAAGAAGCTGCTGCACGTACCCAGGGACGCATTGACAGCGGATCTCAGACCATCGTAGGTGTGAACAAATACCGTCTTGAAAAAGAAGATCCTATTGATATTCTTGAAATCGACAATACTGCCGTTCGCCTTTCACAGATCGAACGCCTAAATAAACTACGTGCCGAACGCAACGAAACCGAATGTCAGGCAGCCCTTGAAGCCATCAGCCAATGTGTTGAATCAGGCAAAGGTAACCTACTTGAACTGGCTATCGTAGCAGCTCAAAAACGCGCTTCTCTGGGCGAAATTTCTTATGCATGTGAGAAACATGTAGGACGTTATAAAGCAATCATCAGAACTATTTCAGGCGTGTACTCAGCAGAAAGTAAAAATGATTCTACCTTCAAGGAAGCACAGGATCTGGCCACTAAGTTTGCAAAGCTCGAAGGCCGTCAACCACGTATCATGATCGCCAAGATGGGCCAGGATGGCCATGACCGTGGGGCTAAAGTAGTAGCAACAGGTTATGCCGACCTGGGATTCGATGTTGACATGGGACCCCTGTTCCAGACCCCTGAAGAAGCCGCTAAACAAGCCGTAGAAAACGATGTGCATGTCATGGGGGTATCTTCTCTTGCTGCAGGACACAAGACCCTTATTCCTTCTGTAATTGCCGAATTGAAGAAACTAGGCCGCGAAGACATCATGGTTATTGCTGGTGGTGTAATTCCAGCACAGGATTACCAATATCTTTATGATGCAGGTGTAGTGGCTATCTTTGGTCCAGGCACCAGCGTATCGGTAGCAGGAAAGAAAATCCTGGAGATTTTACTGACTGCCCACGAATAGCCCCTCCCCAGCCCTCTCCAAGTGGGAGGGAGTAAAAATACAAAAGCCGTTTCCTGAGAGGGGAGCGGCTTTTTTGTTGAGATTCAATAAAATCTGTTACTAGATACTTTAAATTCTACTGTCCGTTGCCTAAAGGCGAACGGCAAAGGATAGTGCTTTGCATGAATAAAGTTATTGTTCGTAGCATTATTCTTTGCCGTCTGGCTTCAGCCGGCTTAGTGGGCAAGCAATTCACATATTCTTCAAAAATTATTATTTGAATTCCACCATAAGCGTTCTCCTCATTAT
>DMFR01000325.1:13981-16092 GCA_003450125.1 Prolixibacteraceae bacterium | reverse complement strand
CCATAAGCGTTCTCCTCATTATTATTCGCTTATATTTTTATAAATTCATCTTCTTGCAAAAAAATACACTATTCTGCTGCGTTTTGATCCAAGTTTACGTCATGGTCTTTGAACCAAAAAAAATAATGTTTATGAAACGCAACTTTTTAATGTTATTCGTACTGGGCCTTTTCGTGCTATTGGCCTGTAACAAGGAAGACAATGATTCTACAACAACTTCGGCAAATGAAGAATCGTCTATTACACTTTTGAAATCGGCAACAGAATCAGTTCCGGCTGATCAAGTAGCATTTACAATTAAAACTGCAGGCTTTGCCGGTGAGTATTTGTACCTGTCAATGTCCTATTTGGGCAAGACCAAGCCTCACCAGTTCAATGTTGTATGGGATGGTATCCTGAAGACTGAGAATGAAAAAACAGTGATTGAATTGTCAGTTTCTCATTTGACAAACGATGACCTGAGTACCATATTGGCATATGATTCGTTGGCTACTCATTTCAGTAGCCTGAATATTAATGAAACAGTCCTTCAGAACCCAGAACTTTGGATTCGTGTAAATAATACAACCGACGCTTCAAATACCCTGTCCTTTAAGTATCAAAGTAACAGCACAATTGGAAGTCCTCCAACAGATGGAGGTTCGGGCTACCCGTTAACCGGGGTAGAGATGAAAGTATTTAAAGCGGAATGCAGCAATGTTGGTATCTGGGGCGATTTGTGGCTGAGTTCCAACAACGGAGATGTTATAAATTACTACGTTGTAAACGACAAAGATGCTTCTGTTAATTATACTGTGAAAGAAAATGACCGGCTTTTAATTGATTTTGAGTATTTTTACCCGAAGGATACAGTCAAAATTGATGCTTGTCGTCAGTTATACGATTTAAATGCCAGGTCAGTAAAAATTACCAAGCTCAAGGTAATAAATTAATATTCAAAATCTTCCTTGTTATTTAGAAAAAAAATAGAAGGCACGTTTAGACTGGAAAAATTGATAAAAGGGTGCTCCAGGGGCGATAGAAAAGCTCAGGAGACCCTTTTCAGTCTATATTACGGTTATGCGATGAGCGTTGCCTTAAGGTATTCACATTGCCATGAAAAAGCAGCTGATATTACCAACGACAGCTTTTTAAAAGTCTTCAGCAACGTCGAATTATTTCGTGAAGAAGCCGAATTCAAATTCTGGCTGCGGAAAATTGTTGTAAATACTGCTCTTGATCATTACCGGAAAGAGAAAAAACATGAGAACCAGGTTCCGCTCGAAAAAGGGTTTAATGAATTAATAGATGAATCTGTTTTGGACCAGTTACAGGCGGAAGACATCCTGAAAATGGTACAAGACCTTCCGGAGATTTACCGGTTTACTTTTAACCTTTATGAAATTGAAGGGTATTCGCATGAAGAGATTGCCCTGAAGCTTGGCACCACTGCCGGTACTTCGCGGGCGAACTTGTCTCGGGCGAAGCACATGTTACGTGTAATGATCATAAATCTATCAGCGTATGAAAGAGTCGTTTGAAAATAAAGTGAATAAGCGGTTCAGGGAAGTGCTTGAGAACTATCAGGTGCAATACGATGAGAAAGCATGGAAACGTTTAAGTAAAGAAATGCCAGCATCACAGGTTTCCCAATGGAAAAGGTGGAAATTAATTTCATGGTGCATGGGTGGAATTCTTATTGCCGGATTAATCATGTATGGGTATTTATCAACTTACCAACCTGAAGTGGTCAATCAATCTTCTCAGGATTCGGTATTCTTATTGGGAAAAAATACAGGTATTCAATCAGGAATGGATGTCGGCAACCCTTCCACTTCTCCTTTTGTGCAGAATAAAAAAACTTCAGTCGAATCATTAATCAAAGAGCTAAGTTCAGGATTGAAACCTTCTTTGCTAAAAGGAGAATTCTTACTTTCCAAAAAAAATCTTGAGAGTGTCAGAGCCACCCAAGAAGAAATTTTACCAGAAATAAGAACCGGTAAAATTGTTAGTAGAATAGAGCAGGGTGACGATCCGACCACAAAGGAGAAATTTACAGAATTACCTTTCAGAGAAATTTCGGCACAAAAAAGAAAAACACACAAGGCTGGCTTTAGGTTTCCGGAAATAAA
>DMFR01000325.1:1857-13849 GCA_003450125.1 Prolixibacteraceae bacterium | reverse complement strand
TTTTGTTGGTCCTAATAAAGTCTCGTTATATTATAATCCTGAATTTCATATGGAAAAAACTCTTCGGAATCCTGGGATCGGACATGGATTTGGAATTGAATTTGAAGGGCCCATAAACTCATTTGCAAATGTGGCAGTTGGATTCAAATATCATTCGCAAACCTATTCCAATGTGCATGCATTTACCCTTGACTCAATGCGGCTTAACAGTCTCCACAAATCAGGTGTCGATAGTATTGTTTTCCGAACTGGAAACTATGATTTTTTAGAATTACCCGTTACTTTGCGGATAAGAATATTAAGCAATCAGCGCGCTTCCTTGTTTTTTGATGGAGGATTATCTGCATTGGCATTTTTAAATCAGGAATATCTTATCCATACTGCGATTGAGGAAATAGTAACCAATCAAATCATAAAAAAGAATGCCTGGAAGAATATTCAACCATTGGGTTCTCTTAATTTGGGTTTGACTTTCCGATATGCCTTGAGTGAAAGGTTCTCAATAGATGGATCAGTGGAATACAAAAATCACCTGTCAAAATTGGGTGCTTTGCCGATGGAATTGGACCGGGTTTCGTTTAAAGTGGGCGTCACTTACCAATTTGGAAAAAAAGACGAAAATTAGTATACTTATTAAATAGAGGCAGTATCATATAATCGTGCTGCCTACATTAAAAATAAAAGGGTGAATGCCTTTTTATACATATTTTTTATTCAATGCTGATGTTTTATAAGTTATTTACTCTCACTCAATTTTAGAGCAATGGTATTTCCGCATTCCGGAAAAGTCAAGGGTGGCTTTTCCTTCCGCACTTTCCATCAATGCCACATTACATGCTCGGTCAAATTCTTAACCGTTTCCTGAGTAATCGATATTTCTGAAGAAAAATACGAAGAATTAAAGCGAGAATATCGAAATTTAAGATTGTTTAAATAGCTTAGGTAAAATGTATCCAAGCAATGATGCATGTAGGCAGAATTAATCGTGTACTTTAGTCCACAATGAATATCTTATCCCCACAGTCATTTGTTGTATTTTCAATTTCTCTGAAGTCGATTTAATCTGATTGATGTTGCTTAGGCCATAATAGAACATGCCTTCCATGGAAAGTCTATGGGTCAGTCGGTAAATGAAACCAGCTCTTGGGCCAAAGTCAAATGCCTTGATGTCAAGATCATTTAATTCACGATTCATACCTCCTTCCCTTCTTATTATTTGGTTACCTTCTTCAGTTATTAAAGTGAAATTATTGCTTGATTCATTAGTGCCTGAACTTGATAATACATAGGAAATCTGAAACCCTCCATTGATGGTGAGCCGCTTAATAGTATATCCATAATAAACAGGCAAACTCAAATAGGAAATATGTCTGTAAATTAAAGCTGTTGCATTGCCAATACTATTTCCATATTCATCAACAAAGGGCACTTCCCATTTCTCTTTTCCTTCAATTTGGGAGATGTTTAACTCAGCCCCCAAAGAAGATTTATTACCCAAGGCCAGGTTGTAATAAAATCCAACCTGCCCGGAAGGAACAAATGGAGTGGTAACAGTGAGATTAGATGACTTCATTGAATCGGTTATTCTTGACAATCCCCCGCTGACTTTTACCCCAAATTGGTGCTGCCCAAATGTGTTGAGATTGAAAGCAATGACAATTGAAAGAATGACTGTTAGTTGAAGTAAGTTTTTCATGTTAAGGAGACTTTGGTTTGAGGGCCAAATTACATAATCATATTCAAACCACCTAATTTTACTTAATAATTACACCTCCGGCATCGGCTTAACAGATCTTGTACGATCTACCACACAACAATTAAAGATTAAATAATCTTAATTTGCCAACCTCTCTAAATCTATTTCGTATCGTATATTGTTTTAAGACAATCCGACGATTCCAATATTTCAAGTTACAGGATGATGATTGAAGCAGGCCGAAATTGGGAATTGAATCCTCTCATGGTTCTTGAACCATTAACATTACGACCATTGTTAACCCTCCGCTGACTTGCGGCCTTTTCATATCTTACCCCAAATAAGGGATTACCTTAAACAGAATAGTTGCTTCTAAGTCCTAAACATCACAAGCATGAAAAAATTAATTTTATCAATCGTATTGTCTGTTTTATTTGTTGGAATTGTCTTTCCCCAGGGCATTAAAATCCCATTGATTGGATCAAAAGCGCCCTCGTTTACTGAAGAAACAACCAATGGCCAAATTACCTTTCCAGATGATTTTGGCAAGAAATGGAAAATTCTATTCAGTCACCCCCAGGATTTTACCCCTGTATGTTCCTCTGAACTCTTGGAACTTGCCTATATGCAAAAGGAGTTCGATCAATTAGGTGTTAAATTAGCCGTTATTTCTACGAGTGATTTGGCCCTTCATAAAATGTGGAAAGCTCACCTTGAATCCTTGGATTACAAAGGCAGAGGGCCTCAGAAAATCCAATTTCCTCTTTTCGATGACCACCAATATGTGGCCTCAAAACTGTATGGAATGCTTCATGAGCCGGAAAGTACCAACATGGATATCAGGGGTGTATTCATTATTGATTCCAAGAATATCGTGCGAGCTATTAACTTTTACCCTATGAAAGTGGGTCGCAATATTAAGGAAATAGTTAGAATTGTAGAGGCCTTGCAAACCTCTGATAAGGCATCCGTATTGACACCTGCCAACTGGAACCCCGGAGAAGACGTGTTGGTTGGACATCTCCCCTATACCGAAAAGGAGCTTGCGGATAATCCCAAACTGAAAAACGATTATTACAGTGTGGGAGATAGAATGTGGTTTAAAAAAGGCGATAAATCAGGAACAGCGGATAAAAATTAGCTGTAACTTTGGTAAAGTTTTAACATATATATTAAAACTTTACCAAAGTTTTTCCCGATATTAACGTGGCATATATTTATTATGATCGTCTTCCTTTACCTCAACTACTGCCGTTGCAATGGTTACTTCCTCCAACAAGGAGGCCCTGCTCCTGGCCGTAGGTGAAACTTTCTCTTCTCCAAAGGCGCCCAACCTTCTGGTTAGGTTGGGATGCGAAGCCACCTTTTCGGCAAACCACTTCCAAAATCCATCTTCCGTATAATCCTGGTTTAAAAACTCATTCAGATTGACTTTTTTATAGATGGTTTTTCCCGAAGCCAATACCAATAAACCACCTCTTGCACCCGCTGGACACAAGGCATGGCCAATGTTGTCGCAGGTATATTCACAGGCCCTTGAATAGGCAGAACCCAGGAAAGGGATGATGTAAGAAGGAAACAGGATTAAACCCTTTAGCATGTGGTTACGCTTGATATGCCCCATCTCATGACCGATGATAAATTCAAGAATTGACTTGTCCTGGTCATAGGCTGTTTCCACCATTTCAGAATAGAGCACAATGTAGTTCCTGCCCAAAAATCTTGCTGCAAAGGCATTGAGTACTCCCCCCGATTGAAGGATGTAGACACTTGGCACGGATGAAAGGCCTAACAATTCTGCCTGCTTGACCACCACCTGGTGAATATCTGCAAACTGGTTCTTACCCACTTTAATGCCGTTGCCTTTTAAATGACCGATCAGCAATCCAAAGCGGAAGAAGAGGAAAATGATAATCATGATCACATATACATACATGACATAAATGGTAGCGACTTGAGGTCCGGTGGCCTTCAAGGACATTAAAACCAGTTGTACGATCCCATAATACAGGCCTAGACTGATCAGCAGCCTCATATAAAAATATACGTTCTCTCTCGTGTGAACGCGGTAATCAATTTTTGAATCCATGGGTAATTATTTAATAAAGTTGATATCATTTGAAGTGAAAAGTTCTTTCCATGCAGTTTTTGGTACATGAAATTTAACCGTCGCCATAGCTGACTGTGCGGTGTGTAGCGGTATTCACAAAGTTCATCGGTTCAAAGTTTAGAAGGGCAAGCTACTGAATTATAATGAATCATCAAGACTTTTGACTCTCAAAATATCAACAAACTCCATTGTTTTTTTTTCCTTTTCCGAAAAAAGGATTCTATGTGGTATGAATGTCTGGCTTGAGCAAAGTCAATACCTCCTTCCTACCAGCTTTATATATTTTACTTCATTTAAACTTAATTAGTACTTAATTTGAACGTGTATATTAGTACGAGTATAGTACGAGTATAGTACGAGTAAAGTACAAACTCCTAAATTGGTATAAGGAAAACAATTGCCAGATAGGCAAAAACCAGATTCTTGCTGCGAAAATGCATCGGAAACAAAACTTTTCACTCCAGTGTTAATTCACTCAACGCCCACAAATCTGTTTAGCGGTTAAAAGAATTAATTGACTATCTTTGCGCCAATTATTAAAACCTTCATTCTGAAATAAATGGCACATAAATCTGGATTTGTAAACATCATCGGAAATCCCAACGTGGGGAAATCTACCATCATGAACGTACTGGTTGGCGAACGCTTGTCGATCATTACCTCAAAAATGCAGACGACCCGCCACCGCATCAAGGGAATTGTCAATGGCGATGATTTCCAGATCGTTTACTCCGATACCCCGGGAATCCTGAAACCCAATTACAAGCTTCAGGAGACGATGATGAAGTTTGTCAACACCGCCCTCATTGATGCTGATGTGATTATCTATGTGACCGATGTGATTGAAAGCCCGGAGAAGAACGAAGAATACATCGAACGGGTAAAAAGCTCGGAAGCAGCGGTAATTGTGCTGATCAACAAGATCGACCTATCGGATCAGGAGAAGGTGATGAAACTCTATGAATACTGGCGTGCCAAGCTTCCGCTGGCTGACGTATATGCCGTGTCGGCATTGGAGAAATTCAACGTGGCACAAATCTTTGACCGGATATTGGAATTGTTGCCAGAAGGCCCTGCCTATTTTCCCAAGGACGAACTGACCGACCGCAATGAACGCTTCTTTGTCAGTGAGATCATCCGTGAAAAGATATTACTGTATTATGACAAGGAAATACCCTACTCGGTGGAAGTGGAAGTAGAGGAATTTAAAGAAGAAGATAAGATACTGAACCTGATGTGCGTGATCCATGTCAACCGCGAGAGCCAGAAGGGAATCATCATCGGCCACCAGGGACAGGCGCTCAAAAGGGTTGGAATGGAAGCCCGACTGGATATGGAAGAATTCTTTCAGAAGAAAGTGTTCCTGCAACTATTCGTGAAAGTAAACAAAGACTGGCGCGACAAAGACCGCACACTGGGCGGCTTTGGATACGATATGGAATAAGAGAGGAGAAGGGAAAAAAGGAGAAGGGAGAGAAGAAAAAAAGCAGAAGGGGAGAAAAGGAGAAAGGAGAAGGGAAAAAGAGCATGGGGCCAAGGGCAACTTGGAACTTGAAACTTTGAACCTGAAACCTGAAACTTGAAACCTGAAACTTTAAACTTCGCTGCTGGAACTTGAAACCTGGAACTTGATTTTATAAATTTATGATAATCCCGTAATTGGGAAGGAAGTTAGGTAAAAAATGAGTAATATTATTGCAATCGTTGGAATGCCAAATGTAGGGAAATCGACCCTGTTTAACCGGATGACCGAATCGAGAAAAGCCATCGTTGACGAATCGTCCGGGGTAACGCGTGACCGTCAGTACGGCAAAGGAGTTTGGAACGGGATCGACTTTTCAGTGATCGATACAGGTGGATATGCCGTCAATTCGGAAGATATCTATGAGGGTGAGATCCGCAAACAGGTGATGCTGGCCCTGGAGGAATCGGATGTGATCATCTTTGTGGTGGATGTTGAAAATGGCATTACCGACATGGATGAAGAAGTGGCTGCTGTTTTGCGCCGCACCTCAAAGAAAATATTTGTTGCAGTCAACAAGGTAGATAACAACAAGCGGATCATTGACTCGCATGAGTTCTATTCCCTGGGATTGGGTGAAATCTATTGCATCTCGTCAATGACAGGAAGCGGAACAGGTGAATTGCTCGATGCCGTTGTTGCAGAATTTCCGGAGAAAGTAGAAGAAGAAAATTTAGATGGTATTCCACGCTTTGCAGTAGTTGGACGCCCCAATGTTGGGAAATCATCGTTCATCAATGCACTGACAGGGGAAGAGCGTAATATAGTGAACAATGTTGCTGGTACTACCCGCGATGCCATTCATACACGCTATAACAAATTTGGTCATGACTTCTTCCTGGTAGATACGGCAGGATTGCGCAAACGCACCAAGGTAAAGGAAGATGTGGAATTCTATTCGGTCATGCGCTCGGTGCGTACCATTGAAGATTCGGATGTCTGTATGCTGATGCTGGATGCTACCCGCAGCATGGAATCTCAGGACGTATCGATCTTTAACCTGATGGTACGCAACAAAAAGGGAGTGGTTATACTGGTCAACAAGTGGGATTTGATAGAGAAAGACAATGCAAGCACCAACGATTTCACCAAGTTGATTCATGAACGTATTGCCCCGTTTGTAGATGTTCCGATTATTTATACTTCGGCACTGAGCAAACAACGCATCCTTAAAGCACTCGAAACTGCCGTTGAGGTCTATGAAAACAGGAGCAAGAAAATCAAGACTTCAGAATTGAACGAGATCATGCTCAAGGCCATTGAAGCCTATCCGCCACCATCTATCAAAGGTAAATTTGTGAAGATTAAATATGTGGTACAGTTGCCAAGCCAGACACCAAGTTTTGCATTCTTTGCCAATTTGCCTCAATACGTCAAAGATCCCTATCGCCGTTACCTGGAGAATAAGATTCGCGAGAACTTTAACTTCTCAGGGGTACCGGTTCAGATATATATCCGGAAGAAGTAAAAGGAACTCAGACTTAAGGTGTCTAAAAGTAAGATTTAACCACAAAGAGACAAAGTTAAAAAGGAATTCACCACAGATTACACAGATAGACACAGATTATTCTTATTTTTAATCTGTGTTAATTTGAGTAATCTGTGGTGAATTCCTTTTTAACTTTGTCTCTTTGTGTTTAAATTTAATTTTTGACTTTTAATATTGAGTTGTTTTATGGATTGGCAACAACTACCGGAATGCTCTTATGGGGCAATTGGGCAATTTTCGAAGGCTTTCCAAGGATATAGACCACATCGTCGGATTCAAAGATAAATCGGGCGCCGGGGTTCTCCAGTATTTCACCGTTTCTTTTGATAGCCACAACGGTAAGGCCATAAAGGTTGCGCAAATTAATTTCTTTCAGAGAATTTCCAGGGAACAGGTCATAGCTTCCTGCTTTCAGGGCCACGATTTCAACATCGGGCATCATATCGGTCAGGGTGACTGAATTGGATTCATCTATCTCCCTGAAAACACCATAATTATCATCCCTGATACCCGAGATGGTGGTGGAAATATCTTCTTCGGGAACCAACATCTTTTTGAGGATCATTTCAAAAAGATCAATAGCCGTTTCAAATTCTTCAGGGATCACCTGGTTGGCACCCACCTGATAAAAGTCTTCAATATTGCTTACGTATTTTGACCGGACGATGATGTGAGCGTGTTTGTTCATTTCACGCACTTTCTCGATCACACCCAGAGAGGTGATTATTTCCCCGATGCTGATCACCACAATGGCAGCCGTATGGGTATGGGCCTTTCGAAGAATTGGCTCGTTCATAGCGTCCCCGTAAATGACCGATTCTCCTTTGAGTTGTCGTCTTCTCACATCTGCGGGATCAAAAACGATGGACACATAGGGAAGCTTCATGTGCCTGGCCATTCTTGAGAGGTTCTGAGACCGGGAATCCTTGCCAATGAGAACAATGTGGTTCTGCATTTCAGGCACTTCTATTTCCTGAAGGGGGAACAAGCCTTTGAGCATCAGTTCCGGGATGGGAAGGCGGAGCATCATGGTAGCTACTGGTTTGGAAATCATGATAATAAAAGGGGAAGCAGCCATGGACATGATCGTGACGGAAAGGAAAAGCTGGTAATAAAAACTCGACAGAATATCATAAGACTCGCCTGTTTTGGCAAGGATAAAAGAGAATTCACCGATTTGGGCAAGGGCTAGTCCAACCACGATGGTTCCCCGGAAAGTATGTCCCAAAAGAAATGCAGTGCCTCCGGCGACAAAGGATTTGATGGTGATCACCAGCAGGAGGGTTGCCGCAATTAATAAGATATGATCGAATACAAAATTCAGGTCGAGCATCATACCAATGGATACAAAAAAGAAACTGGTAAAGGTGTCCTTAAAGGGAAGTACATGGCTAAAGGCATCCTGGCTGTACTCGGAACGGGAGATCATCAGTCCTCCCAGAAAGGCACCGAAAGCGAGCGACATACCCATTTCGGAAGTCAACAGCGCTACTGCAAGACAAACGAGCAGAATGCTCATCAAAAACAATTCCTTGTTCTTTGTCAGGGCTATCAGGTGCAGCACTTTGGGCATAATCCATTTGTTGCCCACATACACCAATGCGACAATTCCGATGGACTTTACAGCCAGGATAAACATAGCGGGTGCAATGTGGGCCGTTTGGCCTCCCAGCATAGGGGTGAGCAGCATCAAAGGAATCAGGATAATATCCTGAAAAACAAGAATACCCACCACCGTACGGCCATAATTGGAAGTTAATTCACCCCTTTCCTGAAGGATCTTCAGCACAAGGGCAGTACTGCTCAGGGCAACAAGAAATCCCACGAACAAAGAGGACTGCCAGTTCATGTGGTACATCATGGAAAAAAACATGGTGATAACCGCTGTCAGGAGCAATTGAAGGAATCCACCAAAGAAAACGATCTTTCGGATTTTGATCAGATGATTGAGCGAGAATTCAAGCCCGATGGTAAACATCAGTATAATAACCCCAATTTCGGCCATCACTTCAATTTCATGGGGTGAGCGCAGGATACCCAGAAGAGAAGGCCCCACAACGATCCCGGTCAATAAATAGCCAATGATGGTTGGTATTTTTATTTTCGTAAACAGGTAGTTGACCGCTGTCGAAAAGGCGAAAATGATAACGATATCTATTAAGATGCTCAGTTCCATGCCGCAAGTTACAAGTAAAACTTTGGGAAAGTTTTATAAACTCTATAAAACTTTCCCAAAGTTAAGGAATATTAATTATCGGATGGCAAGATAAAGTAGAAGGTACAACCTTCACCGGGGATGTTCTTACTTTCAACACCCACTTCGCCATTGAGTTTCTCAACGATTCGTTTGACAATTGAAAGGCCCAATCCATGCCCTTCAGCCCGGAGGGTATCGAGACGGGTGAACTTATTGAACAAGAGGGCCATATCTTCCGCAGACAATCCTTTCCCATTGTCCTTGATCCAGAATTTAACTTTCTGGTCTGCTATAACTTCGCTCCCCATGTGAATTACCGGCGGGATTCCTCCATATTTGATGGCATTGCTGATATAATTGATCCAGACCTCTTCGATCCAGCCTTCATAACCCAATACATCATGCCAGGTTGCAGGGACAACGACCTTTGCATTGTTCTCCAGGATCATGTCATTGAGCCGATTCATGGCTTCCAGCACAATGCGCTGCATATTAATCTTTGTCAGCTTGACTTCTTGTTGCCTGACAGATGCGAGGGTGAGTAGTTCCCGGGTAATGTGCATGGTTTTGGTAGCTGATTGCCGGATCAGGTCATTGATTTCCAGCAGATCTTCCCGGCTCATGTCATCAATGCCCATCTTGATCAGGTTACTGGCCGAAACAATGGCACCGAGCATGTTCTTTAGGTCATGAGCCACGGTATGGGAAAAGGAATCAAGATCGACAATCAGCTTTTCCTTTTCCTTGATCTCATCCATTAACCGGACATTGGTTTCCTTAATCTTATCTTCGGCATCAACGTGACGGGTGATGTCCTTCAATACAATGAGCCTTCCGGTCTGTTGCTTATTTTGGTCAAACAAGCCGATTGCCTGCAAGTCAAAGGAATGGATCTTTCCTGCAATATCTCTGGTCAACACAGCTTGAAAATTGTCCTGTTGTTCAATTTCGGCAATCATGCCTTCCCTGTGGGGAAATAATTCCACCACTGATCTCCCAATCAGTTCATCTTCCTTCACATCAATGAGCTTTCGCATGGCAGGGTTTAAATCTGCAATATGAAGCGAATTATCCACCACAAGGATGGCATCAGGAATGATATCGATGAGCGTATTTCGGGCAAATGGAACAAGCTCAAACATCCTAAAATAAGAAAGATTAATGGTAATCAGAAACCCGGTAAATAAAAAGGTAAAAGGAGTCCAATCGAAGCCTGTTATGGGATTGATGTGAAAAATATAAAACAGGTTTCCCATCGGGGGAAGCACAGAAGCAATTAACAATAAAGAGATCTGTCTTCTGTAATATCTGGACGAACGGAAAAACAGCAGAGAAACATTGAAGATTCCTCCTGCAAGGGCCAAATAGGCAAAAAAGGTCATGACCCAAAACAAGGGACCATAGATATAATCGGTTGCATGGGTAACCGGATCAATGGAATAACTTACCCAATGCAAATGATGAAGGTCGTTGGTAAAAGGGAACAGAATAAAAAGCGTGGCAAAAGCATAAGCAGCAATGATGAATTTCCTTTGCAGGAACTTGTATTTCGAGGCAAAAGCCATCGAAAAGAACAGAAACGAAACCGGACAATATACAATGCCGAAATAAGAGAACTTGGACCAGAGGATTTTGGTTTGGATGTCAGTGGCCCCAAACTCAAAAGCGTAGGTAAAAGCCCAAATAGAAGCAGCGATCTGCCAGATCAATAAAAACTTAACGCCAGGAGTTTTGATTACCCGAATCAGGAAGAAGAAAGTAATGATCCCTATGATTCCGCCAATTAACAGAAGCATAAAGAGGGGTGAAATACTATAACTTGCAACGTTGGTGTTCAGATTAACCATGTACAGTAATTTAATTCAATAAGCTACTCCAATGAAAGAAACCTATGCTGTGCAATATTACCAGAATTAAGCTCTACTCGTATATTTAATCCCAAAGAATTAACATTATTTTTCAGTTAATTCAAGGAAATATTATAGGATATTAAACAGCCCACAAATGCTCTATTAAAATTTTACAGCCCAGCAGGATTAGAATTAATCCCCCTGCAATTTCTGCATAACGGTTGATCTTTGGACCTGTCTTTTTACCCAACAAGATGCCAAGCATAGAGGCCACAAAAGTGACCAGTCCGATGATAAGAGCAGCAATGAGGATTTTATCGAGTAAGGTAGCAAAACTGAATCCAACGGCCAGGGCATCAATACTGGTAGCAAATGAAAGCATGAGAATAACCCCGATCAGTAGAGGGTTTTTTACTTCCCTTGCCTCAGAACTCATAAAACTTTCAGCGATCATTTTCCCCCCAATAAGAGTGAGCAAGCCAAAAGCAAGCCAGTGATCGACAGGTTCAATCACTGATTTCATGCTGTTACCAACCAACCAGCCCAGCAAAGGCATCAAACCCTGAAAAAGGGCCAGGAAGAAGGCAATCTTGGCAGCCTGGTGGAAACGGATTTCCGGAAGGCTAAGACCACTGCAAACGGATACGGCAAAAGAGTCGAATGATAACCCGATAGCAAGAAAAACAATCATTAAAATTTCCATTCACACAGAATTGAGCGACAAAACTATAAAAATAATGTCAAGAATTTAAACCAATTATCCGAATACAGTTTATCGTGAAACGGTTTGATTTTTTGCTTTAATTTTCATAACTTTACTAACAGACACCCCTAAAATATCCAAAATGATATCTATTACCCATATTCATCCTATGCTGGTCCATTTCCCCATTGCATTGATAATGATTGGATTCATTGCTGAATGTACATCCTTGTATTTCAAAAAGGAAACTTATTGGTCGCTGTTGGGATTTTACCTCTTGATAGTGGGTACAGCGACTGCTCTTTTGGCTTTGCTCTCCGGAGTACTCTTTACGGCGGAAATGTCAGGTACGGCAAATGAAGTAAAAGAAACACATGAAATGTTTGCCTGGATCACTTTAAGCATCTTGGTGGCTGCTTCTTCTT
>DMFR01000325.1:0-1714 GCA_003450125.1 Prolixibacteraceae bacterium | reverse complement strand
TCTTCATATTTACCTTAAACTGCGCAACCCCCAAAACCTGACTTGGAAATGGCTAGCCTTTGCATTATTTGGTTTGGCCGCCATTTCGGTAAGTATTACAGGTTTTTTGGGTGGAACTCTGGTATATAATTACATGATGCCCCTATAAGAAGGAAACTATTTTTTAAACCTTTAAATAAATCTCTTATGAAAAAATTAATCATTATTGCTTCCATTTTTATTTTCATATTGACGAATTGCAAGCAGCCTCAACAGGTTAAAACCATTGAGGACCTGAAGGCAGGAATTAAAGGAGAAATAACTGCAACCGTTAAATATGCGGCCTATGCATTAAAGGCCAGGGAAGAGGCCAACCTTAAGATAGCCACTCTCTTTGATGCCGTTTCAAAAGCAGAATCCATTCATGCAGCCAACCATTTAAAGATCCTGGAAGCCTTAGGTGGAACATTAGAAAAATTTACTCCCCAATATGAAGTAAATACGACGGCAGAAAATCTTCAGGCCTCTATTGAAGGAGAAACCTATGAAGCGACCACCATGTATCCTCAGTTCCTGATCGATGCAAAGGCAGAAAAAGCAGAAAAGGCGGTAAAATCCTTTACCTGGGCTCTTGATACGGAAAAGAAACATCAGGAACTTTATACTGAAGCTTTAAAGGCCTTAAACATGAAGGCTGAAAACACATTGCCAACTAACTATGCAATTTGTCCAGTTTGTGGAAACACCTACGATAAAGCCAAGTTAGATGGCAAATGCAGCTTTTGCCAAACCAGGAAAGGAAAATTCATTGTCTTATAACCTTTTACCCGATTGTACAATTAAACTGGAAGCTCCATAAGAATGCTTCCAGTTTAATTGTACAATCCTATTCTTTATTTCAGGCTACCCAGGTTAAAATAGTTGGCAGGGATGGCTGTATCGAGTTGAATTTCCTGGATGGTCATTTTAGTGCCTGGACCTTCTTTCAGCATGTCTTTATAGACAAATGACAGGGGAAACCATCGCCCCTGCACCTTTTGAACATTGGAAAAGGTAATGCGCTTGAGCAATTTACCGCTTTTGGCAAACATATCTTCTTTTAAGGGAACGAAACGTTCGGTATCCACCCACATTTTACGGGTATAATAATTCACATCCGGGATAATGGCCGTAAGGGTTACTACCCAGCAATTGGTCCCTTCAATGGATTCAGTGCCCGTCACTTCTGCTTTGTATTGTTCCAACAGGGGTTTATCATTCATCATGTCTTCATAGGACATATCGCTTCCCATGACCGATTGGCGCAACATATGACCTGAAATCTGTACAGTCCGGTCAGTTGAAGGAGAATAAATCCACAATTGGTTGTCGAGCTTCAGCATCTTGGTACCTTTCTCCCTTGCAGGAGCCAGGTATTCGGTATAGGCTTTGTGGTCGCCTTCCCCATAAGTTTTGGATACCATGGTACGCTTGGTACGTTCAGTTCCAACTTCCATCGAAGCGGTTAATATCCTTGTTTTGGCTGACATGTTGTTGTCTACCTTATCTAGAATGGTCTTCCCACTTGGGAAATTTTGTCCAAACGCTACTGTTGCAACGAGTATCAGGAATATGCTTAATTTAAATGTTTTCATATTATAAATGGATGAATGGTTAATGGTTGGATGGTTAAATGGTTAAATGGTTGAATGGTTGAATGGTTGAATGGTTAATTATCAAATTATCAAATTATCAA
>DMFR01000370.1 GCA_003450125.1 Prolixibacteraceae bacterium | reverse complement strand
AGATAAGTGTTATTTTTACATTTTATTTTCAAGCCTAATCTTTAACCGTAATATTAGAAATTATTTATCATTTATCCGAACTAAACCTACTCTTAAAATGAAAAGAATCTTTTTAACTGCTGTGTGCCTTCTGACAATATTCAGCATAGTGAAGGCCCAATATGCTGTCACCTCGCCTCATTCAGCCATTGAAGCCAAAATTGAGGTAGGCAGCCAGATCAATTATAGTATTAGTTTTAATGGGAAACAGGTCATTTCCAATTCTGTCATTCGTTTTGAATTTAAACAAGCCCCGCCCATGGGTGATGATATGACTGTACTTAAAACTTCATCCAAGGTAATTAATGAAACATGGACTCCGGTCTTGAAACGGAAATCAAGCATATTAAATAATTACAATGAACTCACCCTTCAGATGCAGGAAAAGAGGTTCCCACGGAGAATGATGAACCTGGTATTCCGCATTTTTGATGATGGTGTGGCTTTCAGGACAGAATTTGTCGGATCGGGAAATAATCATGAATATGTGATCACTGATGAAAAGATTGACTTCAATTTTACGGCTGACCATACCTGTTGGGCAGTCAATCATGGCAATTACCGTTCTTCACAGGAAAATGAATATTTCAAGCGTAAACTGTCCGATTTGACCGATCAAATGGTCATTGGGTTACCTATGACCGTTAAAGTGGCGGATGACTGTTATGCGGCCATTACAGAGGCCAATATCAACGATTATGCAGGGATGTATTTAAAGGCTGACCATTCATCCAATGGATTTTCAGTCCGGTCACAGCTATCACCTCTTCCCAATGAAAAGGAAAACGGCGATAAAGTCAAATTCAAGTTTCCTCATTCAACTCCATGGAGGGTAATCATGCTGGGTAATGCTCCCGGAAAACTGATTGAATCTGAAATTATTATGAACCTCAACGACCCATGTGCCATAGCTGACCCTTCCTGGATTAAGCCTGGTATCTCGGCCTGGGATCATTGGTGGAGCGGTGAAGTGAAAGTTGATAATGAAACCATTCGTCAATACATTGATTTGGCTGCTGAAATGGGATGGCCGTACCAGTTAATCGACTGGCAATGGTATGGGATGTTTAACAAGCCAGAAGCCGATATTACCAAAGTAGCGCCTCAATTGGATATGCCGGGCTTATTGGCATATGCAAAGAGTAAAAACGTTCGCTGTTGGGTGTGGATATATTATACCGATGTCAACAGGGCCGATTGGGACAAAGCTTGTGCCTTGTATGAAAGTTGGGGCATTGCAGGGGTTAAAATTGACTTTATGGACAGCGACGACCAGGAAATGGTGAATTGGTATCACCGCATCGTAATGACTGCTGCAAAGCATCATTTGATGGTTGATTTCCACGGTGCCTATAAACCTGATGGATTCCGCAGAACTTATCCAAACCTGGTAACCCGTGAAGGAGTGATGGGCAATGAATACAACAAATGGTCATTGCGTGTAACTCCAGAACATATGGTTACCTTACCCTTTACCCGTATGTTGGCAGGCCCTATGGATTTTACTCCCGGAGGCTTCCTCAACCGTACTCCTGAAAAGTTTGTAAACGGAACTCCTGCTCAGGTTCAGGGAACACGTGCCCTTCAGTTGGCTCAGTTTGTGGTCTATGACAGTCCATTCATGGTAGCTTGTGATAGTCCTAAAAACTATAAAGGTCAGGATGGTACTGAATTCCTGAAAAAGGTAAAGACCATGTGGGATGATACCAAGATCCTGAATGGACAGGTAGGTGAATTCATTACCTCGGCTCGTCGTTCAGGAAACGATTGGTTCATTGGTTCTATGACCAACAGTGAAGCACGTACCCTTGAAATCAAACTGGATTTCCTCAATGATGGGAAATACCAGATGGTGGCTTTTGAAGATGCTCCTGATGCTGATATCAATGCAGAAAAGGTGATACGCACCGCCAGAACGATTACAAAAGGAGATATAATACAAATAAAAATGGCCCCAGGCGGAGGCTTTGCAGCTTACCTGGTACCGGTGAAATGAAAGTGCCTAGAGTGAACTAAAGGACTTAGAGTGAACTAGAGTAATTGAAAGGGGAGTGTTCAGTCGCAGTTTTCAGATAGATACTGATCTCCGCGATGCAAACCTGAAACTTTGAACTTGAAACTTAGAATATATGCTCGAGAAATTAAAAGAAGAAGTCTGGAAAGCCAACCTTGATCTGGTTAAACATGGGTTGGTTATCTTTACCTGGGGAAATGTAAGTGGCATTGATCGTCAGCATGGAATGGTGGTGATCAAACCCAGTGGTGTTTCGTATGACACCATGAAACCTTCGGATATGGTGGTTCTTGACCTGTATGGCAAGGTGGTGGAAGGAAAGCTCAAACCCTCAAGCGATGCACCGACTCACCTGATCTTGTATCGCCAATTTCTTAATATTGGCGGGGTAGTTCATACCCATTCCGAATGGGCTACCAGTTGGGCACAGGCAGGCAGGGGAATACCTGCCGTTGGAACCACTCATGCCGATTACTTTTATGGCGAAGTTCCCTGTACGAGGAAATTGACCAAAGAGGAAATCACTGGGGAGTATGAACTTGAAACAGGGAGGGTGATCATAGAAAGGTTCAAAGGTATTGATCCCGATCAGGTGCCCGGTGTGCTGGTGAATAACCATGCTCCCTTTTCCTGGGGGAAGAATGCTGAGGATGCGGTGCACAATGCTGTTGTGCTGGAAGAAATCGCCAAGATGACCTTCCGAAGCTTACAGCTCAATCCGCAAACATGCATGGATCAGGATCTGCTCGATAAGCATTTCTTACGCAAACATGGAGCGAATGCTTATTATGGGCAGAAATAGTTCAAAGTTCAAAGTTTAAAGTTCAAAGTTGGTGCAGCGATTATGAGCTGACTTTGAACTTTGAACTCGATACTTAAACAAGGAACTTGGAATCGGGAACCCAACTTTAAACTTTAAACATTGAACTTTAAACATTGAACTTTAAATATTAACATTCAACCATTCAGCCATTTAACCATTCAGCCATTCAGCTATTTAACCATTTAACCATTCAACATTTAATATTTAACTTTAAACTCTATAAAACATGGCTCAGGAAAAATACACTATCGGACTTGATTACGGTACCGATTCTGTTCGTTCATTGATTGTGAATACCGGAAATGGTGAAGAAGTAGCCAGTGTGGTCTTTGAATACCCACGCTGGAAGAAACAGATGTATTGCGATGCGCGTAATAACCGCTTCCGTCAGCATCCTTTGGATTACCTGGAAGGGTTGGAATATACCATCGTAGAAGCCTTGAAAAGGGCTCCAGCTGGGGTTGCTCAAAACGTAGTGGGGATTTCTGTGGATACCACTGGTTCTACACCTATTGCAGTGGATGAAAAAGGTACGCCCCTTTCATTGACTGCCGGTTTTGAAGAAAATCCAAATGCCATGTTTGTGCTTTGGAAAGATCATACGGGAGTAAAGGAAGCTGAAGAGATCAACCAATTGGCAAAAAGCTGGAATGTCGATTTTACCAAATTTGAAGGGGGAATCTATTCTTCGGAATGGTTTTGGGCCAAACTGTTGCATGTTGTCCGTGAAGATGCCGGCGTTTACCGTTCAACGGCTTCTTGGGTTGAACATTGCGACTGGATTCCGGCTGTTCTGACTGGAAACACCAACCCTAAAACCATGAAGCGTTCACGTTGTGCAGCAGGTCATAAGGCCATGTGGCATGAAGCTTTCGGCGGCTTGCCTGAAGAAGGGTTTCTTGTGAAGCTTGATCCTCTTTTAAGTGGATTAAAAGACCGGTTATTTAAAGAAACATTTACCTGCGATATTTCAGCAGGGACCATCACTCCGGAATGGGCCAAGAAACTTGGACTGCCAGCCAATGTGAAGGTGGGAGTGGGGTCTTTTGATGCACATCTGGGGGCTGTTGGCGCAGAGATCGAACCCTATTACCTGAGCAAGGTGATGGGAACTTCTACTTGCGACATGTTGATTGCCCCCATGGAAGAAGTGGGTGATAAGTTAATCCGTGGAATTTGCGGACAAGTAGACGGATCAATTGTTCCGGGAATGTTGGGAATGGAGGCTGGTCAATCGGCTTTTGGTGATATCTATGCCTGGTTTAAAAGTGTGATCGCCTGGCCTACTGAACAGATTATTGCCAGAAGTGCACTCATTGACGAAGCGACCAAGGTTAAAATGATCGATGAGATTTCATCCAGTATTATTCCTGAACTCTCTAAAGCTGCCGAACTGATTCCTATTGAAGAGAGCAGCATTGTAGCCCTTGACTGGATGAATGGCCGCCGTACGCCCGATGCCAACCAGAACCTGAAAGGGGTCATATCTGGTTTGAATTTAGGCTCTGATGCCCCACGTATCTTCCGTGCACTGGTTGAAGCAACTGCTTTTGGTTCCAGGGCCATTGTTGATCGTTTTAAAAGTGAAGGGGTACGTATTGATGGAGTAATTGCTCTGGGAGGTGTAGCTAAAAAGTCTCCATTTATCATGCAAATTGTGTGTGACGTGTTGAATATGCCCATCAAGGTTGCCCGTTCTGAACAAGCTTGTGCCTTGGGATCTGCAATGGCAGCCGCTGTTGTAGCAGGTGTTTGTTCAGATATCTCAGAAGCCCAGAAGAATATGGGTGGTGGATTCGAAACTACTTATTTACCCATTGCTGAGAATGCAGCCCAGTATGAAGTATTGTACGCCAAATACCTGAAGTTAGGTGAACTGATTGAATTTGGAATGAAATAAAAAGTGGGGGACACTCACGAGGTGACTTCAACCTAAATTGAGCGATTTGTT
>DMFR01000367.1 GCA_003450125.1 Prolixibacteraceae bacterium | reverse complement strand
GGGAAATACTTTTTATGAAAATTATGCCAAAAGCTTATCAGATAAGGAGAAATAAGATGTATTCAATCTGTTAAATAATTACTGTAAATACAAAATAAAAAACTTGTTATTAAAACATGCCGTTACCTCATTGTTATTTCTATATTAATTTTAACTTTAAAGGGTCTTAAGACAGATAAATAGTAAATAACCATAAACTAAATTGTCATGGAGAGAAAAATCACATTTAACGAGTTACGTCACATTAAAGACAGTTTACCTTCCGGTTCTATCCACCAAATCGCAAAAGAATTTAATATCGAAGTTGAAACCGTCAGGAATTATTTTGGAGGTGCTAACTATGACAGGGGTAAATCAGTAGGCTTACACATCGAACCAGGACCAGATGGTGGCGTTGTACTTCTCGATGATACAACTATTCTGGACAGAGCTCAGGAATTAATTGCCTCTCAACCCAATTAAAAATTTATGCTTTTATTTCAATAGACTGCCTTATCTTTATAGGGCAGTTTTTTTTTGATCTCCTATCATCTAAATCCTATTAATCATGAAAAACCTTTTAGTACTAACCATTTGTTTTCTTGCCCTTTCTGCCTATTCCCAAAAGTCACTGTTTAATGGTAAGAACTTAAAAAACTGGGACATTCACCTCGGAACTCCTATCACTGGATTTGAAGATCTGGCCAAGAAAGCCACCCCTGAAACCACATACCAGGTTGTTTCCATCGATGGACATAAAGTGATTCATGTTTCGGGCGATATCTTTGCCTCCATGGCCACAAAGGTTGAATTTGAGAACTACCATCTTCACCTTGAATTTAAGTGGGGTGAAAAGGTATATGGCCAGCGCAATAGTGGATTGCTCTACCACAGTTTTGGCCCTTTTGGTACCGCGTTCGGAACCTGGATGGCAACCATCGAACATCAGATGATGCATGGAAGCCTGGGAGATACTTATTTGATGGCCAATACTTCTTGTGAAACCAAAGTAATTAAGACCGGTGACGGAAAAAACTATATGTATGATCCTGAAGGAATTCCTATGTCTTTCAACGAAACTGACAACGGCCATTCTATAAAGAAGGCTTTTGATGCTGAAAAGCCGCTTGGAGAATGGAATACCATCGACCTGTATTGCTACGGGCAGACTTCCATCCATGTAGTAAATGGACAAGCTGTGATGGTCAATACCAAGTGCAGTAAGATAGAAAATGGAGTAAAAACACCTCTTACCAAAGGGAAGATACAAATCCAATCAGAAGGCGGGGAGTTCTATATCCGTAAAATTACCATTGAAAAGATCAAAGGGTTACCATCTGATTTCTTAAGATAAGATTCCATTTCCTACAAATCCTACGAATCCTACTTCCTATTTCGCAAAAACGTATTTATAAAGTTACTCACAAAATGCATTTTTACGAAATAGGAAGTAGGATTCGTAGGATTTGTAGGAAATGGAATGGAAAGTGTTCTATGTCTCGTCCTGAAATAGGTTTACAGGAAAAGTAATCCTATTTCAGGACGAGACAGTCGTAACACGACATTCATCTTCCCAATTTCTGCCTTCCATATCCAATCTCGCATCCTCAATTTCGCCCTTCCCTTCTGAACCTTTCCCTTTTGATGTGTACTGAAGGGAAAAAGGTACCCCACATGAAACTTCAACGCATCAACAACCTGACCGGATGGATCGTTTTCTCAATTGCCCTTCTGGTTTATGTATTAACCCTTGAGCCTACCCTTAGCCTTTGGGACTGCGGTGAATTCCTTGTCTCCTCCTACAAGCTGGAGATCAACCATTCGCCCGGAGCGCCTTTGTTTATGCTCCTTGGAAGAGTATTTTCCTTACTTAGCTTTGGCAATCCACAAAAGGCAGCCTATTGCATCAACCTGATATCACCCGTTTCCAGTGCGGCAACTATCCTGTTTTTATTCTGGACGCTTGTATGGCTCATTTCCAAAATAGAAAAGGCACAGGCCAAACCGTTTCCTGCAACCCTAAAGTTTGCAGCTGCTGCCATAGGCGCCTTGTCGTTTGCCTTTACCGATTCCTTTTGGTTTTCGGCTGTGGAAGCGGAAGTTTATGCCCTCTCCTCGCTCTTCAGTGCTGTCATCTTGTGGGCAGCCACCCGTTGGGAAAGGGAAGCAGATGAAAGAGGCTCATCGCGTTGGATTGTACTGATCTTCTTTTTGATCGGCCTGTCTATAGGGGCACATTTATTAAACCTGCTGGTCATTCCATCTGTAGGGCTGATTATTTATTTCAAAAAGTATAAATATTCTTTCAAAGGATTGGCCACAGCAATCCTTATTAGTGGAACGGGAATTATTGTCCTTTTGCAGGTTTTCATTCCCGGCATTCTTGACCTGTCAAAGAACCTGGAATTGTTCTTTGTCAATGAGCTTCATCTGCCCATTCATTCTGGCCTGGTGAGCTATGTTGTTTTGCTCATTGGCAGTATATCTGCTGGAATTACATACAGTCACCGCAGACAGATGCCCAATCTCAACCTGGCCTTGTTGTGCCTTACCTTTCTGTTAATTGGCTATACTTCTTACGTAGCCACTATCATCAGGGCATCTGCCAATGTTCCGGTTAACCAGGGAGACCCCGATACCACGTTCAGCTTGCTCGATTACCTGAACCGTGAACAATATGGTACCCGCCCTATCTTATATGGCGCCAATTTCGGGTCCATCCTATCAGGAACCAAAGAGCGCAACACCTGGGTTGCCGTCAGAGGCAGGTACATCAAGAGTGAATTGAATCCTGAAATTGAATACGATCCAACCACCATAGGATTTCTTCCCCGTATGCACAGCAAAGATCCCGAACACGTGGATGCCTATAAAAACTGGGTAGATTTTAAAGGAAGGAAAGTTCCCGTTCACGATGAGGAAGGTAAGATCTCCTCTACCACGATTCCAACTCTTCAGGAAAATTTATCCTTCCTTGTAAAATACCAGTTTGGATTCATGTACCTGCGCTATTTTATGTGGAACTTTGTGGGAAGGCAAAATGATGTTCAGGGAACAGGCAATCTGCTGAATGGTAACTGGCAATCTGGAATTCCTTGGATTGACCGGCATTTTGCAGGACCTCAGAATACTCTTCCAACATCTGCCAAAGAAAATAAAGGACGCAACTCTTATTATTTCCTGCCCCTTCTATTGGGCATCCTGGGAATCGTCTTTCAATACCGCAATGACCGGCAGAACTTCTTAAGCATAGGGTTACTATTCTTCGTGATGAGTTTCGCGCTTGTAGTTTACCTCAATGAGGTACCCAACACTCCCCGTGAGCGCGACTATGTATATGTGGGATCCTTTTATGT
>DMFR01000366.1:25839-26174 GCA_003450125.1 Prolixibacteraceae bacterium | reverse complement strand
CGACAGGGACTTATATTCAGGGGCATCGCCTATGATGTCAATTCAATTGCGCGCATCTTTATTTCCTTTGTTGTACGCGACATCAATGTTGAGAAATCAATCAATGCCATTCTCGAATCTGCTTTTACAGGCGAAAGTGGAGATGGAAGAATATTCGTGAGTGACATCGCTCAATCTATCCGCATTCGTACCAAGGACAGAGGAGACGAATCACTTTACGACAAACAATAACCCCCCGGAAATTAATAAATCCCCTAAATAATATCGATGAAAACGAAAATAAAATACATAGGAATGGCATTATTAGCAATAATTGCCCCCTCCATTCTTTTTGC
>DMFR01000366.1:25184-25736 GCA_003450125.1 Prolixibacteraceae bacterium | reverse complement strand
ATTGCCCCCTCCATTCTTTTTGCAGAGGAAACAGCAGCGGCGGCGGCCCCAGCTACAGTTCCAGTTCCTTATATTGATTTTGGAAATACCGCCTGGATGATAGTTGCAACGGCATTGGTCATGTTGATGACCATTCCAGGGCTGGCATTGTTCTATGGCGGATTGGTCCGCCAGAAGAACGTTCTCAATATCCTGATGCAGTGTTTCATTTTAACGGCCGTGATCACCCTCGAATGGGTATTCTTCGGATACAGCCTTGCCTTTGGATCAACAACAGGAGCCCTTGCCCCTTATATTGGTGGATTTGACTGGGCCTTCCTCAATGGAATAGGCATTAACGATGTGAGTCCTTATTATGTCTCCCAGGCCACAGCCCGTATTCCACACCTTTCATTCGTATTGTTTCAGTGTATGTTTGCAGTCATTACTCCTGCCCTTATTATCGGAGCCTACGCTGAACGTATCAAATTCAAAGGCTTCCTGATCTTTTCCATATTGTGGTCTATCCTGGTTTATAATCCTGTTGCACATTGGGTTTGGTCAGCAGATGGT
>DMFR01000366.1:23520-25089 GCA_003450125.1 Prolixibacteraceae bacterium | reverse complement strand
CGCACATTGGGTATGGTCAGCCGACGGCTGGTTGTTCAAAATGGGAGCTCTTGATTTTGCAGGAGGAACTGTAGTACATATCAATGCAGGAATTGCAGCCCTTGTAATGACTTTAATGATCGGATCAAGAAGAAACTACAACAATCATCCGACAGCCCCTCACAATATTCCCTTGGTTGTAATTGGAGCCGCATTGCTTTGGTTTGGTTGGTTTGGCTTCAATGCCGGAAGCGGACTTGCAGCCGATGGATTGGCCATCAGTGCCTTCCTTGCCACTCATGTTGCCACCGCCACAGCCGCTTTTACATGGGTACTGCTGGATTGGTTCCGAAATGAAAAACCTACTGTAATCGGTATTTGTACAGGTGCTGTTGCCGGCTTGGTTGCCATTACTCCTGCCGCAGGTTTTGTTGGGATTCTGGGGTCGGTAGTCATTGGCGTATTGGTATCAGTGGTTTGTTTCTTCATGGTTTCGGTTGTAAAACACAAATATGGCTATGATGATTCACTGGATGCCTTTGGGGTTCACGGCATAGGTGGTATCATCGGAGCAATTGCAACGGGTTTACTGGCTACCCCTGCCATTCAATCTTCCTATAGCGGGTTGTTCTATGGAAACCCCAAACAACTGGGCATACAATTAATTGCAACGGGCACAACGATTGTCTTTTCAGGTGTGATGACCTATATTCTATTTAAGGTTGTGGATAAAATGGTAGGTATCCGTGCCACCCAGAAAGAAGAAATCGCTGGTCTGGACATTTCACAACAAAATGAAATGGCCTATGCAGAAAGCGAATAAAGGATTTAAACCAAATTCAGTTTCTATATATTTTTCAGTTTCAGATTCATTTCTGAAGCTTTCCTTGAGAGACCTGTTGGGGGACAGGTCTCTCTCTTTTTTACTGGTTGCCGGCTTTTGGCAACTGGCCACTAGCAACTAGCAGCCAAAAGCCAGCAATCATTCTCTAATTTATATCACCAGCCCTGTAAGTAAATCAACATAAATACGGTAACCTTCTTCCATTTCTGAAATCAGGATATATTCATCGGCTGTATGCGAACGTGCACTATCTCCGGGACCAATTTTAACCGATGGATACGGAATTACAGCCTGATCTGAAGTGGTAGGCGAGCCGTAATAACTGATGCCCATTTTTATTCCCCGCTGCACAAAGGGATGATCAACAGCGATGGATGAAGAATTTAGACGAAGCGAACGGGCAACAACTTCCGAATCCAATAACTCGTCAATGATCCTCAGGGCCTCCTGGTTGGGATAAAATTCATTGGTCCTTACATCAACCACAAAAGAACACTGATCGGGAACCACATTGTGCTGTGTTCCGGCATTGATCATGGTTACCGACAGCTTTACAGCACCCAGTACATCGGAAATCCGTTCAAACCGGAAGTTTCTAACCTTTTCAATATCGGCAATGGCCTTATAAATGGCATTCTCCCCTTCTTCCCTGGCCGCATGACCTGATTTTCCATGAGCAGTGCAATCGAGCACCATCAATCCTTTTTCAGCAATGGCCATTTTCATCAGGGTAGGTTCGCCAACAA
>DMFR01000366.1:11084-23433 GCA_003450125.1 Prolixibacteraceae bacterium | reverse complement strand
TGAATGCTGGCCAAGCCGTTGAAGCCTGAAATCTCTTCTTCTGCCGAGGCCGCAAAAATAAGGTTGAAGGGCAGATCTACCTTCGGATAAAAATGCATAAATACCGCCAACAGCGTTACCAAAGGCCCCCCGGCATCATTACTTCCCAAACCATACAATACCCCCCCTTCGATGTCTGCAGAGAAAGGATCGCGGGTATAACCACTTGCAGGTTTTACAGTATCGATATGCGAATTGAGTAAGATGACTGGAAGCCCTTCCTTCCAGTGAAGGTTCCTGGCCCAGGTATTATTTTCCTTTACCTTATAGGGTATTGGGGCATGATCAAGAAACCGGCGAATCAAAGATGCTGCTTCCTGTTCATTTTTACTGAATGATTGAACCGAAATAAGTGATTTCAACAATTGAATATATTCATCCATCGCAAGGGTAATTGTGATTACAATACAAAAGTCAAAAAAAATACCTCTTCACCGACATAAGCCAGAAGAAAAACATGATGCTCATTATTTTTTCGCTGTTAATTATTCCAGTTTGGCTGCTATTTTCCTACTACCTTCTTTAGAGCTCGTACTTCACTCGTACTATACTCGTACTTCTTTTGTATATGTTTGCATATACGAAAGAAGGTTGAATAAAGTTTGAATGAAGTAATAATAGACAAGAGAATATCAGGAGAATAGGGACAAGGTATCAGCCAATCGATAAAAGAGTGGAATTCTGCTGTCCAAACAGCAATTTAAAGGCACAATGCACTGTTATATACTTAAATGACCAATTTCATTCAATAATTTATATGTATTATTTTGCTGAATAAGTACAATTTCCTACTTTTACCTTTATAAAACCTTACAATTCCAACTAACACAAATAAAATTAATCAATGGAAAATCAACAAAAAAAAGGGGTCTCCAGAAGACAATTTCTAGGAACCGCTGCCATGGGTGTGGCAGGAGTAGCCGTATTTTCATCTTTTGCAGGCTGCAAACCAAAAGTAATTGACACGGATCTGATGGTCGGGTTCATTGGCATGGGACAACAATCTATGTCACTGTTGAACGGATTTCTTCAGATCCCTGGAATTAAGGTTGTTGCAGGATGCGATGTTTACGGAGTCAAACGCCAGCGCTTTGAAAAAAGGGTCAATGCCTTCCATCAGAAAGCAGGTAACAAGGTTGAAGTGAAGACCTACGAAAAATTTGAAGACCTGTTGGCTCGTCCCGATATCAACGTGGTCGTTATTGCAGTTCCCGATCATTCACATGCAAGAATTGCCATTGCTGCCTGTAAAGCGGGTAAAGATGTTTATCTTGAAAAACCAATGACCTTCACCATCAAGGAAGGACAGGAATTGCGCCGTATTGTACGTGAAAACAACCGTATCCTGGCCGTAGGAAGTCAACAACGTTCAGATCCCAACTTCCAACATGCCGTTAAACTGGTTCAAACCGGTGCACTGGGTCAGATGGTAAAAGTAAATGCTTACGTTGGAGCACCTCCAAAACCTTATGATCTTCCCACAGAAACACTTCCTTCAGATTTAAACTGGGATTTGTGGCAAGGTTCACTTCCAAATGCAATTGCCTACAATGCCCAGCTAGATCCACCTATCACCATTGAACCTGAACAAAACGAACAGTTCTGGGGCGCATGGCGTTGGTACAAGGAAATGGGCGGCGGTTTTACAACTGACTGGGGCGCTCACATGTTCGACATTGCACAATGGGGACTTGGAATGGACAAAAGTGGTCCTGTTGAGATTTCTCCAATTGGCGATGGAGCAGAATTCATGCAATTTAAATATGCCAGTGGGGTGATCATGACCTCAGAGCCATTTGATGAAGCCAAGACCAAAGGGGTTAAATTTATTGGTAAAGATGGCTGGATTGAAGTATCGCGCGGTAGCTTCAAAGCTTCGGACGATAAATTCCTTCCACCTGCAAAGGCGGCAGGCGATGCAGGACCTTATGAAACAAAAGTTCCTCACCAGGCCAATTTCATTGAAGCAGTGCGTGACCGCAAAGATCCAATTGTACCGGTTGAAATCGGACACAGCAGTTGTACGGTTTGTTCTCTTGGGAACATTGCCTGTGAATTGAAAAGAACCATCAAATGGGATCCTGCCACGGAAACATTTGTGGATGATACCGATGGTGAAGCTACAAAAAGACTTCATTACCAATACCGCGAAGGCTATAAATTGGTATAATTAAATATTTTGCATCTTAGGATGCCATAACATAGGACAGGCAATCAGGAGTAATCCCGATTGCCTGCCTTCGTATTTGACCGCCAACCAACTGGTTTTGATCGGTGAACAAGACAAGCATCCATATGTTGCATTTTTATATTTTAAAGGCATTCAATGACCTGATTATAAACAGATAACTCGGATAAACTTGAAATTATTAGCAGTTTTCATAAATTCGAACATTTATATTTCACTGGCGGCTGTTTTTCTTACCATCGAAACTCAAATTCAACTTGGGATGAAGCCACAGGCACATCCCTACTTGTTCATTATATTTTTTGCAACGCTCTTTGAATATAATTTACACCGCTTAGTCACTGTTCTTACCAAGCCAGAAGCTTTAAACGATGAAAAACACGGCTGGGTTAAAAAGTACCGGTTACCTTTCTATTTCCTTGTAGCTGCTTCGCTCCTGGGGTTTTTGATTTCCATATTGCTTGCAAAAAAAGAAGTTATAATTATCCTTACCCCAATCGCTATCATCACCATTTTCTATTCCCTTCCCTTTTTAAAAAGGTCTATCTATCTCTTTCGGTTAAGAGATATTCCATTTTTGAAAATATTCCTCATTTCCTTTGTCTGGTCTACTGCCACCATCCTGCTGCCTATTATTCAATCCAACCAGGCATTCGATAAAACACATGTATTCCTGATGCTCACCGAGCGCTTTCTCTTTGTATTTGCCATCACTATTCCCTTCGACATTCGCGATTTGGAAATCGACAGGAAATCGGGATTAAAAACCATTCCCATATTGGTAGGAAAAGACCTGGCCTTGGGAATTGCCACTATTGCAATGGTGATTTTCATGCTCGTTTGCCTGTTTCATTATTCAGGCCCCAAAGAATCTTTCGTGTTGTATCCGATGCTTCTTTCAGCGCTCATTTCTTTAGTTTTTATCAACTACAAGAGGCTGCACAATTGGTCGTACTATTATTACGGTCTTTTAGACGGTACGATGCTTCTGCAAGGCCTGTTGATATTGGCATTTTATTCCATTCATTTCAATTGATTGTCCTTCATAAATGATCCGGAAGTATCTTCAATCTGATATATATCTATATTTTTTCCGACCAGAATGATCATTCAGATCGACTCTACGACATAAATATTTTCTTCTAAAAAGGATGTTGATGTTTAAAAATTAACGTAATTTCGAATACGCTTAAATGTTGCAAACAATACTATAAAATCAGGCATCATGGGAAAATGGATCGTTTTATTCATAGGATTAATCTTAAGTGTTCATTGTTTCTCGCAAAATAGTTTATTTGTAATGCACTCTTTGGTTGGTGATACAATTGACAGAAATGAAAAGTTGAATTATTTCCTTTTCCCGGAGATCAACGATTCAGATTTCAAGTTTTGTACCATTACCCCTCTAAAGGATGAATATGCCATCAACATACATACAATCAATGAATCGGTTACGATAAGAAAAATCGATTCTATCCAGATGAGGCAAACTATCCTAAGACTTGACAAAGTGGCAGCCTATTATGCGAATCAGGAAAAAAAAGATTCCACCAAAAGCGTTAAAATATTACCCGGTGATTTAAAAGACCTTCCTTCAACCCGTATCCAGAACCCTATACTTGGCTCAGATATCAAAGAAACAATTTTTCAACAAGCAAGAACCAGCAACAGAATGAAGAGTGATGTCGAAAGACATCAGGAAGCTTTGAAGGGTACTGATATGTTTGGAGACGGTGCCGAGATTCAATTTTTTAAAAGACATAAAAAGAAATAAGAAGGACTCGGCAACAAGTATTCCTTGTTAGCCCTGTCTTAGCTAATATTGCAACTGGCTTCTAGCTACTGGTTACTGGCAACTGACTACTGGGTTACTGCGTGCCATTGAGCTGCAAGTTTGAAATGGAAGCTCTTTTCCTGATCAACACCCCAATGATAGAGGCCAATAGACACATGATCCATCCACCAACAACAGGAGCCCACCAGGGATCCATCCAAAAGGCGGTATTAAAAAAAGCCATTACCAACAGGAAGGCGTTAATGATCAGGGGAACAAACAGGATACTGATGGGTTTGTACTTAACAATGAAAAAGCAACAGATGGCATTGACGATGCTGAAAATAAAAAAGCCAAAAGACCCACTCATTTTTTCAGGCTCAATTAGACCTTCAACAATAACAGATATATACACAACTACTTCTGCAACAACTGTCAACAATGCCAATACTAAGCTTTTGAATGCGGCTTTGGATAAACTATTTTTCTGTCTTTTCATAATTAGGTGGTTTAATTTTGATATAAGTTACAAAATAATTTAATCAAAATCAGCATTCCTGCTGTAAAACAAGTTCTAATTGGACAATGGGTTGCCTAAACAGCAAGACGGTACTTAAGATTTTAAACGATATTGTGAGAAATGGCCCTCCGTTTTCCAAACAGGGCTCCTAAAATGGAGGCAATGAGGCAAAGTGCCAAACCAGTACAAACTGGGACAAAAAATGGTTCAACCAGGAAACAGGAATCAAAAAGAACAAGAACGATTAAGAACGAATTAATTACCAGGGGAGCATACCAAATGCTTTTTGGATTTTGCTTAACGAAGAGAAAACAACCCATGGCATTAATGGCACTATAGATGTAAATATTTAAAGAAAGGTCAATAATTCCCGCTATTTTAACGACACCCATCAATAAAAAGAAGAGGAGAACACAAAGGGTCAACATTGCCGATCCAAAGCGGCGGGTTGATTTAGAAGAATTGTGTCTATTGGCTTTCATAATTCAGTTAAATAGATTATCACCGATTTAAGTCCACGAAATAATTTCTACCGATCAGATTCATCCCTGCATCCGATAATGGGTATTGTCAGCGAATCGATTGCGATACAGTTGACAGAAAGCCACTTACGCCTTTCTAAGGTGGCTGTGTGAAGTGGTTGTAGTATTACCCAACCATGCCCCTGCAATGGAGGCAATTATACACAACAGGGAACCTCCGCAAACAGGGAGCCAAAATGAAATACGCAAGTAATCTGGTTCCATGAAAGTTAAGGCAATAATAAAAGCATTCATGATCAGGGGAACAAACCAAATGCTAAAGGGATTTTGCCTAACTATCAGAAAACAACAGATGGCGTTTAGCACCCCATAAATGAAAAGACCTAAAGATCCGGTAATCACCTCGTTATCAACTAAACTATTAACAATAATCGACTGATAGACAACAGCTATTGCAATGCTGGCTATCAATGCCAATCCGAAGCTTTGAACTGCCCCGGTAGATGAATTGCTTCGATGTGTTTTCATGATCCGGCAGATTGAATTTTCAATGATTAAGTTACGAAATAATTCAATCAAAGACAAATTAATCAACGTTTTAATCTATGGATTGGATAAGATTCCACAACCTATAATGAACGATCCGTTGTCCCTTTCTGGTGGCTGATGAAAGAGATCGTACGTGGGAAATAATGGGTGACGATAAATCCTATCCTTTCCAAACGATGGGGTGAAATAGTGGTTTTATCGCCCGCCAACGCTCCTGCAATAGAAGAAACGATGCACAATGCCCATCCGCTGCATACGGGGACCCACAATGAAGTATTCCAAAAATGGGGTTCCCAGAAGGTTAATGCAATTAAAAAGGTATTGATAATGAATGGGACAAACCAAACGCTCCTGGGGCAATAGAAGACGATGAAAAAACAACAAATGGCATTGACTATTCCATACAGAAAAAGACCCGTAGAGCCGCTAATCACCTCCGGTTCAACCAATCCTTCCACCACAACCCAACCATACAAAATAACTCCTTCAATAAGGGCGATAAATGCCCATCCCAGGCTTTGGACTCCAGTAATAACTGAATTATTTGTCGGTGTTTTCATAATTCACTTAATTAAATTATCATTGTTATAAGTTACGAAATAATTCAATCAAGATCAAATAAATCTTTCAGAAGTTGGCAAATATATCTTCAACAATTTTAAACATTGTGGCAATCTTTTTCTCTGTACTTCTCTTTGTTCATCCCGTTCAAGGGGAGGATTTGAGCATGAAAGCAGATTCTAGCCAAATCAATAAAAGCAAAGTATACAAAGCCATTGCTTTTGAAAGTATTTATTATGTTGGAAGCATGCTTGTATTGCAAAAGGCATGGTACAGCGATCGTAAATTGGTACCCTTTCATTTTTTTAATGATAACAAAGGCTATTTACAAGTCGATAAATTTGGCCATTCATTTAGTTCATATGTTGAAAGCTATATTGGGTACCAATGGTTAAAAAATAGCGGAATAGGCAAAACAAAGGCCCTCATCTTGGGAGGAACTTTGGGCCTTGTCATGCAAACTCCCATTGAAATAATGGACGGCATTCATGAAGGATGGGGTTTCTCATGGGGCGATATGGCTGCCAATGCTTTTGGTTCGGGACTTGTGATCGGACAGGAACTATTATGGAATGAGCAATTGATCAAGTATAAGTTCAGCTATTGGGAGTCAAGTTATTCGAAAAGGGCCAATGGTTTTCTTGGAGAAACAACCCTGAATAGATTACTGAAGGATTACAATGGTCATACCTATTGGTTTTCGATGCCTATTAACAAATTAATTCAACGAAGAGAAATCCCTTCATGGCTCAACATCGCTGTGGGTTATGGAGCCAATGGCATGTTCGGTGAGTTTGAAAATATTAGTATTTACAATGGAGTGGAAATCGCACCAACAACTCGTTACCGTCAATATCTTTTATCACTGGATGTTGATTGGACAAAAATTAAGACCCACTCGAAGTTTCTAAAAACAGTATTAACGGGCATGACTTTTATAAAACTGCCATTCCCCGCATTTGAAATCAGTTCGGAAGGTAATCTGAAAGGCTATTTATTGTATTATTAAAATTCTGAATTCTAAACTGAACCGCCTCATTTACCAGTTGTTATTGAGTGATTGATGTAAATAACAAACCAGATGAGAAAGAACAGGTTGGAAGCATTTAGCGATGGTGTTTTGGCCATCATTATCACCATTATGGTGCTGGAATTTAAAGTGCCCCATGGCGTTGAATTAGTTGACCTTAAGCCCTTAATTCCAAAAATCTTAAGCTATATCTTAAGTTTCATTTACCTGGGAATTTATTGGAACAATCACCACCACATGATGCATACAGTAAAGTATGTAACAGGTGCCATACTATGGGCCAACCTACATCTGCTGTTTTGGTTGTCTCTTGTTCCCTTTACCACTGACTGGATGGGTGAAAACAGTTTTAAAGCAATGCCTATGGCACTTTATGGATTCATGCTTTTAATGGCAGCCGTTGCTTATTTCATTTTACAAAATCAAATCATTAAAACCCATGGTTCAAATTCTGTCTTAGCTAGGGCAATTGGAAAAGATATTAAAGGTAAAGCCTCCCCTATTTTATATGTGATAGCGATTGCCTCCTGTTGGATAATTCCCTGGATTGCAGGGGGGATTTATGTATTTGTCGCATTCATATGGTTGATTCCCGACCGCAGAATAGAGGTCATTTTTGACGAAGAGGAAGTTGAGAACCAATAATATTTAAAGTTTAATGTTCAAAGTTCAAAGTTGGCCGCTACTAGTTGGAATTATCACATCATAAAACTTACCTTTGATGTAAACTAAAGTTCAATATTAAAAAAATAGTTTACACATGCCTATTGATCAAAGTTAGTAATTAAACAATCCGAAAAATTATAAGGGTAAAAAGAAGCTTTCTGTACAATAATGACTAAGTTAGTCAACAGAAAACAAAGGATAGTTTTTGGTTCAACTTAAAACCTCCGAAAATGAAATTGACAACTATGGACGAACCTCATTTAAGCATTGGCATCCTGTATGAGCCGGAAATCATTTTCAGGCTCAATGAGACCTATTTACTGGATCCAAACGGAGTGCCTTACGAAGGCATTCAGAAAGTAAATTACCGGGAGGGGAAAATCTGGCTCAATGATGAGTTGGTGGATGAAGATTCCTTGTTGTTTCAACCGGTCAGGTATCATGAGGCCTCGTTCGAATTAAACGATGTAACCATTGGCATTCACTTTCACTGGGAAAGGAAGGAAGACCAACAGTTTAAAGGATCGCTTAAAATTATTGTAGAAAATGGAATGCTGACTGCCATCAATATCTTACCGCTCGAGGATTACCTGGTCAGTGTAATTTCATCGGAAATGAAGGCTACCAGCAGCCTTGAACTGTTAAAAGCCCATGCCATCACTTCACGCTCTTGGCTTCTGGCACAAATAGAAAAAGGGAAAGTACTTCAGAACGCTGCAAACGCCTTACAATCACTGACAGAAACCACTGAAGAACGGATCCTGTGGTATGACCGTGAAGATCACCTGAACTTCAATGTCTGTGCTGATGATCATTGTCAGCGCTACCAGGGAATTACACGGCAATCAACTTCTCTGGTTGAACAGGCCATTGAGGAAACTCGAGGGATGTTGCTCATGAATGATGAAACGATCTGTGATGCCCGCTATTCAAAAAGCTGTGGGGGAATAACAGAGACCTTTGAAAATGTTTGGGAACCTGAAGTTCATCCTTACCTGCAATCGATTGTAGACAATCCTTCGCTTCCAGAGGACTTTGATGTAGATTTAACGAATGAAGAAGCAGCCCAAAAATGGATTCGAAATACCCCTGATGCCTTTTGCAACACCAATGACAAGAAGATTCTGTCTCAGGTGCTGAACGACTATGACCAGGAGACCAAAGACTTTTACCGTTGGAAAATCACCTACAGTCAATCAGATTTGGCTCAATTGATAGCCCGTAAATCAGGAAATGATTTTGGGTCAATCATAGATCTCATTCCTATAGAGAGAGGCAAATCGGGTCGTTTAACCAAACTCAAGATTGTAGGGTCTAAACTTACCCTCACCATTGGCAAGGAACTTGAAATCCGTAAGACATTGTCCGCATCACATTTATACAGTTCAGCCTTTGTTGTGGATAAACATCCTGAAGGCGATGGCATTCCCGAAGAATTTACCCTTACTGGTGCAGGCTGGGGACATGGTGTAGGCCTCTGCCAGATTGGTGCAGCTATGATGGGAGTAAAAGGTTATCAATATGATGAAATACTGATGCATTATTTCCAGGGAGCAAGGATTGAGAAGAAATATTGAAAGAGCAAAGAGCTAGGAGACAGAAGACGGGAGCAGGGAGCAGGGAGCATAGAGCAGGGAACTATGCTGTGGTGTTCCTCAATTTTTCAGCTTTGCAACTTTGAACCTAAATACCTTAACTTTGAACTTGAAACCTGAACAATGGAATTGACAAACTAACTCATGTCCAATATAGAAAAATCTTCCCTTTCAAAGCAGCGCAACCCCTGGGCCTGGATTCCTACCCTATACTTTGCTGAAGGAATCCCCAACGTGGTGGCCATGACCGTTTCTCTGATCATGTTCAAACGAATGGGTATTTCCAATGCAGATATTACCTTTTACACAGGTTGGTTGTATTTGCCCTGGGTGATCAAACCATTTTGGAGCCCACTGGTTGACCTGCTTAAAACCAAACGGTGGTGGATCATTATTATGCAACTCTTTATCGGCGCAGCCTTGGGAGGCGTTGCACTTGCCCTTCCTTTGCCGGGATATTTCCAAATTACTATGATCTTCTTGTGGCTGCTGGCTTTCAGCTCTGCCACACACGACATTTCGGCTGATGGGTTCTATATGCTGGGATTGAATGAGCACCAACAGACCTATTTCGTGGGTATACGAAGTACTTTTTACCGCATGGCAATGATCACAGGCCAGGGCCTGCTCATCATCCTGGTGGGTTTCTTTGAAACAGCAACCGGCCTGGCTCCCATTGAGATCAATGTAAAAGCCCAAACCAATATATCCAAGCAGATCACCCTTCCCGAGATTAATCAAACTTCCACACCATCAGGAGATTCCTTTTTTGCCACATTCCCAGATGAAATCATTATTTCAACTAAGAACATTCAGAAACAACAACTGGATTCGATTCGACAATTGGTGAAAGCACACAATCTTTCCCTTGGATTTGTACACAATACCAAACAACTGGCTTCTCAAAAAAATGTCAATTCTGATTCGTGGTGGACCAGCTACATTTCATCACCTTTGAAACACTTCCTTCAAAGACATTTTCAAAATAAAGAAATCCTCCAAGGGGAAAATACTTCTATAGGCAATGTAGCCGTTGTGGCCGTTAAGCTGAATGGAAAGCCTGAGGCCGATAAGGAAATGGTGCTGAATGTAAAATGGCAAAAGGGTGATCAAAGCCTTCAGCTTATCGAGGGTGAACGTTTGGCTTTCACCCTTCAAAACTGGGAACAGCCTGCATATATTCTGGTTCAGGCAGATCCCAAACTTACCCGGGAAACAGAAACTATCTTTAAAGGGACTTCCGGAAACATACACCTGGCCTGGAGCATGACTTTTGTACTATTGGCCGTTATGTTTGTGCTGTTTTCCTTCTATCACCGTTTCATTCTCCCCTACCCTGCCTCTGACAAGAAACGAACTAACGAGAACCTGTTCAAAGCTTTTTTCAAAACATTTACTTCTTTCTTTCAGAAAAAGGAAATATGGGTCATCCTGTCCTTTTTAATGTTTTACCGACTTGGGGAAGCGCAATTGGTCAAGATGGCCTCTCCTTTTATGCTCGATCCACGACAGTTGGGAGGATTGGGATTAACTACCGGAGATGTTGGTCTTATTTATGGGACATTTGGTATACTTGCATTAACGGCAGGGGGAATTCTGGGTGGATTGGCAGCGGCTAAAAAGGGATTCAGGTTCTGGCTCTGGTGGATGGTACTGGCCATCAATATTCCACACTTGGCATACGTATACATGGCTTTTGCCCAGCCGACCAACTATCTTGTTATCAGCTTGTGTGCAGCCATCGAACAATTCAGTTATGGTTTTGGCTTTACGGCTTACATGCTTTACATGATTTACATTTCCGAAGGAGAACACAAAACGGCCCATTTTGCCATAGCTACCGGGTTTATGGCCCTGGGAATGATGCTTCCCGGCATGTTATCAGGATGGCTTCAGGAAATCATTGGTTATAAATACTTCTTCGTATGGATCATGCTTTGCATGATTCCTGCCATGATCCCCATCTTCTTTGTGAAAGTAAAGCCAGGATTTGGAATCAAGGAAAAGTGAACTCTGATCAGGGGTCGGTCGCAAAGAGTTAGGACTTGCGGCTTGGGGCGCGTGTGAAGACAAGTCTCACTTCTTAACCTGCCATTGAATCCACCTTATAGGAACTGTAATAAATTTTGTATAAGTGGATTCAAAGCAGCTATTCAATGCTTTTTATCCGATTGAAAAGCTGGGGGATTTAGAAGCAAGTAGCCAGTTTCTAAAAGCAAGTAGCCAGATTCATCATATCATCCCTGACACGACCTTCCACAAAGCACCGGGTATGTTTTGTGCATTGTTTCGGTACGGTTTTCTTATACTTATCTGTGCTTCTTGTGTGCTTCTTGTGTGCTTCTTGTGTGTTCAACAACACAGAAGAAGCACACAAGATGCACACAAGAAGCACAGATAAGAATAAGAAAACCACATTCGATTAACATAGAATGAACAGGAAAGAATAAAACAATTTAATCAGCTTAATCAGTGGTTTTTAATCTGTGGTTAAAACCTCAGCTTTAAATTCATCAAGGATTATCTGGTGATCAAAAGCCAGTTCGGGAAGATGATCAAGGGCAAACCATTGGGCATCTGCAGCATCATCACCTGCCGCCGGAACGGATTCTTCCTCCTGAAAAGAATAGAAAATCACTGAAATGGTACGGCCACGAGGATCGCGGTCAACAGAACCATAGGCTTTGAATTGAGTAATCTCCCCTACCCTGATACCTGTTTCCTCCTCCAATTCGCGGTGACAGGCATCCTCAAGCGATTCATCCAATTCGATAAACCCACCGGGAAGAGCCCATTTATCCTTGAAAGGCTCGCCACCCCGTTGAATAAGCAAAACCGAGTTCTTCTTACTGATTAAAATTGCATCAACTGTAACAGCTGGACGGGGATATTTGTAGGTAAACATGGGGAAAAGTTTTAAGTTAATGGTTGGATGGTTGGATGGT
>DMFR01000366.1:296-10903 GCA_003450125.1 Prolixibacteraceae bacterium | reverse complement strand
GGTTGGATGGTTGGATGGTTGAAGGGTAAGATGGTTAGATGGTTGGATGGTTAAATGGTTGAAGGGTTGAAGGGTAAAAATGTTAATCTTGAATCTTATTATTAACCATTTAATCATCCATCCAACCATTTAACCATCTAACCATCCAACCATCCAACCATTTAACCATCCAACCATTTAACCATCTAACCATCCAACCATTTAACCATCTAACCATAACTTAGTCCTTGATGATTCGTTTCATCACCCTCATCTGGTGGGTGTATCTTTTGGTATCTATATTATAAATGCCAAATTGATCCACATTGTCAATGCGCACTTTACCCGATGCATGAATGATTTTGTTCTTCTCCCAGATGATTCCTACATGAACAATCCGGCCTTCGTCATTGTCAAAAAAAGCAAGATCACCCGGACGGGCTTCTTCTACAAAACTAAAGGCGGTACCACAGTGTACCTGCTGGGTGGTATCGCGCGGAATAGCATGTCCAACCATTTTATAAATGATCTGGGTAAAGCCAGAACAGTCGATTCCCAAGGGAGAACGTCCTCCCCAAAGGTAAGGGGCATTGAAATATTTCAGGGCCTGGTCAATTAATACTTTCCGCAAATTGGCCGGTTTACGGTAAGTGATGTTGCCCGGGTGCTGAAAAACCTCCTGCTGGATAGAGAATTCCTTCAGATTGGGACGCCAGCAGGGCAAAGTACTTCCTGCGACAATCATGGTCGTTTGTTCGGCATTCACAGGAATGATATTGAATATATCGGTTGTGACGGCAAAGTGGGCATTTTCAATCTTTTGATAGGTTTTTTCCATCAAAGGGGTGATCATTTTCAGATCCACCCAACCCTCATAGCCATCGAAAGCCAGTTTTACACATGCCCAGCCAAGCATGATTTCATTGACGATAAAATGTTCGCCATATAATATCTGGGTGATCATTTCGCTTTGTTCCGAAGGTTCTTTGCGCACCGGAATGATACTTAAACTTGAAATGCCGTAGTTCATGTGTTGTAAAATTATGCGGTAAATGGTCTATTCTACCCTTCAACCTTTTAATTTGAAGACAGATATTCATTTTACCGAAGATTTTATTAATTTAGTTTCCCAAAGATAAACTTTAACAGTTACTTTCTAAATTGCAAAGGTTTTCAAAATTCAGTATTTATGAGAAAGTTATTAACCCGTTTAAATCGTTCCTACCACCTTTTCTACCTTGTCATAGTACTGATGGCAGGAATTGGCCTGATATTTCTAATGTTTCCGGGTGAAAGCCGATTTAAATACGAATTCCAAAAAGGCAGCCCCTGGAGGCACGAAACCCTGATTGCACCTTTCAACTTTGCGATTTTGAAAGCCGATGCAGATATTAAAGCAGAAAACGATTCTCTATTAAATACCTACAACCCGTACTTCGTTCTCGACACCCTTGTTGAAGTCAATAAAGTTAAAGAATTTTCGAATGCAATATCAAAATTTACCCAATCAAATGCAGCGATAAAAACTGCTGTTAAATTAAAGGACCTTCCCGGTATACTGGAAAAAAAATACCACGCCGGAATCTTGCAACAATCCATTGATTCGTATGAAGAGCTGACAGGAAAAAAGGAAATCATGTTGGTGAAGGGCAATAAAGCGGTCAAAACTCCCATCTCTGGCTTGTACTCTATAAAATCAGCCTACAAGGAACTGAACGACACCCTACGCACCCTTTCGGGTAAATTCTATCCTGATTTTATGAAAGCCATCAACCTCAGTGATTTTATTACTGAAAACCTGAATTTTGATGAAGAGCTGAACCGCAATGAAAAGAAGCAATTACTGGATAAACTATCCACCACCAAAGGAATGATCCAGGGAGGAGAACGAATTATCTTTCAAGGTGATCTGGTCGGTCAGGAAAAATTCAAAGTGCTCGAATCGCTCAAACAAGCTTACGAACAGAAACGGGGCGATAATATGGAGTATTTCCTGGTAATTGCTGGAAGACTGTTGATTATTTCATTTTTTATCATGCTGATGTTCCTGTACCTGCTGTTTTATCGGCGCGATATATTCGATCACAAGAGAAGGCTCACGTTCATTATCCTGATGATTGTCCTGATGGTTTTTATGGCCGTTTTTGCCACGAAAGTCAAATCAATCAATATTTACATGGTTCCGATGGCCATTCTGCCTATCCTGATACGCATATTCTTTGATTCACGAACCGCCATCTTTACCTTGATGATCACCACGCTGCTAATTGGCTATTTTGCACCAAACAGCTATGAATACATCATCCTACAAATGATAGCAGGCATCATAGCAGTGTTTAGCCTGAACCAGCTGCACAAGCGTTCTCATATTGTCTTCTCGGCGCTTTGGGTATTCCTGACTTATTCAGCCGTTTATCTTGCCATGGCAATGGTGCAGGAGGGCAATCTTGAAACCATTAACTGGTCTGCATTGGAATGGTTTGGGGTAAGCAGCTTTTTTATTTTTATCACGTATCCGCTGATCTACATTTTTGAGAAGATCTTTGGATTTGTATCCGATGTTACCCTGATCGAACTCTCGGACACCAACCAACCCCTGTTGAGAAAGCTGGCAGAAGAAGCTCCGGGAACTTTTCAGCATTCCATCCAGATTGCCAATCTGGCTGAAGCGGTGATTCACCGTATTGGAGGCAACCCCTTTCTGATCCGGGCAGGCGCCTTGTATCACGACATAGGAAAAACTTCCGACCCTGAATTCTTTATCGAAAACCAGGCCATGGGAATGAATCCTCATGACCAGATCGATCAGTTGAAAAGCTCTGCCATTATCATCGATCATGTGGCCAATGGGGTTAAGCTGGCCCAAAAATACAGGTTGCCTGAAATCCTCATTGCCTTTATTACCACCCATCATGGAACCACTCAAACCGATTATTTTTATAAGACCTATAAAAATGAACATCCCGGAATAGCTGTTGATCCCAAGATGTTTACCTATCCCGGGCCCTTGCCACAAAACAAGGAAACAGCCGTTTTGATGCTCATTGATGGCATTGAAGCCGCTACCCGCAGTCTGAATGAAAAATCGGTGGATAACATCCGTGCCCTAATTGATAAAATGGTGGAGCAAAAAATACAATCACAACAACTGATCAATGCAGACCTGACCTTTAGGGAAATCAATATCCTGAAAATTACCTTGCTTGAAAAACTAATCAATATTTATCATGTCAGGATTGAGTATCCGAAGTAAGTTGGATGGTTGGATGGTTGGATGGTTGGATGGTTAAATGGTTAAATGGTTGGATGGTTAAATGGCTGGATGGTTGAATGGTTGGATGGTTGAATGGTTGGATGGTTGAATGGTTAAATTGTTGGATTGTTGGATGGTTAAATTGTTAAATTGTTGGATGGTTAATTGTTAAATTGTTGGATGGTTAATTGTTAATGGTTGAATCTTTTAACCCTCAACCATTTAACCATCCAACTCTTCAACCATTCAACCATCCAGCCATCCAGCCATCCAACCATCCAAATTTTTAGTACTTTCGGCCCTCGAAAGAAAGTAAATCTATTCGGCTAATTGTTTGCCATTCAAAACGTTTATAAGTCATATGAATTTCGAAAAGGGGATATTTCAGCGTACAGAATTGCTTCTGGGCAAAGAAATAATGGGGAAGATTGCATCGAAGAACGTGATTATCTTCGGAATTGGGGGAGTTGGTAGCTGGTGTGCCGAAAGTTTGATACGAAGCGGGATTCGGCGCTTGACCCTTGTAGATTCTGACCTGGTTTGCATTACCAACATCAACCGTCAATTGCATGCGACTACGCAAACAGTAGGTGAAGTTAAAACCGAAGCACTGAAAAACCGTCTGCTTGAAATTAATCCTTCTGCACAGATTCAAACCCTTCAGAAAATATACGAACCAGAAACTTCTGACTCTTTTGAATTGGATAACTATGATTTTATCATTGATGCCATCGACAGCCTGAGCAATAAGATCGACTTGATCCGTAAAGCTACACGCACCCGTGCCGTGGTCTTTTCATCCATGGGGGCTTCCCTGAAATTGGACCCTACCAAAATACGGGTGGCCGAATTCTGGAAGGTGAAAGGATGTCCGTTGGGATCCATCATCCGTAAAAAAATACGCAAAGGAGATTTGCCTGCCAAGGAATTTATGTGCATTTACAGCGAAGAACTGCTCGAAAACAAAGGATCAGGCAATTCCTGCGGAACCGATAAATGCCTGTGCCCCAAATCAAAGAATGCACCGGGTGATCCTGCTCTAGCCGACCATGAATGGTGCAGCCAGAAAGCCGTGATCAACGGAACCGTTGCCCACATTACGGCTATCTACGGGTTTACCTTGGCGGGACTGATCATCCAGAATATTTATAATGAAGGGTCATTGTAGAATTAAATAAAGTGAAGTTTATTCAAATAATTGGAATTATGCAAAAGGGGGAATTGCTATTTTCATGGGAAATTAATCTTCATTTAATCAACTCCTAAGTTGTAATTCAAACATCATTCCATCTTACATTCCAGATAGTATTGAGCTGGTATCTCCTGCTACCTGAGAGTGGATTGCTGGCATCAATAAGTACTGTTTTAGTACTGTATCTGTACTCAAAGAGCTAATTTAGTACAGATACAGTACAGAAACAGTACAGATAGTGGCCAGCAATACCCTCTCAGGTAGCAGGAGATACCGGCTCAGCTTAGAAGGAAAAGGTGTAAAATTTAAGGTGAATTCGATTCAAGAATATAAGCAGCTCTTTCAATCTGATATCCAAATGAATTATCCGGATGTTTTCATGCCAGTAAAAGAACAAATTTTAATCAGTAGAATAAGAATAATCAATCAATTCCATAGATTTGAACAGCCGTGACGAAGAGCTGATGAAGCAGAGTCTGAATATTTCTTCCTATAAACGATTATATTTCCTTTCAAACCTTTTTTAGAATTGAACAGCCCTGTCCTTTAGATAGAAAATTTGATCCGGTAGATAAAAGAGTAGGTTATTTCTTAACCAATTTCATTCTACCTATCATTTTATTTTGAAGTTTGAATGATCAAAAGATAAAGTCCATTTTGATAGCCAGTTATAGAAACTTCCCCCTAAATAAACTTCTCTCTTTTCTGAAGGTTAAACAATCCGTAGAGGATAAATAGCAATGAGCTTACAGACAGGAAGATGCGGTTCTTTAGGGTGATTTCCTGCCAGACCATTTCGTTCAGGCGGTTGGGAATATTAAACGGGTTGAGGAAAATATTCCACATGGTACGATTGAGTGCTCCTGATAGAATCAACAGTAACACGCCAATAATTACCATCACAACTGCTGTACCGTTTCCGTTTTTAATGATCGTTGAAAAGAGGAAGGCCAGGGAACCGAGGAAATAAATGGGGAACATGACATTCCATGTGAGGTATAATATATTGACAGGGGCCAAAAGAAAATAACTCATGGTGGTTATGCCAAACATCATGATGAAAACAAGTGCAAAAACCAATACAAGCCTTACCAGCCACACTTTGTAGCGGTAATCGGGAATCCCGAAAAGGATTTCCAGAATCCCTGCATCCAGATCGTTTTGAATGCCAAAGGTCATGGGGTAAAAGACAAGCAGTATGCCGGGGGTGATTTGTAATCCGTAGATAAAACCATCGTCAATCTGGTTGTTGTCGAATATGCTGGTAATGGCAATGAAAAAGTAGAAAGCTAAGGCAGCTACCACAAACCAAATAAAGCGGTTGCCGAAGATGACCTTCATATTGTATTTTACCATTTTCTGGAACATCGTCCAAAGGTTGGCGGTTTTGATAGTTGATAGCATATTGGTTGATTGTTAAATTGTTAAATTGTTGAATGGTTGAATGGTTAGATGGTTAATTGTTGAATTGTTGAATTGTTGAATGGTTAGATGGTTGTAATAGTTGAATCGGTAACCCTTTAACCATCCAACCCTTTAACCATTCAACCCTTTAACCCTTTAACCATCCAACCATTAACCATCCAACCATCCAACCATCTACCCATTTTTATAATCATTATTTCAAATCTTTGATCAGGCATAAATAAGCATCTTCCAATACAGGATTGGCCATGATGGCATCAGCCGTAGGTTTTTTCTTTGACAGGAAACGAACCCTGATCTGATCACCTTGACGCATGTGATGGGTGATGAGTTGTTTGTTTTCCATCTTTTCGAATTCGGCAACGGGTAAGTCAAACTGCCAGACCATATTGGTAGCAAGATGTACCATATCGGCAGGAGTTCCAAAGTATTTTACCCTTCCACGGTTGATCACTGCAACCTGGTTACAGGAGCTGGATATATCTTCGATAATGTGGGTCGAGAAGATGACTATTCGCTCACGGCTCAGTTCTACCAAAAGGTTCCTGAAGCGGATACGTTCACGGGGATCAAGACCGGCAGTAGGTTCATCAACTACCATTATCTTGGGTAGATGAAGTAATATCTGGGCAATCCCTATTCGCTGTTTCATACCACCTGAATAAGAACCAATCTTGTCGGAACGTTTCTCCCACATGTGTACGGCTTTAAGCACATATTCGATGCGTTGTTCACGTTCTGTCTTATCGGTAATCCCTTTTAAAATGGCTTGGTAATCGAGGAAGTCTTCAGCAGGCATATTCTCATAAGTTCCGAATTCCTGGGGCAGGTAACCTATAAGTCCCTGTAGTTCTTCACGCTTCTCCTGAGTATCTATTCCGTTGATCCATATTTTCCCGTAGCTCTGTTCCAGAATACCACAGATAATACGCATCATGGTAGATTTACCTGCGCCGTTGGGACCCAACAAACCAAACATTCCCACTCCAATATTCATAGAAACACCGTTGAGTGCCTTGAATGGCTGATGCTGTTTGCCGATCACCGGTATTTGCTTTACCAAACGGAGCAAGCCACGACGCATGGTACCAAAACGCCCTGTAATGCGGTCAATGTTGACTTTCTCCTGGTATAGTTTTTTGGAAGTCACAGAGATGAGAAGTGCAAGGTACCACAATACTACAAAAGTAATGATTAGTCCTATGTTTTTGTCAATCTTCCAAACTACGAAGGATTCGATCGCGGGTACGACCCAAAACAGGAAAGTGCGCACCATATTGTACAGTTTCACCGGGCCTTTTTTACCTGTATTTTCAGCCTTGAAATGCAGGTAAAAACCAAAAGGTTTCCACATGCTCAGGGCAAGCTGTACAATTCCTACCGATAGCCAAAGCGACCAGAAGGCTGAAGCGAGATAGAAGAAACTGAAATAAATGAGGAAGCCCAGTACGGGAGCCTGCCAGATCATATAATCGAATTCTGTGAGGGTATGAAATTCTTTTTCCAGACCTGCACGGCGTCGTATGTTTTTCCCAGATTCCCATTCACGGGAAAAACGGCTTTCACGGTCATATATCTTTACCAGGTTCCGAATGCGGATAGTAAGCTTGTCTTCGTCCTTTATGAGTTTAGTTCCCGCCTTACGCAGGCTGTTCAACACAAACCAGGTGGAACCGGGTACTATGATCGTAAGCAGTATATAATCGAGCATTTGCCACAAACCAGAATCCACATTCAGGTAAACCAGGGTACAAGAGGCTGCCATCAAGGCAACCTGTGTCAATTGAATACGTAGGGTCTGCTGTTTAAACCATTCGATAGCATTCTCCATACCGGAATAAAAGGTAGGGATAAATACTAGGGTAAGGAGAGTACTTAAAGCCAGTCCACCAATAACCACAATGGCAAAAGGCGCACCAATGGCGCTTACGTATTCGGCATCGCCCATGGCCAGTGGAAGCATTCCCACGATGGTGGTAATGGCAGTAATGAGGATAGGGCGTACACGCGACAGACCTGCAGTCATTAAAGCCCTTGAACGCCGGAAGCCACGCTTACGCAGAATGTTGGTATAGTCGATCAGGATGATTCCATTGTTGACCACCACGCCAATCAGGATCAGGAAGCCGGTCAGGGTATTGGAATTGAGCAGGCTGTTGTTGGTAACAATCAAAGCGATCAATGACCCGATGGCTGCAAGGGGAATGGAAAAGAGCAACACAAGGGGCGTGGAGATGGACTCGAAGACAGAGGCCATGATCATAAAGATGAGCAAAATGGAAGCTCCGATCATTAGGTAGAATTCTGAGAAGTCGGTTTCTTCATGAACCACCTCTGCTGCGACACCTGAAGGCAAATTGTAGTTGGCTACCAATTCATCAATCTCGCTGCGGTAGGATGCCAGCAATTCTTTAGAATCGGCAGCTTCACTTACAAAGCGGTAATTGATCTCAATTTGTTTTTCCTGGTTAACCCTATTAATTCCTGCAAGTCCGCTGGCATAAACGATATTGGTGAAATCCTGAAGATCGTGTATCCCACCCTGAGCATCGTTCACCTGAAGCATTTTCAACTCCTGCATGTTCCGTTCGGTCTTCTGTTTCTCACCTACAATGGGTTCTTTTTGGGTAATGATAATTTCATACTCATCGACTCCCTGTTTATACTGAATTCCTGTTGCTATTTCCTTAGAGAAAGAATTGATTTCCGACAATACACTGTTCAGGGTAATGTTGTATTCGGTCATCAGCAATGGATTGAAATACAGGTGTACTTCTGGACGGTTATCTGAAATGTTCAGATTAACAGTCTGTACAGATTCCAGTTGATCGATAAAATATTTTAAGTCTTCACCAACAGCCTGCATTTGTTTAAAATCCTGTCCTTTGAGTACAATCTTCTCTTGATCGGTACCGATACCCATCATTTTCTGGAAGGCACCTCCCATATCACGGCTTCCTCCCTGGAAGTTACGGGTACTTTGTGTCTGGGTAAAAGAGATGGAGGAAGCTTTTACTCCCTTGGTGCGGTCATTGATATCTGATTTTATCTGTGCAAAGGTGCGGTCAGAAGTATCTTTAAAATCTTTTTTCAGCTTAACAGTCACCACAGCATCCTCTTCTTCAATTTTGCTGATGACATCTTCCTTCTCTGGTAGGTCAACCAATTTCTTTTCAACCTCCTGAACGGTTTGATCAGTGGTTTCAAGCGATGAACCGGAAGGCATGGTGACATACAACCTTATTTCCTTATTTTCTACCTCGGTAAGTGAACTTATACTGACCGCGAGGCTGATAAATACAGCCAGAAAGAACAATACTATTCCCCCAATGATCGTAGTAGCCGGAGAGCGCATACACGATTTCAGGAAGACCAGGTAAATCTGGACCATTCGTGAATTGGTGGTTACCTTTTCATAGAATATATTCTTTGCTACCTTTCTGCGAAGTAGGGCATAAGAAGCCATGGGGACCAGCAACAATGCTACTGCCAGTGAAACCAGTACGGTTGAGATAATGGAAATTCCAACATTAAATCCCAACATTTCCACCATGAAGTTTTTCGAAAACAGGAAGGGAAGAAATACCACGATGGTTGTTAAGGTAGAAGCCAAAATAGATCGCCATACTTCAGTGGTTCCCTGTACAACGGCTTGCATTGGGGCATACCCCTTCCCTGCGAGCCGATAGATATTCTCCAGTACCACCACGCTGTTATCGAGCAGCATCCCTATGGCCAATGCCATACCAACAAGTGTTAGGCTGTTGATGCTGATATTAAAGGCATAAAACAGGTTGAAAGAGGTGAATATGGAAATGGGGATGGCTAAGGCCATGAAAGATACGATACGGAAGTTCTTCAGGAAGATCCACAAGACGAAAATGGCCATGATACCTCCAACCAGGGCAAGTTGCATAATCTGGTTGATATTCTCCTCCATCTGGTCAGCGGAATTGCTTATTTCAGCAATTTCAATCTCTTTGGTAGCCATCTTCTCGTTCAGCTTCTTTACGATCTTACGGGTCGCTTGCGATAGTTCGATCATGTTAGCCTGAGAATCATTTACAAGTAAGATGGTGACTGCATCTTTACCGTTTACCCGGCTAAAGGAAGTTTCTTCCTTTGCACCAAAACGAACTTCAGCAACATCCTTCAGCAGGATAGGACCACTGGCTACAACCAGGTTCTCAAGATCCTCCACTTTTGAATATTCAGCGGTGACATGTACAAAATACTGAACTGTTTTTTCCTTCAGGTTACCTACATAGGTGCGTGAGCTGGAATTCTGGGAAAGCAGAGAACGGATTTTACCTGAAGTAATGTGATAGGCTTCACAGGCTTTGGTATCCAGAATAATTTCAATTGACTTTTGTTTTCCACCATACACATTGACTGCTGCAATACCGTCAATGTTCTCCAGATCGGGTTTAATATCCTGATCAACGATAGTACGTACACGATCTATACCCCCTTCACCACGGGCCTGAAGCTCCATGAACTGGCTGTTCAGTTGTTTCAGATCGACCTTGGCTACATTGACCCGCACGTTGGCAGGCAATTTAGATTGTATCTCGTTGATCTTTTCCTGAAGTTTCAGGTAGGCATATTTAAAGTTAACCCCCTTCTTGTAATAAACAACAATAGAAGCCGTCCGTGAATTGATGTTTGACTCGATCGATTCAATGCCTTCAAGTGTTCCAATAGCCCCTTCGAGTGGAACAACCACCTGGTTTTCCATGTACTCGGGTGCCATCTCTG
>DMFR01000366.1:0-205 GCA_003450125.1 Prolixibacteraceae bacterium | reverse complement strand
ATGTACTCGGGTGCCATCTCTGTTCCCGAACCTGCCTGTACGAACAGGAAAGGGAGTTCTGCATTGGGCAGCAATTCAACCGGCAATTGCTTGTAAGAGACATACCCCAAAATGGTAAGTCCCAAAAACAACATGCTGATCAGTACTTTTCGCTGTATGATGAATTTCATTATTGATGTTTCTTATTTCTTATTTCTTATTTCTT
>DMFR01000088.1:7981-9330 GCA_003450125.1 Prolixibacteraceae bacterium | reverse complement strand
ACTACCAATATTAAAGATTTTGCTATCAATTTAAATACCGATAAAAAAGCCTTGAATTATAAAGTATCAAGCAATTCGATTTCAAACCCTCAGGTCAAACTGGATAACTTTTTACTGGAAGGAAAACTGGCCGATAACCAAATTCTGGCAAGCATTTCGTCAATTGAGGGAAGGAACAATAAACTGCTGATCCGGTCTTTGATTACCAAGGAGAATGAAAATTACAAGATTGCATTCGACCCGAAGGAATTCTACCTGATGGACAAACGCTGGGACATTGCCGCTGACAATTTCATGGAATTCGGGAAACAGGGATTTAGGATCCATCATCTTTTCATGAATCAGAAAGAGAGTCAAATCAATATCGCTTCGGTAAATGACAAGTTCAATGATGATCTGAAGCTTTCCATCCAAAACTTCCATCTGGATGACCTTTCACGCATTATTGAAAAGGACACTGCCCTGGTCAGAGGCAATGTAGATGGAAATGTATTGCTAAAAAGGGTGAACAATTCCTATGGATTGATTGCAGATGCCCAAATATCAGACTTGTTTTACACCAATATTCCCATCGGAAATTTGTCTTTAAAGGCAGATAATCCTACCACTGAAAGGTTTAATATAAATATGAACCTGTCGGGCCCTGACAACAATATGGCAGTCAACGGCTATTTTATACCCAACGCGCAGGCCAATTCAATCAATATAAAAACAGATATTCAATCCCTTTCCTTGAAAACCGTTCAGGCCTTTTCTATGGGGCAGATTACAGAGGCATCAGGTACACTTTCCGGCAATTTTTTACTGGAAGGAACAAGCGATACCCCCAACCTTACAGGAGAACTGACTTTCAACAATGCCCTTATCAAACCCTCGATCCTGAATAACCGCATTGAATTAAAACATGAAACGATTCAACTTAAGCCAGACGGGATTTATTTCAATGCTTTTACCCTACTCGATGACAATCAGCACAGTGCGGTGATTGACGGAGCGATTCAAATGAAACAGTTCTCGGATTTTGCCTTTGCCTTACAGGTCAATGCCAAGGATTTTTTGCTGTTCAACTCCACAGCTAAGAATAACAAGGAGTTTTTTGGCCGCATGGTAATTGACAGTAAGGTCGACATCAATGGCCCCATGACCCTGCCGGTGGTCAATGCAACGGTGAGAATGAAGAAAGGTTCCAACTTTACCTTTTCTGTGCCAGAGGACCAACTCACCACCGACAAGGGAGAAGATGTGGTTGAATTTACCAGTGCAGTAGAATTAAATCCCATTCTGGCAAGAGGAGAGGAAAAAGCATCAAAATCCTCCGGCCCATCAGGGTTTACCCTCTCATCCATCAT
>DMFR01000088.1:6711-7863 GCA_003450125.1 Prolixibacteraceae bacterium | reverse complement strand
ATCCATCATACAATTGGACAAAGAGGCTACCTTACGGCTATTAATGGACCCTACATCTTCAGATTCACTGGTGGTCAAAGGAGATGCGGATTTGAGCTTTACCATGGACCAAAGTGGCAAAATGAGCCTTACGGGTACCTATAATTTAAATGAGGGCAGCTATATGGTTTCCTTTGAATCTGTCATCAAAAGGAAATTTGACATTGCCTCCGGAAGTACCATTACCTGGAATGGAGATCCGATGGATGCCAATATCTCTTTGAATGCCATCTATACAGTCCGCACTTCACCCGATGATCTGATAGCCGACCAGATGTCCAACTTTAGCGAAGGTGGCCAAAGCAGTTCCAAACAACAATATCCCTTTATGGTAACCCTTCAGCTAAGAGGAGAAATTTTACATCCCGATATTAGCTTTCAAATAGAGTTGCCCCCCGAGGATAAAGGGATTCTGCAGGGAGTGGTGAATGATAAGCTGAACATGCTGAACCAGGATGAATCGGCCTTGAATAAGCAGGTTTTTGCCTTGTTGGTTCTGGGAAGGTTTGTACAGGAAAATCCTTTCCAATCGGCCTCCCAAGGGGGAACTTCTGCATTAGTCAGATCAACGGTCAGCAAATTTCTAACCTCACAGTTAAATCAATTGGGTTCAAAATTAATCCCCGGAATGGAGCTAAACTTTGACGTTCAGTCGTATGAAGATAATCAAGCCAAAGGAAGAACCCAGGTTGAAATCGGGGTAAAGCAACAGCTCTTCAATGAAAGGTTGACGGTAGAACTTGGAGGTACGGTAGATGTAGAAGGGCAAAGTGCAAATCAAAATGCGACCAGTGATATTACCAGTGATGTTACCGTGGAATATAAATTAACCAGGGACGGTCGTTTCAGGATGAAGGGATTTCGGCACAACCAATATGAAGCCATTGAGGGACAGTTAATAGAAACGGGCGTAGGGTTGGTATTTGTAAGGGATTTTAACCGTTGGAGCCGAATCTTCAAATCCCAGAAAAACAGGAGTGATTCATCAAACAATCAAATTACCAATGTCACTAACGAGGGCAGATAAATTATTTCTGATGCTGGTTTGTCTGCTATTGGCAGCTTGTAGCAGCATCAAGCATTTACCAAAAGGGGAGAAGCTATATACGGGTG
>DMFR01000088.1:1328-6657 GCA_003450125.1 Prolixibacteraceae bacterium | reverse complement strand
GCTATATACGGGTGCGGAAGTGAAGGTAAAATCGATGGAAAAGGTAGACAAGGGTTCCATCAAGTCAGCCGCCGAAGAGGCTATACGTCCCATCCCCAATAAGAGTTTCCTGGGAATGCGGCCTAAATTATGGAAGTATTATATGGCCGGGGAGAATCCTCATACTAAATTGCAAAAGTGGTTCAAGAAGAGAGGAGAGGCTCCTGTGCTTTTGAGTGATGTTAAGCCTGGAGTAACCTCCCAGGTCATCGATGCAAGGCTTTTTAATATGGGAATATTCAAAAGCATTACCCAATCCAAGACAGAGGAAACGAAACGAACAGCCAAGGTAATATACACCTGTTACGTTCACAAACCGTTCAAAATAAAAGATCTTTCCTATGACATTTCAGATGACAGTATAAGCCGTTTAGTTTTGGCAGAAAAAAAGAAATCATTGATTAAACCGGGTAAAAAATACAGTCTTGACAACCTAAAAAATGAAAGGGTACGCCTTGATGCCATCCTGAAGAACCATGGGTATTTTTATTTCAGCCCCGATAATTTACTCTTCAAAGCGGATACGTCAAACTTAAATCATACCGTTGCATTCACATTGGCATTAAAAGACAGCCTTCCGGAAAAGGCCCTTAAAGTATATCATATTGGATATGTGAATGTCAATCAGAATTATACTTTGAATGAGCAGAGAAAATTGAATCCACTGGACACATTAATGTTACATGATATTGTATTCTTTGGGAAAGCAGAAAAAATGGCTGTCAGGCCCAGGGTGCTTTCAAAATCCATTTATTTACGGCCTGAAGAGGTCTTCTCCCGGCAGAATCACATAATTACCTTAAGCCGCTTAATGTCCATGGGCAATTATAAATTGGTACAGGTAAACTTCTCTGAGAACAAAGATTCCTTGCCCGGATTACTCGACGTAAATATACTAATGACCCCCATGCGTAAAAGAACCTTCAGGGCAGAGATTGACCTGGTTTCAAAATCGAACAACTACACCGGTCCTCGTTTGAATTTAAGCCTTATCAATAGAAATACCTTTGGCGGGGCTGAATTACTCAATCTGAACCTGGCCGGATCGTTTGAAGCCCAGTTCAGCAATAAAAGCCAGTACTCCTATTCATGGAACCCCCAACTGGAACTTACATTTCCACGTTTTCTGGTTCCATTCCACCTCAAGAGTTCAAATAGTATTTTCGTTCCAAAAACCAGTATTTTATTTTCTTATAACTACCAGAAGCGGGTCCAGTATTTTGACATGAACACCTTCCGGTTCGTTTATGGATTTAAGTGGAAAGAAAATATTCGCAAGGAACATGAGTTGAATCCGATAGACATCAGTTTTACTACCGTTGGAAATAAAACAGTTGCATTTAATGATACCCTTGAAGCTCATCCTTTTCTAAAAAGAAGCTATGATGAACAGTTTATTGCCGGGGGCAGTTATACTTTTACTTATAGTGAACAAATGCTTACGGGGAAAAAACTACAAAACTATATCCAGTTAAGCTCTGAGCTTGCAGGGAATAGCTTTTCTCTGGTAAAAAAGATTGAAGGTAAAACCATATCCCCTGACAATCCCAATAAAGTAGTTGGTTCTATTTACTCACAATACGGAAAAATGAGCGTGGATGGACGCACCTACCTCAATTTTAAAAATAAAAACAAAATGGCCCTGCGTCTCTTCGCTGGTGTGGCCAAACCATATGGGAACTCTTCCATTATGCCTTATACCAAGCAGTTTTTCAGTGGCGGTCCAAACAGTATACGGGCTTTCCATATCAACTCTGTTGGCCCTGGCACCTATTTACAGGATCCCAACCAAAGGGGGTTTCTGCAACTCGGTGGAGAAGTTAAACTTGAAGCCGATGCAGAATACCGCTTCGGGATCTATCGTTTTTTTAAAGGGGCTTTGTTTGTCGATAGCGGAAATGTGTGGCTATTAAAATCAAACCCTTCCAATATCGGAAGCCCTTTTGTTTTGTCCAACGCTTTGGATGAGTTTGCCGTCGGTGCAGGGGTTGGAATCAGAATCGATGTTTCCTTCTTTATATTGCGCTTTGACTTGGCTATGCCTTTGAGGAAACCATGGCTGGAAGAAAATAATCGTTGGGTGGTCAACCAGATTGACTTTAGAAGCTCTACCTGGAGAAGTGACAACCTCGTGCTAAATGTGGCCATCGGATATCCGTTCTAACATACAGGTGGTCTGTTTTTTAAAACCAACTTCCTTAACTGCTGAAATTGGAGACTGACAAACTCTATTCAATCCTTAACTTAGCCTTACAATCACTGCATAACTTAGCTCCTTTTTGATCAATGTCCTCTACATAAGTGCTGGAGCGCATGACACAGGCTGTATTGCGGCAATGAATAAGTCCAAAGGTATGCCCCAGTTCATGGATCACTTCCTTACGGATACGTTCTATAAATAGCTGGTCATCGGACTTTATTCCATAGCGCTCGTTGCTCAACCGGTAGATGGAGGCAATGCCTGAACGTCCGCCCAAAAAGGCCTGTCCGAAGATGTATGTAAGAATGGGGATGAAAAGATCAACATTAAACAAGCCAAGGGTTTTCTCTGTATCAGAAGCAAACCGGGCTTCTATTTCATGGATGAGTCGATTTCCGTCATACTGTCTTCGGGAGGAATCATAAAATTCGCTTAAATCCAAATGGCCCTCCCTGGTTTTTACGGGAAGCGAAAATTCACGCTCTACATCCCCAAGGATCATTTCAAGCAGCTCCTGCTCAAAATAGCCAAAAGAAATTAACGTGATATTTTCCAGGTTCATAATTTAAAAAAGTGACTAAAGTGAACTAGAGTGTCTAAAGTGCCTAGAGTTGGAAGAAGTGCCTAGATTGTCTAGAGTACTTTTGGCGGTGCGGTTATTAACTTTAGGCACTCTAGACACTCTAAGTACTTTAGGTACTTATTTGCTGGGCTTTAAATCGTATTTCTTAATCTTGTTATACAGTGTCACCCGGTCAACTTTCAGAGCTTTGGCTGCGGCAGAAATATTCCAGTTATATTTGTCAAGAATCTGAGAGATGTGATTCTTTTCAAGATCATCAAGGCTTTCAACAGTAGTACGCACAACGGTTTTCCCCATGGGAAGGTCTTTGACGCTTATCTTTTTACCATTGCCCACCACAATTGCCCGCTCAATCATATTCTCTAGTTCGCGGATATTTCCCGGGAATGGAAATTCCTCTAGCCGTTTTAACGCTGATGCGTCGATTGTGATCAGCGGCCTGTTCATGGAGGCACAATACTTGCGTATAAAATAGTCCACTAAAAGGGGAATATCTTCAATTCGATCACGCAATGGAGGCACACTAATATTAACCACGTTGAGCCGATAAAAGAGATCCTCGCGAAAGATGCCTTTCTCCACCATGCTCTTTAAGTCTCTGTTGGTGGCGCAAATGACCCTAAAATCGGAAGTAATTTCTTTATTTCCACCCACTCGTACAAAGCTCTTGCTTTCGAGTACACGCAACAATTCAACCTGCATCTTTGGTGAAATGGTAGCAATTTCATCCAGGAAAATGGTACCACTATCGGCCATTTCAAAGCGGCCCTTGCGATTGTAAACAGCTCCTGTAAAAGCGCCTTTCTCGTGTCCGAATAACTCACTTTCCAACAGGCTTTCGCTTAATGCACCGCAATGAACGCTTACCATAGGGAAGAACTTGCGCGGTGAATTAGCATGGATGGCCCTTGCCACCAATTCTTTTCCTGTTCCGCTTTCGCCCGTAATGATGACTGAGGCATTGGAAGGCGCTACACTTTCAATTTCCCTGAGCACCCGTTGCATGGCTTCACTATTGCCAATCAAGTCTTCAACGTTTTCAAGGGAAACCACTTTATCCTTGAGGATTTCATTTTCTTCCATCAGGGAAATTTGCTTGGAGGCGTTCCTGATCAAGTGAGAAAGATCATCGGGATCGAAAGGCTTTGTCACATAGTCGAAAGCGCCGTCTTTCAGGGCCTGAACGGCTGTATCCACAGTGGCAAAGGCAGTCATTACTATGACGATGGATTCTTTTCTTAAGGTCTTGATGCGTTTGAGCATTTCCAGTCCATCCATACCGGGCATTTTGATATCTGCAAGAATGATATCAAAACTGTCAGATTCGAGCATGGACAAGGCTTTACGGGCATTTTCGGCACATTCAACCCGATAACCATCTTCGATGAACCAGTTGAACAATGAATCTCTTACTGATTCTTCATCGTCAACGATGAGTATGGAAATTTTCTTTGGCATGGTATATATTCCTTAAGTCCGTATCAAAGGTAAGGTGATTGATATGGTGGTTTCTTTTCCGACTACTGATTTTACATCCGTTCTCCCCTTGTGGCTTTGAACAATGCCATGTACGATAGCCAGCCCTAAGCCGATACCGCTTTCTTTTTCCTTGGTTGAAAAGAAAGGTTCAAAAATATGGGGGATGTCCTCCTCTGCAATTCCTACGCCATTATCCGTTATATCAATGCGGATATGATTTTCGTCCGGGTTGAGGGTCCTGATCAGCACTTCCCCATTTTCACCAACAGCTTCCGATGCATTGACCAAAATGGCAATACAAATCTGCTTGATTTGGTTAGGACTGCAGTTGATCAAATCTGCTTTTGCGCTAAAGTCAGCCAGGAAGCTGATATTGGCCACTTTCATCGGGTGAGACATTAATTCATAGGTCTCATGCAGGATTTCATGAAGATGCCTTGGTTCAAATCCATTTTGATCTTTCCTGGAGAAATCCAGCAGCCCTTTAACAATATCCCCGCAACGCTTGGTTTCATTCTCTATCAGCTTCAGATGTTTAAGCATCGCTTCCTTCTTTACCGGGTCTAATTCCTGGTTGGTCAGTTGTTTGGATATCAGCTTGGTATAGATCAGAATTCCGGACAATGGATTGTTGATCTCATGGGCTACCGACAAGGACAGTTTACCCAGCGAAGCAATCCTTTCAATGTTGATCAATTCATTTTGCGCCTGTCCCAGTTCTTCAGACTTTTTCTGCACCTTATATTCGAGTTGTTGTGACCAGTTCTGAAGTTCATTGGTTGCCGTCTCAAGGTTATCAAGCATCCCGTTAAAAGCATAGGAAACCATCCGCATATCTGAAAGCTGGTTAGGCTTTATTTCCAGTCTTGTACTTTTATCGCCCTTTGCCACCGCTTCACTTGCCCTGATCAATGCATTCAGAGGGTTCTTGATTTTCTTGTTGGTGAATAAGATCAAAAACACCAGGAGCAGGAAAGTCATCAGGGCAGCTAAAAGGGTGTAATCGGTCGTTGACTTTTTAAGGGCAG
>DMFR01000088.1:403-1174 GCA_003450125.1 Prolixibacteraceae bacterium | reverse complement strand
GAATCAAGGCCTTGTAGGGGCATTTTAATGATGAGCGAACCGAGTACTTCCTCGTTGGGACTATGTGCATGACAGGCACTGGTATAGCAGGACTTATCATTTAAGATGGGTGATTTGATTAATAAATGCCTTCCACCAGCATTATTTTTAGGATTCATGATACATTCGCTGTCAGAATCAATAATGCGGTACGAACGCTCCTTGGGAGAGAACATGGTCGCAAAATCCTTGTGGCAACTTTTGCAATCCGGGTTGCTGTGACTGGTGGTATCGTTTGAAATAGAGGTATAGACCAGGTTGTTCTTATTGTCATACATGTTCACATCATCTATACCCGACATGGTATTGATCACATCAAGAGTGCTCTGCAGCGAAGTGCGGTTGTTTTCAAGCATGGACTTATACAAGGCTCCCTCAACGAGAAATCCAATGTTATTTCCATTTTCACTGATAACCGATTTCATGTATTCCTCATTGACTGACCGGAAGATAATGCCAAATGAAACAAAAAGGAAAAGCGCTGAAATAGTGATAATGAATACAACCCTGCCATAGATGGAAGAGCGGAATTTTACATACCCTTTAAATATCGGGCTTCCCACATTATTCTTATGTGCCATTTTCTCAAACCAGCTCATGACGATCTTCTTAATACATTTAATGGAATGCTAAATTACTTCCAAAATTCCAATTACAGTTTGAACTCTGGCATTTTGTTTATAAAATATTGCTTTACTCAATTTTACTGAGAGTTTCACTTGGAGTGAAACT
>DMFR01000088.1:0-263 GCA_003450125.1 Prolixibacteraceae bacterium | reverse complement strand
AGTTTCACTTGGAGTGAAACTCTCAGTAAAATGATCAGGGTTTTTAAAGTCTGCCTATTTCAATATTACTTTTTGAACTTTGAAGTTTCTCATATCAGTTTTTATCAGGTAAACTCCCGGTGAATTGCCTTTCAGATCAATCCATTCTTCCTTATTATGAATGAATTGTGTTAGAATGGTCTTCCCTGTAAAATCATTCACTGTTAACGTTGCCCCACCTTGAGGAATCTGGTTAAATACAAGTTTTGCTTTACCTGTTGTTG
>DMFR01000255.1 GCA_003450125.1 Prolixibacteraceae bacterium | reverse complement strand
GCATTAGTGGGATGAACCATAAAAATATTCTATCCAAAAATAGAACTTTCAACCTTCATCATTTATTTCTCGATTCTCCCCCTCATTTTTTTCTACATAATTCATAATTTTTTTGTATCTTAGGTTAAATTCAGCTTAAAAGGAGTCTGATGGGTTGTTTTGTAGTAGGTGGGAAGCTTTAAATCTTCCTTGTACCTCCAATGATGGCTTGAATTTTACCGTTTGTTGTTTTATGAATTGCAAGCTATTACACTTAAATAATGTACTGAAACAATTAAAAACCCATCCTTATGAATCAACTGAATCAACCTGATCCACGAGCAAAAGAGGCTGCTTTAATCCTGCTGGATTACCAGGCCACCTTGGTTTCCAATTTCAGTGAAAGGGCGCAATGGGTGGCTGTTAACGGGAATAAGCCCTATGAGGGATGGATTAAGGAAGAACAGATCCGCCTGAACCTTGTGGAACTGTTGAAGGCCGGGAATTACAGGGTCATCCTCATTACTGCCCGTCCCAAGGAGTACGAGGAAATTACCCTTGAACAGATCAAACAACAAACCGGGGGATGGTTACCCGATGAATGGTATTTCAACGAGTGGAAGGTAAACCCTCCTATCTGCAAACGCCGGATATTAAAACACTACATCTATCCCAAATACGGTAAGAGAGGCTCACGGTTTATGGCCATTGAAAGCAACCAGCAAACCCGGCTGATGTATAAGAAAGCGGGTATCCATGCCCTGTGCTTCAACAACGACTGGGTAGAGATACCAACCAAATAATTGGAACACAGAAGAAAAGCAACACTGATTTATATTTAAAAAAGAAAAAGGAACACTGATCTGACTGATGTTACAGATTTACACTGATTTTCTATTTTCGTGGAATTCGATTTCAGTGTAAATCCGTAACATCAGTTAAATCAGTGTTCCTTTTTTCTAATTTTATACCAGAATTTTGGTGCAGATGTTGGTGATGCTGGTATCAAGGGTTTCAAACGTTTTTCCGTTGCCCTGGTTGTCATCTTCCACATAAAGGTATTTCATGCCAGCTACATCTTTGGCCGCCAGAATGCCTTTAAAATCAATGACTCCTACGCCAACAGCACAGATATCATCTTTAATAACGGTAAAGAAAGGATCCTGATGGGTCTTCATGTCTTTAAAATGCAGGTTCTGGAAACGGCCCGGATACTTGTTAAACATGGCTACCGGATCTTGTCCTGCCTTATTGGCCCAGAAAAGGTCAAGTTCCATGGTGATCAGGTCTTTGTCCATTTCAGGAAGGAAAATGTCATAGTAAGGAACCATTCCATCAAGAGTGGCAAACTCAAAATTGTGGTTGTGATAACCGAACTGGATACCATCGGCTTTCATGATCTTAGCCACTTCATTCCAGTTGGCGATCATTCTCTTATAGGATTCAATATTGCGGTCTTTCTCTTCAATCCAAGGCTGAATGCAATATTTAACGCCCAATTCAGCATGTTTATCGGCCATGATCTTTGCATTGTCCAGTGTAACGCCGGCAGCTTCAACATTGGTATGGCTGCTGACAATGTCCATTCCCAGGTCATTGACCATTTTCTTGAATTCAGCAGGGGCAAAGCCATAGAATTTACCATCGGCGTATCCTGCCAGTTCCAGGTTCTTATAACCAAGGGCTGATACTTTTTTCAGTGAGCCTAAAGCATCGGCAGTCATGGCATCACGGATGGTGTACATTTGTAATCCTACTCCGAATGTTTTGCGGTCAACAACAGCTGGTTTGCAGCCAGTGGTACCCAATAGCATCATCCCAATGGATCCTGCGGCAGACACTTGTAAGAATTTTCTCCTGTTTTGCATATTCAGATTGTTTATTAGTTAAGTTGATTTCGTTTCTGAAAGGTAAAAATAATATTATCAATTAAGCTTTAAAGGGAAAAGGAGAAAAAATTTATAAATAATCCAGATTACACGGATTTAAGCGGATTACACGGATTGGGCACTACATGGGGGATGCAGCGCACCCCCATGTAGTTCAAAAGGCCAGAGTGGTTGGGCTTGTGCTTGTGTAAATGAAAAGACTATGAAGGAGAAGATGAAAATTATGTACTTCATCTGATGATTGTTGTTTTATAGAATACACATTTTAAAACGGATTTTCATAAAATGTAGTTACATGGTAGCTTACCAATCTCCAGAAATGACACGAATTGTATTCTATGGTTTGATCAGCTCATCCAAAACCAGTATTTCGATTTCCTTCACAGCTTTTAACCTGATGTCGTTGGTGAAAAAGAAATCTGCGGAGGCATCAACAGCTGTTGCAATCTGAATGGAGTCGGGGGTTTTCAACCCGTATTTAGCCCGATAGGCTGCTGCCTTTTTAGCGATTTCAATAGTAAGATCGAAAATATCAATGGAGGGAGAGTTGCAAAGGATGCTTTGGTATTGTTCTACCAATTGATTCTCTTTCATACGCATGGGAAGAACAAGAACTTCAAGTAATGTAATGACTGAAGTTTGAAATAGAAAAACACCTTTGCTGTTCTCTAAAAGAGCTTATTTAAAATTGTTGAATATTGAGGGTTTTCCTCAATATAATAAATCAAAGGGGCTGTATCGAGAAAAACATTTTTATTCTTCAGCTTTTGGATTAGTCCCATGATTCACGTTCGAGTTCGATATAAGTTGCTACGTCAGTTTTGTGCCAAACATTTTTGCCCAATCCTTTTAGCTGGGTGATCGGATAGGCATGATGGGATTTCTCTTCACGTTTTAGAAGGTTGACGATTTTGGACATGATATTAATTTTATCGTTGTAGTCCAGTTTCTCTATTTCGTTAACTATCTGATTTATATTTATAGTGTGATCCATAACAATTGATATTTAAATACAAATTTAAGAACATTTTAAATACAAATTGCACGAATTAAAATGAAATCCACTAAACGGAAGATAAAGACTAAGATGAAAATTTCACGTTACATCTTTTCTAATTATAAACACATAGACACGTGGGACACATAGAATAAAATAAACTATGTGCCCTATGTGTTTAGTTTTCATAAGGCTATAATTTAGCCCTTTGATATTGTACAGGCCAGGTGATGTCATCCTCTAAAGTGCGGGCAGCGTGCAAGGCGAAGTAGGGATCGCGTAAAGAGGCCCTTGCAATGAAGATCAGATCGGCCTGTCCGTTGCCTAGAATATCTTCTGCCTGTTTCACCTCAGTAATCAGTCCTACAGCACCGGTGAGTATGTCGGCTTCCTTCTTGATCCTTTCCGAAAAGTGCACCTGGTAGCCGGGACCCAAAGGAATCTTGGCATAAGGGACCAATCCGCCAGAGGAACAGTCAATCAGGTCAACTCCTTCGGTTTTCAAGAGAAAAGAAAGTTGTACCGCTTCCTCGATGTCCCATCCACCATCAGCCCAATCAGTAGCAGATATACGTACGAATAAGGGAAGGTTTTGCGGCCAGACAGTTTTGATGGAACGTACGATTTCCAGCAGCAGGCGTATCCTGTTCTCAAAGCTTCCGCCATAGTTGTCTGTCCTGTGATTGCTCAAGGGGGATAGGAACTGGTGAATGAGGTAACCATGGGCGGCATGGATTTCAATCACCTGGTAACCTGCCTGAAGCGAGCGTAAGGCAGCTGCCTTAAAATCAGCAACGACCTTGATGATTCCATCAGTATCCAGTGTCTGTGGAGCTTCATCTTCCGGGTTAAAAGCAATGGATGAAGGGGCAACGGTAGTCCATCCTCCCTCTTCATGGGCTTTAAGCTGTTTACCTCCATTTGAAGGTGTGGCAAAGCTTGCCTTTCTACCTGCATGGGCCAATTGGATACCGGCTACAGCACCTTCCTGGTGAATGAAAGAAGTAATGATTTCCAGCTTTTCGATGTGCTCCTGGTGGTAGATACCCAGATCGCCCGGAGAGATACGGCCTTCGGGAGAAACAGCTGTTGCTTCCTGGATAATCAGTGAAGCGCCACCAACAGCACGGCTTCCTAAATGCACCAGGTGCCAGTCAGTAGCAAACCCATCGACCGAAGAATACTGACACATGGGCGAAATGACAATACGGTTCCTAAGGGTAACATCTTTGATGTTAAGAGGAGATAAGAGTTGTGACATATGAATTTATGTTGATTTATAAAGATTGTACACGAATTTAAACGAATTACACGAATTGCCGGAACACACTTTTGAACGATTCATCAATAATTCAAACAGATGATTATAACAATAGTTTCAGTGCGCTACACCTTCAAGTCTATTGGAATTATCCAACTACAAATATGCCTGATTCGATGCACCTCAACATATAAGTAATAGAAACTAAATAAT
>DMFR01000020.1:9111-17408 GCA_003450125.1 Prolixibacteraceae bacterium | reverse complement strand
TTTATAGTCTCCTGTAAAAAAAACATGGAAGAGGAGAGAATTCCAATTGACAGTGTTGATTTTTCCTGTCAGATCAACGGCAAACTAGTTACACTACATTCACCATTGCAAGGTTCCGGAGAAAAAGTATTTCTTCAAAGAATTTATAGGATAAAAAACAGCTCAAAAGATTCAACACTTGTGGGTTATGAACAAAGTTTCCAAAATGATAGTATTCAACTTACAATTGGCTATCGTAAAATTGTGCTTGCTGATACTACTTATCGCTTAGGGGGAACTAGTGGCGAAACCTTCAAGGACCAGATCTATGCAACAGGTTCATATATTTATCAATGTGAAGATCCGGAGTGGGGACATTCTAGCCCAACATCTCAAAATGCAGGGTTTTATATTACGATCAAAAAAATGAATGAGGGAGTTACCTACACTAGCTATCTGAATCAAATCACAGAACTATCAGTAACTCAATTCAATGAATTTAAAGCTGATAACTCCTGCCAGATTACCAAGTCAATGGCATTAAATTCAGGAATATACGCTGACTATCGTAATGCCTTTTATATAGAATCAACATTTGAATGTAAACTTTATGAGAATGGCATGCAGACCAACCATTCGATAAGATTATCAAAAGGGAGTTATAAGGGTGTCTTATAAGCAGGATTGAAAACAAAAGAGAAGAATTCCCTGGGACGAAACATATAATGATCTGGGTGTAAATCAGTGTTTTGTATGATCAGTTAGATACGAATTGCGCATAATTAGGTAATATTATCTTCAGATATAAGTACGCAACCTATAAGCGGTACAATTCATCTATGTAAGTATAATGGTAGAATTATGCAATTGTTTTAAACTTACTTACCATGATACAAAGTAATATTTCACGATTCATTCTGACCTTAATTATTTCCTTGTCGCTTATGGGTTGTGAAAAGGACAATGAATTGGTGAACCAATCAAGGATTTTGGGGAAATGGATCTCTGTCGACAAAAGTGACACCTTGGAATTTGCAGATAAAGACAATTTTTACAAATCCAATAGTACGATGCGACATGACCATTATGATTATACCTTGTATGATGATTCGATAAAGATAGGTTATAACGGCATATTGTATGTTTTAGTCCTTCCGACGAAGCATAGATATTCTTTAAATGGTGATCAATTGACCATTGATTTTAGCAATCGAAACTGTTATGGATTTGGAAAACAGTCAATTACTTATATAAAAGGAAAATAAAACAATGGGCTATGAAATATTTATTCATCATTTCAGCTTTTATCTTCATCTCATTGCTGACTTCATCCTGTTCGAAAGAGAAATCGGATCAAAAGGATAGATCCAATCAAATTGATACACAACAATTATTCGACTGCAATAAGTCTCAGAATTATGATTCTACAAAATTGGCCAGTAAATTGATCGGTACCTGGAGATGGACGACCTCTTATGCGGAAATGGGCGGAACGACTAAAGCCGACAAAGCTGTATTCTTAAATTTCACCCAAACAGGTACCTATACGGTTACAGAAAATTCGGTTGTAATTTCACTGGGAAATTGGGACTTCAAATCGTGAATGGGAATAGCTATCAGCTTGTTACAGATGGGACAAGAAATTATATCTATGGTGTGATTTTGCTTTGTGAAGATCAGCTTTTATTTGGTAACAGCTATGTTGATGGATCGGACAATTTATTTGAAAGAACAAATTAATTCGTGGATATAATAAATTCATTAGTAATAGTTTGTGTTGTAGCAATGGATTTCTGGAATAAGCAGAATGAACAATCCAACAAGCTTAAATTGTTTTTAATTGTCAATCTGTTAACGTAGAATTAAATAGTGTCTTTCAACCAAAGAAAGGTGCAAGCAGATGGAATTAATTGTGTAAAATAACTTAGCTTTGAATGGGAAGTCATCCTGGCCTTTTATGTTGACAGAATCCTTAAATTAGCTATGTTTATAACAAACTTATTAATTGACTGAACAATGATTAAAGTGGCTATTAACGGGTTTGGCCGAATAGGACGTTTGGCCTTCCGGGAGATCATGAAAAGTAATCAATTGGAAGTGGTTGCGGTGAACGATTTAAGTACGCCATCCATGTTGGCTTATCTGCTTAAATACGATTCCATTCAGGGGATTTTCAACGCGCAGATTGACTACACCGACAATTCGCTGATAGTGGATGATAAGTCGATCGCGGTATATGCGGAACGGAATCCTCAGAACTTGCCGTGGGCAAAGCATCAGGTTGATCTGGTATTGGAATGTACCGGCCTTTTTGAATCGAAGGAAAAGGCTTCGGCCCATTTGAATGCAGGCGCCGGGAAGGTGGTCATCTCAGCCCCATCGGATAAGGAAGTGAAAACAATCGTCTATCGGGTCAATCATCACATCCTGGAAAGCAGTGACCAGTTGATCAGTTGTGCTTCCTGCACCACCAACTGCCTTGCCCCAATGGCAAAAGTACTGAACGACAACTTTCGAATAGTAACAGGACAAATGACCACCATTCACGCCTACACCAACTCTCAGCCATTGATGGATACACCTGACCCCAAAGTAAACTATCGCAAGTCAAGGGCAGCGGCCAACAATATTGTCCCTTATACCACCGGGGCGGCCAAGGCAATTGGGCTGGTCATTCCGGAGTTAAAAGGCAAACTGGATGGTTCCTCCCAAAGGGTACCTGTTCATTCCGGTTCGGTGGTAGAATTGTTTACCATTCTGGAGAAGACGGTCAGCGTTGAAGAAATCAATTCAGCCATGAAATCGGCTGCCAATGAGTCGTATGGCTATACGGAAGATCCGATCGTATCAAGTGATGTGATTGGAATGCGATTTGGTTCACTGTTCGATGCCACACAAACCAAGGTAGTTAGTGCTGGTGACCGGCAATTGGTAAAAACAGTCGCCTGGTATGACAACGAGATGTCGTTTGTGGCTCAAATGGTCAGGACAGTTGAATATTTTGGGGGATTATAAGAAATCTATTGCAATTAATTTTTACAAGAATGGATGGGTTAAGTAAAGAGGAAGACAGGGAACAATTGAGGAAAGTGCACTTGTATATGTTCTTTATGAAACGTAAATTTGTGCAAAACATTGATATGCAAAGACTATTGTCAGATAATATAGATAATATCAAAGCATTGTGTAGGACACTTTGCTGTATGAATATTGAGATTAAGAAGTATTTAAAGACAGCATTGGTGTTTTTACTGGTTATTTTTGGATTGAATATTTATGCCCAGGAATCACAATACCTGACCAAATCAAACATTCCCTATTACAATGATTCTGTGAATCAATCGGATGCCTATATCAAAGAGCGGTGTGTTTTGGATATTTATTACCCAAAAAACACTAAAAAATTTGCCACCATCGTCTGGTTTCATGGCGGGGGATTAAATTCAGGGAGTAAAGAAATTCCTCAGGCGCTCAGGGAACAGGGCTTTTGTGTGATAGCGCCCAATTACAGGCTGTCTCCAAAGGTTCAGGCTCCCAAGTATATTGAGGATGCAGCTGCAGCCGTGGCCTGGGTCTTTAATCACATCAATCAAATTGGAGGTGATTCTACCTTGATTTATCTCTCAGGACACTCTGCAGGGGCTTATCTTGACCTGATGGTAGGGCTGGATAAAAGATGGTTGAAAACCTACCATATCGATGCCAACCGGATTGCAGGCTTAATTCCCTTTAGCGCTCAAACCATCACTCATTTCACCATCCGAAAGGAGAGGGGAATTGCAGATACACAGCCTGTTGTAGATGAATATGCTCCGCTGTTTCATGTACGGGCTGATGCTCCTTCCCTGCTATTGATCACAGGCGACAGGGAGTTGGAGATGCTGGGCCGATATGAGGAGAATGCTTACCTGATGCGGATGATGAAAATTGCGGGTCATAAGGATACCCGGTTGTACGAATTACAAGGCTTCGGCCATGGCATGACAGAACCAGCTTTCCCTTTGCTGATCAAGGAAGTCCAGATGAGGGTGAAGGAGAAAAAAAGTCATCAATAAAACATCGTGTTGTTCAACGAAAGGATTATTCGTATTTTTGTAGCCACATTTTAAATTTAAAACAATGAGCAAAGCAGAAATTTATACCAGCAAAGGGGTGATGAAAGTGAACTTCTACGATGAGGATGCACCGGGAACGGTTGAGAACTTTCTTACCTTATCGAAAAAAGGTTTCTATGATGGATTGACTTTCCACCGTGTGATTCCAGATTTTGTGATCCAGGGAGGTTGCCCCAACGGAACAGGAGCAAGTGGTCCGGGTTATAAGATTAAATGTGAATTGGATGGCGATAACCAATACCACGACCGGGGTGTGTTGTCAATGGCTCACGCGGGAAGAAATACAGGTGGCTCACAGTTTTTTATCTGCCACAGCCGTACCAATACGGCTCACCTTGACCGCAACCATACCTGCTTCGGGAAGGTGTATGAAGGGCTCGAAGTAATCGATGCCATTCGCCAGGGCGATTTAATTGAGAAGATCGTTGTTACAGAAGAATAGATCCTCAGAACCCTCGCTAATTACGGGGGTTTATTTTTAAAAAGATTACACGGATTGAAACGGATTACACGGATTGGCTTTTATTGAAAGCGTTACGACCTTTGACCAATGAAATTTTAACCATAACGTGGTTAAATGTGAATAGCCATGTATGAAATGCATGGTTTGAAAAATTGTGAAATGGTCAATTATCAATAGGGCTGCCTTTTGTCAATATTGTTCAGGATAATCGTTAGTTTTGCCTTCCTAATTCTTACTCATTGGTATGTCGGATAATTCAAAAGGGATCCTTTTAACCCTGGGATCGGTAGTCTTTTTTGCACTGATGGCTGTTTTGGTAAAAGCAATTCCCAATGTATCGAGTTACCAGACTACCTTTTTCCGTTTTGCTATAGGAGTGGGGATCATGGGTCTCTTATCTCTTTTCGGAATTGTCAAATTAAAATTCAACGATAAGAAGAATCTTTTCTGGAGGGGCCTTGTAGGGGGTGTTGCTGTCTACTTGTTTTATCTGGCCATCCTGGAACTCGGAGTGGGCAAAGGATCTGTGTATATTTACTCCTATCCTATATTTGCTACCCTTTTCAGCATGATTATTTTGAAAGAAAAGGTGGAACCTGTTAAATTTATAGTTATTTTTATTTCGTTTGCAGGACTTATTTTACTTTCATTGGGTGGTAAAGGATCATTGGCAGGAATAGGACTTTATGAATTGATCGCTATTGCCGGATCAGTGATCACCGGATTGGCAGTGGTGTTTGTGAAAAAGCTGCATGACAGCGACAATTCGTATGCCATTTTCTTTTCCCAGTGCATTGTCGGGTTCTGGATGTTTTTGATTCCATCAGGGGCAACACAGGCCAAGGGAAGTGTGACCGAATTGCTTTTGCTGGTATTGGTGGGCATTGTGGCCACCATTGGCCAGTTGTTTATGACCGAAGGATATCGCTACGTGAATGTTGCAACCGGCTCCCTGCTTCAGTCCATGGTTCCGGTTTTCAACCTTCTTTCTGGATGGTTGATCTTTCATGAGCAGTTCAGCCCCATTGAGATGTCGGGTGCATTTGTAATAGTAAGTTCTTGTTTTGCACTGGTAATTATCAATTTCAGAATTGGAAAAAAAACACGAATTTTGAAACTTGTTGAATGAAGTTAAACTAACCTATATAGTGATTAAATCATGAAGCAAATGAAAAACCAATCCAGGATCTGGGCATTCTTGGCCTTGACAGCCCTGTTCAGTCAGATGGCCTGTGGGCCTACCAACCTCTCCAAAGAAAACATCATTCCTAAACCTGTTTCAACTACTCCAACAGGCGATTCATTTGGGATGACCGATCAAACGAATATCTACATTCAGGGTGAATCGGCCGAACTACAACAAATCGGGCAATTCCTGGCCGATAAATTGAATCCTTCCACTGGCTTGGGACTGGATGTTAAAGTAATCACCGATACCCCTACGCCCGGGAATATTCTCTTAGCCCTGTCTGAAAATGATCCCGAACTGGGCGAAGAAGGATATGAGTTGACCATCACCAATGAAATGATTAAACTTACAGCCAATAAGCCTGCGGGGTTGTTTCATGGGATTCAAACCATTCGCCAGCTATTACCCGCAAGGGTTGAATCAACTTCCGCTGAGCGGGGCCCATGGAAAATAGCAACGGGTACAATCCGTGATTATCCGGTGTATGCATATCGTGGGGCGATGCTTGATGTGGCCCGTCATTTCTTTGAAGTGGATGAGGTAAAGGCATACATTGACCAGCTGGCTTACTATAAAATGAATGTGCTGCATTTGCACCTGGCCGACGATCAAGGCTGGAGAATAGAAATTAAATCCTGGCCCAGACTCACCGAGTACGGCGGTAAAACTGAAGTAGGCGGTGGCGTAGGTGGATTCTATACCCAGGCTGAATATTCGGATATCGTAAAGTACGCTCAGCAAAGGTATGTGACCATTATTCCTGAAATAGACATGCCCGGTCATACCAATGCAGCCCTGGCTTCTTATCCTGAATTAAACATCAGTGGTAAATCTCCTGAATTATATACCGGCATCGAGGTGGGATTCAGCACCCTGGCTACCCACAAGGAAGTGACCTACAAATTCATAGATGATGTCATCCGTGAATTGGCTGCTATAACTCCTGGCCCCTATATCCACATCGGTGGTGATGAATCGCATTCAACATCCATAGAAGATTATATTCCCTTTGTTAACCGTGTTCAGGATATCGTCATTTCCCACGGTAAAAAAGTATTGGGCTGGGACGAGATTGCATTGACTACTTTAAAACCAAACACCGTTGTACAGTATTGGGCCAAAGCCGAAAACGCCATTAAGGGGGTAGAGCAGGGTGCCAAGGTCTTGATGTCACCGGCTAAAAATGCCTACCTTGACATGCAGTATGACTCGACCAGTACTTATGGTTTGCATTGGGCGGCTTACATCGAAGTGGACAAGGCCTACAATTGGGACCCGGCTACACTGGTTCCTGAAATTAAAAAGGAAAACATCATCGGTATTGAGGCGGCTCTCTGGTCCGAAACAATTAGCAAGCTGGAGGAAGCTGAATACTTGATCTATCCACGGTTACCGGGGTATGCTGAAATCGGATGGACTCCTGCCTCATTGCGTAAATGGGATGAATACAAGGGACGTTTGGCCAGGCATGGTGAAAGGTTTAAGGCCATGAACATCAATTTCTATCCTTCCAAATTGGTTAAATGGGATAAAAAATAATCCGCCAGATAGATATTTCATAAAATTTAGCACAAATGCTCCTGATAAGGGGCATTTGTTGTTTGTTTAATATATGATGGCATGATTGTTGAATTGTTAATTTATATTAATTTTACAGAGATTCAAACTATTAACCAACCGCTTTACCCAACATGAAAAACCTCACTGTCGTTTTCCTTTTCCTGTTGTTTTCTTTTACCCAGCTTTCAGCCCAGGATATCGAGGGGTGGGTTGCGGCCAGGAAGCCACTTCTTTTTGAAAAGGTGTACCTTCATGTAGACCGGGAATTGTATGCCCCCGGAGATAAAATCTGGCTGAAAGCCTATCAGGTGAATGGAATTACCCATCGACTCAATACCAATTTCAGGAATATATCTGTTCAACTGCTCTCGGAAGAAGGAAAAGTGGTGAATGACCTGTTGCTGCTTTCGATCAATGGGCAGGCCAGTGGTGAATTTAAGACTGATGGACTTGCAAGTGGTATGTATACCATACGGGCAACCACCAAATACCTGGAGAATTTTGGAGAAGAAGCCTGTTTCCATAAGAAGATTTGGATTTCCAATGCAAAGGATCCGGTTAATGAGGCGGGAAAAGATCAACCTGGCCATACACCAATTGATGTTTCCTTTTTACCTGAAGGGGGTAACATGGTGCTCAATGCAGTAAATACGGTGGCTTTCAAAGCCATTGACCGAAAGGGAAGAGGCATCGCTGTAAGCGGTAAAATCATCAATGAAAGTGGCGATACCATCACTTCGTTTTCCACCTTTTACCTTGGAATGGGAAAACTGGTCATGATGCCACAAGAGGGTATGAATTATTATGCCACTATTGATAAGTATCCTGAACTAAAAATCCCGCTTCCTAAAGCCGGTGGAAATGGGTTGTGCCTGAATTATAAAATGGAGGAAGAAGCATTGATGTTTCAAATATCAGCCTCCATGAATGCGGATAAGCTTCCTGAATTTTATTTGGTAGCCTCTCACAAAGGAGCGGTCCTGTTTTATAA
>DMFR01000020.1:1271-9055 GCA_003450125.1 Prolixibacteraceae bacterium | reverse complement strand
ATTATACCCAGGCCATCAAAGTGAGTAAAGGTCTGTTTCCCAAAGGAATTTCAAAAATCACCTTGCTCGATATGACCCTAAATCCTATAGCAGAAAGGCTCGTCTTTGTTGATGATGGAAAAGATGATTTGCTTACCCTGCAGGTCAATAAGAAGGCGTTCAAGACCCGTGAGGAAGTGAAAATTGATGTGAATGCCCTTTTGCAGCCAGGTGATTCAATCAAAACCACACTATCGGCAGCGGTAGTCAATAGGAATTATCTAAGCACGGGAGACAACAGTCAAAATATTAAAAGTTATTTGCTGCTTGACTCTGATCTGAAAGGAGCGATCGAATCACCGTCATCCTATTTTGTGAACGAACAGTTTCACAGCTCAGCAGAAAAGTTGGATTTGCTGATGCTGGTTCATGGTTGGAGATCTTACCTGTGGGATGACGTAGAGCAATTTACAACTCCAAAGACCGATGATTGGAATGATGCCGGGATTACTGTTTCAGGCCATGTGAAGCGGATTTTATGGAATGCGCCTGTTCAGGAGGCTGAAGTATCAATGGATTATGTGTATAGGAATTTTCGAATCGGGAAAGCCATTACCGACAAAGAAGGACGGTTCCTTTTCAAACACATATACCTGGTGGATACTCTGGACGTAATGCTCAATGCACGTACCAAGCAAGGGACACGCAATGCTGAGATCATCCTGGATCCGTTACCGGAAAAGGATACACTGATCTCCTCTAAACTTTTAGACAATAATTGTTTTGATATCAAACTGAACCCTGATTTTAAACGCTTCAATACATTCCGGCAAAAGAAGGAACTGGAATTTAATCCTGAGAAAGGAACCATTTTACTCGATGATGTGGATATCGTACAGGTGAAGACCGAGGCCTTTACCCGAAGTTTCGGCGAATATCCATGGGCCGATAGAACATTGATCGTAACCCCTAAGGATTATTCATTCACCTATCTTATTGATTATATAGAGGCTAATGAGCCATCCTTGTGGTATTCAGGAGATGAAATCACCTTATCAAACAAGCCGGTAAGCATTATGCTTGATGGCATGAGTTCAGATTTGCGGGAAATTTTAACGGTCCGAATGGCGGAAATTAAAATGATCGATATCGTGCAGCCCGGTTTTCGCAAAGGTTTTAGCATGGGCGAACTGGGAGTAATTGACGGTTCAGGAATCATTGCCATCTACCGAAAGAATATCCATAAAATTAATATCGACTATCTGGATGTGAAGGGAAGAGTAATCCCTGAGTTAAGAGGATTTCAAAGGCCTGTAAGCTTCTATTTGCCCAAATATACACTCGAGACGATGGATTCACCCAAGCCTGATTTCAGACCTACCTTGTATTGGAATCCAGATGTGCGTTTTGAAAATGGAAAGGCAAGCCTTGGTTTCTTTACTTCTGATGAGGCCTCTGATTATGTGGTATATGTGGAAGGAATTACCAAAGAAGGTAAGATTTGCTATGGAACTACGAGTTTTACGGTAGGTAAGAAGTAAATTGCCAGATAGCTTTTCCCTATCCCTGTGGTAAAATAATGTCAGGGGTTAAAATACGCCAGATTTTGTTGTAAAATAACACTTCATTGTTAGGAATTGAAATTGAATATGTGTATTTTAGAAGTGTTAAAACTATTCAACCCTTTAACCAATAGAACCATGAAAAAACTAACTAACAAAATTCTTTTGCTAATCACTGCAATAGTTTTATTCTCCTTTGCTCTTGTAACAAATCAGGATCCCCTTAAAATCTATTCTGAACTGGATAAAAAAGCCCCGGACAATACCCTGTCATCAAATGAAAAGAAGAATGGCTGGCAATTGTTGTTTGATGGTCAAAACTTCACCGGATGGCATGGGTATAATATGTCTGGAATCCCGGCGGTCTGGATCATTGAGGACCATGCATTGACCATGACCACCAAAGGGGGAGCAGAAAGCCAGGATATCATCACAGACAAAACCTATAAGAACTTTGCCTTCTCGGCAGATTTCAAACTGACAAAGGGAGCCAACAGTGGAATTATCTTCCAGGTAGCTGAAGACCCCAAATATAAATTCCCTTACGAAACTGGTCCTGAATACCAGATCATCGACCAGGACAACTGGCCCGATAAACTGGAAGAATGGCAGTTCCTTGGCGCCAACTATGCCATGTATCCACCCAGGGTAAAACCCTACAAACCGCTTGGTGAATGGAACAATGCCGTTCTTGTGGTGAAAGGGAATCATGTGACCCAGATACTGAACGGCAAGGTGGTTGTTGAGTACGACAAATATTCGGATGAATGGAAGAAATTACGCGCAAGTGGTAAATGGGCTGACTATCCTGATTATGGTAAATATGATGAAGGACACATTTCACTTCAAAACCATGGAACCAAAGTGTGGTACAAGAATGTAAAAATCAAGGAAATTTAATCTTTAAAACCATTTAACCATTTAACCATTTAACCATCCAACCATTTAACCATCCAACCCTAAAACTTATACCCCATGTCTGAAATGAATAATTCAAGGCGCGAATTTCTAAAGAAGAGTGCCATAGCCACAGCTGCCATTACAATTGTTCCCAGTATTACGGTGAGTGGGCTAGGTCATCGTGCCCCAAGCGATAAATTGAATATTGTCGGTGTTGGTATTGGAGGCAAAGGTCATCCCAACCTCGTCGGGATGAATACTGAAAACATTGTTGGCCTGTGTGATGTGGATTGGAAATATGCTGAAACCTGTTTCAATGAATTTCCAAAGGCCAAACGCTATTGGGACTGGCGCAAGATGTTCGATGAAATGGGTAATTCGTTCGATGGGGTAATGGTAGCAACGGCCGATCATTCCCATGCCATCATTGCCGCAACAGCTTTGTCGATGGGTAAGCATGTGTATTGTCAGAAACCATTGACCCATTCGATCTATGAATCCCGTTTGCTCACCAAGTTGGCTGCAAAGCATAAAGTGGCTACCCAAATGGGTAACCAGGGTAATTCAGGAGACGGGGTTCGCCAGGTATGTGAATGGATATGGAATGGAGAGATCGGTGAAGTAAAGGAAGTGCATGCCTGGACTGACAGACCTATCTGGCCACAAGGATTGCAAAGACCTACGGTGCAAATGACCCCTCCCGATACCCTGAACTGGGACCTTTTTATTGGTTCTGCCCCCATGCGTCCGTTCAATGAGATCTATACCCCCTGGAACTGGAGAGGCTGGTGGGATTTTGGAACTGGCGCTTTTGGTGACATGGCTTGTCATGTGCTCGATCCGGTTTACCAGTCACTCAAGCTAGGCTATCCTGAAAAGGTGTCTGGAAGTTCAACCCAGGTCAATACAGAGAGCGCTCCACAGGCTGAAACAGTTGAATTTGATTTCCCTGCCCGTCAGGCAGTGAAGAATCAGCAAATGCCTGCAGTGAAAGTTTACTGGTATGATGGAGGAATCCTTCCCCGCAGGCCTGATCTGTTGCCTGAGGGTGAAAACCTGATGGCTGATGGCCTCGGCGGATTGATCTTTGTCGGTTCAAAGGATACCCTAATTACCGGGTGCGGCGGTTTTAATGCTCGTCTGCTCTCAGGCAGGGTTCCCCATGTTACTCCCTACCTGCGCAGGGTTCCTGGGGCAGTGGGTTATGTGGACGGTCCACACGAACAAGACTGGATCAGGGCTTGTAAAGAATCCCCGGAGAATAGAGTAGAGGGAACTTCCCATTTTGGATACTCTGGTCCGTTCAACGAAATGGTATTAATGGGTGTTCTGGCCATACGTCTGCAAAGCCTGAACAAGACCCTGAAATGGGATGCTCCCAATATGCGCTTTACCAACATTTCACCCACAGAAGAATTGAGAATTGTGACCGCTGATGAATTCAAGGTCATTGACGGGCATCCTCATTTTAATACCCAATATGCCAAATTCAATGCCATGGAAGCTGCCAATGGGTACATCAAACATACCTACCGCGAAGGTTGGAGCCTTCCGGCTATGACTTAACTGTATTGAGACACTCATCGGATGACTTGAAGTCATCCGATGAGTTTTGCCAACATAACTTAACATGTCATGGAAAAGGAAATCAGGTCCTCTATTATCAGCTATATCGCTTGTTCCCTAATACTACTTGGGATTCTGACAGGATTTTCTGTTTATGCAGTTAATCCCCTCCAAGTTACATCACCCGACGGACAACTTGTCTTTTCATTTCATCAGGGGAATAGTTCGATTTCCTATTCGGTAAACTATAAAGGGAAAGCCATCTTGGGAGATTCACCCATAAGCCTTCAATTTAAGGATTCAGGTGAATTTGGCGCCAAGGTATCTGTTCAAAAGCCAATCTTTAAGTTAATTGATGAAACCTATGAATTGGTCGTCGGAAAGACCAGGCATGCAAGGAGCTTTTGCAATGAGTTGATAATCCCATTGTTAAGTAACGATTCCTATAAACGGCACATCAATTTTGTTGTAAGGGCTTACAATGACGGCCTTGCCTTCCGCTATGAATTTCCCCAACAGGACAAATGGAAGTCTTTCATCCTGACCGAAGAATCTACTGTTTTTAATCTTGAAGACAATCCCAAAGTGCTGGCTTTGTTACTTCCCAATTACACTACATCACACGAGGGTCTTTATACAGCCGTTTCACTTGAGGAACTCAGGGCAGATACCCTGATGGATATGCCTGTCTTGTTTGACTGTCATGGGGCCTATATGGCCATTACCGAAGCAGCTCTTGATGATTATGCCGGAATGTACCTTACCAAACATGATGGCCATCTTGAGAGTAGGCTATCGCCACTTCCTGGACAGACAGAAATTAAGGTAAAAGCTACACTTCCTCATAAAAGTCCTTGGCGGGTCATGCTGATCAGTGACCGTGTGGGAGATCTATTCGAGTCAAACATCCTTACCAGCCTGAATGAGCCTTGTAAAATAAAGGATGTCTCCTGGATCAAGCCCGGTAAGGCTACATGGCCTTGGTGGAATGGTACAGTGGTTGCAGACTCAACTGTACTCAAAGGCAATAACTTTGAGACCAACAAATATTACATCGACTTTTGTGCCCGGAACGGGATTGAATATCATTCAGTGGTTGAATATGGGGGCCATGAGTGGTATGTGAACAATGGATCAGGTTATCAGCCTGGTACCGAATTTGATGTTACCCTTCCAGTTGAAGGGCTTGACATGCAGAAGGTATGTGATTATGGCCGTTCAAAAGGAGTAGGCATTCGTCTATGGGTGCATTGGGCAGCCCTTTATCCAAAACTAGAAGCTGCCTTCACCCTGTATGAGAAATGGGGCATCGCAGGGTTGATGGTTGATTTCATGGATAGTGACGACCAGGAAATGGTAAACCTGCAAAATGAAATCCTGCAACGAGCAGCTATCCATCATTTGCACATTCAGTTTCATGGGGCCTACAAGCCTACAGGAATGCACCGCACCTATCCCAATGAATTTACCCGTGAAGGAACTTTAAATTATGAAGTCAATAAATGGGCGAAGAAAGTGACCCCTGATCACGACCTGAATATTGTATTTACCCGCTTACTGGCAGGGGCAACCGATTACCACCTTGGAGGTTTCAGGGCGGTAACCGAAGACAACTTCGTGGCCCGCAACGATCATCCTTTCTGCATGGGCACCCGTTGTCACATGTTGGCCATGTATGTGGTACTGGAAAGTTACCTGAGCATGGTCTGTGATTATCCCGAAGCCTATGAAGGTCAGCCAGGATTTGAGTTTATCTGCAAGGTTCCAACCTCCTGGGATGAAACCAAAGTCCTCAGCGCCGATGTTTCCCAACTGATAACCATTGCCCGCCGGAAAGGAACCGATTGGTTCTTAGGTTCGCTGACCAATCACGAGTCACGTGAGGTGACCATATCATTTGATTTCCTTACTGAAGGAAAATATACGGCTGAAATTTACTCGGATAGTCCTGAAACTGAAATCAATCCAAATCTGTTGGAAAGAAAACAGGTGGAGATTACTCCAGCTGATCAGACAACACTCAAACTTGCATCAGGAGGTGGACAAGTGATGATTATCCGGAAGGTCATTGAGAATACCATTGATCCCTAGAAGCAAATAGAAAAGAAAGTACCCCTATAATCTGAATCTGGAATCTTCTAGCTTAAACCTGTTTTTTTGCTCATTATTCCCTGAATTTTAATATATTTATGTTGTTTAGGTTTATCTTCCTATATGGTTTTTGGGACCAACCCTACTCCAACCCTACTCCAAGCCTACTCCAAGGATACAATAACCTAGCTTTGGATTAGCGTTTTAATAGGTTTTCTAATGAGTTTGTCTTGATTTGAGAATTGAAAAAAATAAAAAGAGACAGTTCCGTAGAGCTGTCTCTTTTTATTTTAATTTTATATTGTTTTCCTCATTTGCCCAGACTTAATAGTCAAATGGTCAAATGTGAATTATAAAACCATTAGTGAAGAAAGCAATGACTTCTAAAGAACGATTTGATTTGACCGTCAATCACCAGCAACCTGACAGGATGGTGGTTGATTTTGGATCCACTTCCGTAACAGGAATACATGTTCAGTCGGTTGAAAACCTAAGGAGATATTATGGACTGGAAAGTAAACCCGTTCGTGTGACTGATCCCTACCAGATGCTGGGTGAAGTGGACCAGGAACTGATCGAAATCATGGGCATTGACGTGGTGGGTGCCAAGGGTAGGAAAACTTCCTTTGGCTTCTACAACCAGGAACCGCTGAAAGAATATCTCACGCCATGGGGACAGAAAGTGCTGGTTCCTGAAGGTTTTCAAACAACAAAAGACGAAAATGAGGATGTGTTAATCTATCCTGAAGGCGATACATCATCCACTCCATCGGGACGAATGCCTAAAAACGGGTACTTCTTTGATGCCATCATCCGTCAGAAGCCTCTTGACGAGGATCAACTTGATCCGCAGGACAATCTGGAGGAATATGGATTGGTTTCTGACACCGATCTTGACTATTGGAAGGAAACGACCCGAAAGGCTCGCGCCACTGGTAAAGCAGTAATTGCCGGACTTGGTGGAACCGCTTTAGGCGATATTGCCCATATTCCGGGTATCAAACTAAAGAATCCCAAGGGTATCCGTGACATCACCGAATGGTACATGAGCATACTGATGCGTCCCGATTATATCAAAGCAATCTTTGAAAGGCAGACTGAAATAGCTTTAGAGAATTTTACCCGTTTGCATGAAGCTATCGGGGATAACCTGGATGCTGTCTACATCTGTGGAACTGATTTTGGTACACAGGATTCTACCTTCTGCGCCCCTGAACAGTTCGACGATTTGTGGTTACCTTATTACCGTAAAATCAATGATTGGGTCCATACCCATACCAGTTGGAAAACCTTCAAGCACTCTTGCGGGGCCGTTGAACCCTTCATGTCAAGGTTCATAGCTGCAGGCTTCGATATCATCAACCCCATACAGGTGAGCGCCAAAGGAATGGATCCGGAGCTTCTGAAAAAGAACTATGGAAAGGATCTTGTTTTCTGGGGCGGAGGCATCGACACACAAAAAACACTGCCTTACTCAACTCCCGACAAGGTAAGGGAAGAAGTGCTTCGGTTGTGTACCGTTTTTGCCAGAGATGGAGGCTTTGTATTCAATACCGTCCATAACATTCAGGCCAATGTGCCGGTTGAAAACATCGTCGCGATAGTGGATGCCATTCATGAATTTAACCATTAAACACACAATATGTCAGACATAGCCATAGGTATTGATTTGGGAGGTACAAGGAT
>DMFR01000020.1:0-1101 GCA_003450125.1 Prolixibacteraceae bacterium | reverse complement strand
AATGATGGTGATGATTCCATTTGGAAAAATGCCGTTGCAACAGCAGTCAAGGAAATTCAAAATAAACTGCAAAATGATACTATTCCAATAGGTATTTCAGCGCCTGGCTTGCCCAATGATGGGAACTCAGCCATTGCCTATATGCCTGGGCGATTACAGGGACTGGAAAACTTTATCTGGAGCGACTTCCTTCAATCTAAAACCTATGTCTTGAATGATGCTATTTCGGCCATGATGGCCGAAGCGCATTATGGTGCGGCAAAGAATAAAAGAAATGTAGTCATGCTGACTTTAGGAACGGGGGTAGGGGGCGCCATCCTCATCGAAGGGAAACCTTACCAGGGTTCCTTCAATAAGGCAGGACACATTGGTCACATGGTGATTGACAGTGAAGGAGAAGCCGATGTGATAGGAATGCCCGGGAGTCTGGAAGATGCTATCGGGAATTGCACCATTGAAAAACGAACATCCGGTAAATTCAGTTCTACTCATGAATTGTTGGAAGCCTATAAAAGCGGGGATAGCTTTGCTGCTGAAGTTTGGTTCACTTCAATTAAAAAATTAGCTATCGGATTGGCAACTCTTACCAATATTCTTTCGCCGGAGATGATTATTCTCGGAGGGGGAATTACCGATGCGGCTAAAGATCTATTTGACCCATTGGAAGAATACATGGTCAACTATGAATGGCGAACAGGTGGCAACCAAACAAAAATTGTGAAAGCCCAATATGGTGACATGGCAGGAGCTTTTGGAGCTGCATGCTTTGCAAGGGAACAGGTTGCCTTTGGATTAACGATTAACGATTTAAGATTAACGATTAGACATCAGCCATAGCATCAAGAACCTTTAAACACTCCCTTTACCCAATCCCTGCTTTCTCCCCTGGGTCATGAAAGTTTTCTACAGGACAAAAGGAATCCTCCTGAGATCCTATTTAAATCCTATACCAAGACTATTTGTTTTTAAACCCGGAATAGGATTTAAGCAGGGTTTAAATAAGGGTCTAGTATGAGCATCTATGTTCCAATTATTATGTTTTTATAAATTGATATTGTCATAATTTAAACATAAAGAGAATAGAGTCGAATAGTCATATAT
>DMFR01000402.1:6704-6950 GCA_003450125.1 Prolixibacteraceae bacterium | reverse complement strand
GAACAAAATTGGTAGATAATTGGTTTGTATACGGACTATGTACCAATAATGTTCCAATTATCTACCAATTATATACCAATTATTTCAAAATATATTAATACGAAAAATAAGAGAAAAGAGGAGGAGTTGAAAGCGGAATTAACCTGATTTGACGGATTAAAAAAAACGGCTTTCTATTCTGGCGGCGTGACGGCTTAATATGGCCACTTCTGCAATTGCCTTGCCATGATCGGAGCGTCATCCTGA
>DMFR01000402.1:0-6481 GCA_003450125.1 Prolixibacteraceae bacterium | reverse complement strand
CTGAACTTGTTTCAGGATCCCCCATAATGGGATGAGATCCTGAAACGGGTTCAGGATGACGCTCCGATCATGGTAAGGGATGAATTTTGTATTCTTTGGGGCATAAAAAAACCCGGGGAATTCATCTCTTGGTCAAGATGTATTCCCCGGGGGTATATGTTTACTGAGCGGGTGACTTGAAGTAACCCGCTCAGTCATTAATTGCCCATTTCGGAAAGGAAGCGGATGCGCATCAGGCGGATGTCTTCTTCGGAGTAGTTGTCTTCCCCGAGTTCTTTCAGTGCGCTCTCGATGGTATCGTCTTCGGCTTCCTTGAAATAGTCGTAGATTTCTTCCTGGCGTTCTTCATCCATCACATCATCCAGGTAATAGTCAATATGTATGCGGGTGCCTGAATTGACGATCACTTCAATTTCGGAGATCAAATCCTTAAAGTCAATGCCAATGGAATCGGCAATATCTTCCAAAGATATCTTGCGGTCGATGCTTTGAATGATGCCCACCTTGATCTTGGACTTGTTGGCAACACTTTTGACTACCATGTCCTGGGGGCGTTCTATCTCGTTCTCGTCGACATAAGCCTTGATCAGTTCAATGAATTCCTTGCCGTATCTTTTGGCTTTTCCTTCTCCAACACCCTGGATGAATTTCAATTCTTCGATCGTGATGGGGTATTGCAGGGCCATATCCGAAAGGGATGGATCCTGGAAAATGACAAATGGGGGCAGGTTGACCTTTTTCGATATCTCCTTGCGCAGGTCCTTGAGCATGGCAAACAATTCGGGATCGCCTGCACCGCTGGCCTGAGCTGCTGCCGCGTTGGCTTCCTCTTCAATGGCATCGTAGTCGTGGTTACGTACCAGCATAAAATCGACCGGGTGTTCAAGGAAATCGTATCCCTTTTTGGTCATCTTCAACAACCCGTAGTTTTCAATGTCCTTATAGATATATCCGGCAATCAGGCTTTGCCTGTACACGGCGTTCCAGAATTTCTCGCCATGGTCGCTGCCAGAATTAAAGGCCTCCAGTTCATAATGACGGAAAGACTTCACGGCAGCCGATTTTTTACCGGTCAGGATATCGGATAAATGTTCAGCCTTATAGTTTTCCTTCACTTCAATGATGGCCTGAAGGGCACGGCATATTTCATCTTTGGCTTCAATCTGTTCTTTGGGGTTGATGCAGTTGTCGCAGTTCCCACAAGGTTCGTCCAGTTTCTCTCCAAAGTAATTCAGTAATATAATGCGTCTGCAGATGGCCGATTCGGCATAGGAGGCGGTATCAAGCAAAAGCTGACGGCCAATTTCCTGTTCAGCAACAGGCTTTCCCTGCATAAATTTCTCCAGTTTCTGAATGTCCTTGGCCGAATAAAGGGTGATGCATTTTCCTTCGCCCCCGTCGCGTCCTGCGCGACCGGTTTCCTGGTAATACCCTTCAAGGCTCTTGGGGATGTCGTAATGGATTACAAAACGCACGTCCGGCTTGTCAATTCCCATTCCAAAGGCGATGGTAGCCACGATGACATCCACCTCTTCCATGAGGAACTTATCCTGGTTGCCCGAGCGGGTGGCAGAGTCCATCCCTGCATGGTAGGCCAGTGCTTTAATGCCGTTGACCACCAGGGCTTCGGCAATCTCTTCCACTTTCTTGCGGCTCAGGCAATAGATGATACCCGATTTGCCTTCATTTTCCTTGATAAACTTGATGATCTGGGATTCCGGTTTCGATTTTGGCTTTACCTCGTAATACAGGTTGGGGCGGTTAAACGAGGCCTTGAATACATTGGCGTAAAGCATTCCCAGTGTTTTCTGAATGTCGTGCTGAACCTTAGCTGTGGCTGTTGCGGTAAGGGCAATCAGGGGAGCTTGTCCGATTTCAGAGACAATGGGTTTGATACGGCGGTACTCAGGACGGAAGTCATGACCCCACTCCGAGATGCAATGGGCTTCGTCGATGGCATAAAACGATATCTTGATGTTCTTTAGAAATTCGATATTGTCTTCCTTGGTTAAACTTTCAGGGGCGACATAGAGCAGCTTGGTTTTTCCACTCATTACATCATCTCTTACCTTTTGGGCAGCTGCCTTGTTGAGCGATGAGTTCAAGAAGTGGGCAATCCCATCTTCGGTACCAAAACTGCGGATTGAATCCACTTGATTTTTCATCAGGGCAATCAAAGGCGAAATGATGATGGCAGTACCATCCATGATCAGGGCAGGCAGTTGATAGCAAAGAGATTTCCCTCCGCCGGTAGGCATCAATACAAAGGTATCATGGCCGTCCAATACACTTTTGATCACCTCTTCCTGCTGGCCTTTAAAACGATCAAACCCAAAATGTTTCTGAAGTTCTTCAGATAAATTATTCTCTCTTCCCATAATAAAAAGACCTCTTTCCACACAAAACTATTAAATACTTCTTTTTTAAGTATCCCGAAGATATATAAAATATCAATCCAATGACAAGCCATGTATCTGAAAATATATTCTTTTGCTATACTTTTAAGTATTATTAAGATACGGCAAACAATGAAATAGGAATATAAGCTATATTTGTGGGGTTTAAAAAAAACCAATCAGACCTAATTATTTTCACCAATATGTCAGAAGAAACAAATACAGAAGAGCAGTCTACCAAGAAAAAGAAGGATAAAGAGCCCAAAGGCGAGATGTCGTTTCTCGACCATTTGGAGGCCTTAAGATGGCATATCATCAAGTCCATTTCGGCCATTATTATTTGTGGTACAGTGGCCTATATTTACAGTGATTTTGTATGGTCCATTATTTTTGCACCCAGATCCAATGATTTCTGGACCAGCCAGATGATCATCAAGTTGAACAATTATTTTGGCATTGCCTCTGAAGGGTTAAATAAACGGCAGTTGAATTTAATCAATTTTGAGATGTCGGGGCAGTTCATGGTCGACGTCTGGACAGCGATCATTACAGGATTCATTGTCTCCTTTCCTTATGTGGTTTATCAGTTCTGGAGCTTTGTAAAGCCAGCCCTCTACGAGAACGAGAAGCGCCAGGCATCGGGTGCAGTATTGGTCATGTCTTTCCTTTTCCTGGTGGGTATTTTATTTGGCTATTATTTAATCGTACCTTTCTCCATTGACTGGCTGGCAGGCTACACCCTTGGTAGTGGCGGTGAGGTTGTCAATCAGATCAATATACTTTCTTATATTAGTACCGTCACTTCCATCGTGTTATCGGGTGGAATCGCCTTCGAATTACCCATTGTCATCTATTTCTTGAGTAAGATAGGATTGCTGACTCCCAAGTTCCTGCGCAAATACAGACGTCATTCGTATGTCATCCTGTTGATTATTGCAGCCATTATCACCCCTCCTGATGTCCTTAGCCAGATGATCGTGAGTATTCCCTTAATCCTTCTATACGAGTTAAGTATTTTCATTTCTGCAAGGGTCGACAAGAATCGCAGGAAAAAGATGAATGAAGCTTAAAACTACTTGTAACTATGGAAAAGTTAAAACTAAGGGCAGAAAATATTGTCAAGAAATATCGCAAACGGACCGTTGTCAAAGGTGTTTCCTTTGAAGTGAACCAGGGAGAGATCGTTGGATTGCTGGGCCCAAACGGTGCAGGCAAGACCACTTCGTTTTACATGATTGTTGGTCTGATCAAGCCTTTGACCGGAAAGATCTTCCTCGATAATGAGGAAATCACCAACCTGCCTGTGTACAAAAGAGCGCAGAAAGGAATCGGTTATTTGTCCCAGGAAGCCTCTGTTTTCAGACAGATGAGCGTTGAGGACAACATCCTGTCGGTACTGGAAATGACCAAACTACCCAAGGATGTTCAACATGAGAAGGTTGAAAAGTTGCTGAACGAATTCGGCCTTCAGCATATCCGTAAAAGTAAAGGTTACCAGCTTTCAGGAGGAGAACGCAGGCGGACAGAAATTGCACGGGCACTGGCCATTGATCCCAAGTTTATATTACTCGATGAGCCTTTCGCAGGGGTTGACCCCATTGCGGTAGAGGATATCCAGCACATTGTCCAGACCCTCAAGGACAAAAACATTGGAGTACTGATTACCGATCACAATGTACATGAAACCCTGAACATTACCGACCGTTCCTACCTGCTGTACGAAGGATCGATCATGAAAGCAGGTACCGCCGAAGAACTGGCCTCCGACGAAGAAGTGCGCAGGGTTTACCTGGGGCAGAACTTCGAACTCCGATAATTAAAAGATTAAAACTTTTCTAAAGTTTAAAACTTTAGAAAAGGTAGCTGTTAAAAAAGAATTCTCGAACCCTGTTGCAGGGTTGAATAAAATGACATACATTTGCACCGCATTTAGCGGGCGTGGCGGAATTGGTAGACGTGCCAGACTTAGGATCTGGTGCCTTACGGCGTGGGGGTTCGAGTCCCTTCGCCCGCACAACAAGATTAACCGCCTTGCTTTACCTTGAAAAAGGATAAGCAAGCGGTTTTTATTAATTTACAGCAATCGGTTTTGGATAAAGAACTTTGCAAAAACTATCCTTCCTTGCTGATTTCCAATAACTTTAAAGCGGAAACTATGAACATTACCAGAGAAAACATCGATGAACTGAATGCCATCCTTACCATATCAGTTGAGAAAAGCGATTACGAAGCCGCGGTTAACGACATCCTGAAGAACCAACGCAAAAAAGCCAATATGCCTGGATTCCGTCCCGGAATGGTTCCTGCCGGTTTGATCAAAAAAATGTATGGCAAAGCAGCCCTTGCTGAAGAGGTGAATAAAATCATCTCCAACAGCCTGAACGACTATATACGTGCTGAAAACCTCAATGTACTGGGAGAACCACTACCCGATGAAGAAAAACAACCTGCCATCGACTGGGATACACAGAGCGATTTCAGCTTTGTATATGATATTGGAATGGCCCCTTCTTTCGAGGTAACACTCGATAAGAAGATGAAGGTGCCTTATTACAGCATCATTGCTGACGATGAAATGGTCGACAAACAGGTAGAAGCCTATGCAGGCCGCCTGGGAGAAAACAAACCAGCCGACAGCGTTGAAGATAAAGATACTGTTCGCGGAACGTTCGTTCAGCTGGATGAAGCCGGTAATGAACTGGAAGGCGGAATTGTAGCCGAAAAAGTGGTCATTGCCATTGATGTGATGAAAGATCAGGACATCAAAGCTTCTTTCCTGGGTAAGGTAGCCGGTGATGTGGTCATTTTTGATCCGGTAAAAGCCTACGACAACAAACACGAGGTGGGTCACATGCTGAACATCTCACACGAACAGGCTGAAGTGCTTACAGGAGACTTCAAATTTACCATTGAAGAAATCCTGCGGTTTGAAAAATCGCCCCTGAATGAAGAGCTTTTTGCTAAGATATACGGAGAAGATGCTGGAATAACTACTGAAGAAGAATTCAGGGCAAGGGTAAAGGCTGAAATCGAAGAAAATTTTATCTATTCGAGCAATTATAAGTTCTATATCGACAGCAGTGAGATCCTGAAGAATAAAATTCAGTTCGATTTGCCCAAGGCATTTTTGAAACGTTGGATCAAAGTGACCAATGTAAAAATGACCGAAGAACAGATTGATACTGACTTTGATAACTTCATGGTTGACTTGAAATGGCAGTTGATCAAGGATAAAATCGTTAAAGACAACGATCTGAAGATCACCGAAGAGGATGTTCGTGCCCTGGCCAAAGAGATGGCATTGATGCAATTCAAGCAATACGGATTGAGCAATGTGGCAGATGAGCACCTTGAAAATTACGCCAATCACATGCTAAAGAACGAAGACGAACGCCGCAAACTCGTTGCCAAGAAACAGGATGACATCATTCTGGAAGCCATCAAAGAGAAGGTTTCTCTCGATATGAAGGAAATCAGCTTTGAGGAGTTTAACAAGATGCTAGAAAAATAATTTACCGGCGGTATAGCCAAACCCATATTTTCTTAACTTTGTAAGGATTTGATTTACCCTTTTTTAGAAAAAGAGTAAATGAATTTTTACAAAGTTTTTTTTTAATCAGGAGGAACAACATTATGAATGACGGAAAAGAATTCAACAAATATGCTATGAAACATTTGGGCATCAGCAGCCTGAATTTAAATCGCTTTGACTCTGTTTTTACCAATAGCCTGACCCCGTACATTATTGAAGAACGTCAGTTAAACGTGGCTTCGATGGACGTATTTTCGAGGCTAATGATGGATAGGATCATCTTTCTGGGCACCCCGATTGATGATTATATTGCCAACATCGTTCAGGCACAGTTGCTCTTCCTGGAGTCGGCTGATCCGAAAAAAGATATCCAGATTTATTTCAATTCACCGGGAGGATCGGTACATGCAGGTTTGGGTATATACGATACCATGCAGTATATCTCTTCCGATGTAGCCACTATTTGTACCGGGATGGCTGCCTCCATGGGCGCAGTGTTACTCACTGCCGGCACCAAAGGCAAACGTTCGGCATTGAAACACTCCCGGATCAT
>DMFR01000435.1:2547-3956 GCA_003450125.1 Prolixibacteraceae bacterium | reverse complement strand
AAACCTGAAACTTTAAACTCTTCAAGCCAATACCTACTTTTCGAATAGGCTTAATCAGTTGCACTTATTTCAAGAAAGTACCCATTGTGTTTTCGGATGTTCAGTACACGGCCATCTGAAAATATCAGGTATTGCCCTTTGATACCGTTCAGCAGCCCTGAAATGACAGGATCTTTATCAAAAGTGACACTGGTGATCTTCTCAGGAAAAGAGATCACCGGATAGGACAATTGCCAGATGTGGTTGTCGGTATGCAGGTATTGCTTCAATTCGGCTGGCAGCAACTGAAAGGCATTTATCTTTTCTTCCTGAAGGTTGACTGGTAAAATGGTCTTGTTCTGAAGCATGGACCGCCAGTTGGTCTTATCGGAAAAGAAATTCTTCAGGTACACTTCAATGACTCCTGAGATATGACGGTTGGGAGTACAGGCCAAAATGATGGCCTCGGTAGCTCCCTGGTCAATCCAACGTGTAGGTACTTGGTGATGGCGGGTAACCCCGACCTTTAGTTCTCCTGAAACGGCCAGGTAAACGTAATGATCGATCAGGTCATGTTCACGGGCCCAATCCATATCGCGGGCAATGCCTAAGTGGGCTTTCGACAATTCAGGACGCATCACTGTTTCACTGGCCTCGGGAGCCGTTTGCAAACAGCTGTAACAAAAGCCCTGGGCGAAGGAGGTTTTGGTCTTTTTCCCGCAGGCAATGCAATTGATCTGGCCCGTAAAGCCAAGTTGGATGTTTTTGCCTATCAGTGTATTCATGGGCAATTCGTTTTCTCCCACCTGGAGAAAATATTGTATAGGATCTGCAAATTCAGACCGCATTTTTATAATTGTTCCTGAAGCGAGCATCATCAATGAGTTATTTATGCCCACAAAATACGAAATTTAAGGCTGAAAAGGAAATGGGGAACATAGATTTTTTAATCTCCATTTGAAGATAAGTCGAAATTTTTTACCTTGAAAAGATAAATGCTCATTGACTTGAATTTTTCCCTTTTTGTCATTGACAAACAAGCTGAATTCATTGTCAGTGTTGAATAATTCTGTAATTTTACAAGATTCAACAATCAAACCCTAAACNNCCATGATTAACAGGAGAGCTTTTATTAAGAATGCATCACTAGGCGCAGCAAGCCTTGGACTAATGGCCCCTCTCCAAGGCTTTGGTTCCACAGGAAACCCAAGACCATTTGTATTGCCCCGCAGCACTCCCGAACAGCAGGGCATATCTTCATCTGCCATCCTTAAGTTTCTGGAGGCAATAAAGGCCAGCAAACAGGAATTTCACAGCCTGATGATCCTTCGTCATGGACATGTGGTGGCCGAAGGCTGGTGGGCTCCCTATTCATCCGAACACAGGGAACAATTGTATTCCTTAAGTAAAAGTTTTACCAGTACGGCCAT
>DMFR01000435.1:603-2322 GCA_003450125.1 Prolixibacteraceae bacterium | reverse complement strand
ATGTACAATTCAGGGGCCAGCTATATGCTCAGTTCTATTGTCAAAAAAGTAAGCGGTCAAACTGCCCACGAATATTTACGCACACGGTTGTACGAGCCGCTCGATATACAAGGTGCCACATGGACCGAGAACTTTGAAGGGGTCAACATGGGAGCCTCTCATTTGCGCATGAAAACAGAGAACCTTGCTAAATTTGGCCAGCTGTACCTTCAAAAAGGAAAATGGAACGGCAAACAGGTCTTGAGTGAAAAATGGATCGCCGAGGCCACTTCCAAACAGATCGAAAACGGCAAGAACGATAGCAGCTGGGGATATGGCTATGGCTACCAGTTCTGGCTGAATCCTCCGGGAGGCTACAGGGCTGACGGAGCCTTTGGCCAGTTCAGCATGGTGCTACCTGAACAGGATGCAGTAGTGGTCATCACCAGTGAAAGCATAGATACCAAAACCACCATGCAATTGGTATGGGAAGGTTTGGTTCCTGCCATGACCAATGCAACTCTTCCCGACAGTTCTATCGAGAACAAACAACTACGGAATGACCTGAAAGGGCTTAAGTACGATCCTCCAAAGCAGGGAACCCGTTCACCCATAGCAAACAAAATCTCAGGAAAAGAATTCCAGCTGGAGAATAATCAGTTCAATACAAAGTCGGTATCCTTTAAATTTAAAGGTGACCAGTGTATTTTCACCCTGAAGGAAGACGGCAAGCCCGATATTGTGATTACCAATGGAATGAATTACTGGATCAGGGAAGGGAATTTAAAACCAGCGCCTCATTCACTTTTCTCCTTGCGAAGGATTGATTTTGATTCCATTGTTGCCGCTAGCGCTACCTGGCAGGATGAAAAGACCCTGCTTTTGACTTGGCGCTTTATTGAAACCGTGCATGGCGATAGCCTGACCTGTGTTTTTGATGAGGACAAATTGAACATCAAATTCCTCTTTAGCCTGAATCGTTTGCAGAACAAACCGGATGACCGTCCGGATATTTCAGGGAAAATAATGGCATAACTTATTGGAGATACTGAAGATCTGCCAATGTGGTCATTTTAATGATCGTAGCGTCATGCCGAACTTGTTTCGGCATCTCCTGTTTATATATAAAAAGCTTTGAATCTATATTTTTTTAAAATATGCCCTTAAGTAATTTTGAACGAATGATACAATTGGCAGATCAGGTATTTGCTGTAAAAAATGATCCCAGCCAGCTTGATGTCAACCAGGAAGTGTTGGAACGTTTGCACAAGATACATCCTGCCACTGTTTCTGAATACAACGAAGGAGAAGGACCTATAGCCTGGCTCCTGCTCATCCCTACCACCCTCGATTTGATGAACCAATTTCTTCAAGGTCAGATTTCAGAAAAAGAACTATTCAATCTTACCCCCCTTAATATCAAGTATGAGGCTTTGTACCTCTGTTCTGCCTTGGTGTTGGAAGAATATCAACATAAGGGAATCATCAAACAACTTTCGATCAATGCCATTGAAGCCATCCGAAAGAAACATCCTTTGAAAGCCGCATTTGTTTGGGCCTTTAGTCCCGAAGGAGATAAGGCTGCCGAAACCATCGCCAGATTGGTTCACCTGCCTTTGTATAAAAGGTTAAAATAAGACAAAAGCTTCCCCTATCTTTTCAGCACAGTTCACCCCGCTTAATGTCCGGGTGGTATTCTCTTACTGTCTCAGTTTACCTATCTGAGTACTATCTGTGTAC
>DMFR01000435.1:0-512 GCA_003450125.1 Prolixibacteraceae bacterium | reverse complement strand
CTGTGCATTATCTGTGTATTAATACATAGATAATACATTTAAAGTACACTTATAATAGCCAAATAGCAGTACCCGAACATTACCCGTTCAGCGGGCTGATCCTATGCGATGCCTGATGAATGGGAAAAGGATATACGGACTGGTGGAGAGTATTTAGACATAAAGAAAAATGAATAAACAGCGGAAAGTAATGTCAGTTATACGATATATTGAACAAACACATACCCCCTATCAACATATTAGAAAGTTTATCATTACCTTTGATGGTGAGGTCATCCAACATAAATAAAAACCCATGAGACTTTCTGAATTGAGTGGTACATTGATCATTTCAATAAGAGAAAGAGAAAGAAATAGCATTCCAATTATAAAGACAAAGATTGAGGCGCAATTAAATGCATTGAAGGCAAGAACTATCATCACTGAAAATGTAATTACATTTAAGACAATTAATATTATTCTTGCCACACGCAGATTTGATACAAATATTATCTTACTTAGAATTTATAAAG
>DMFR01000438.1:10091-20336 GCA_003450125.1 Prolixibacteraceae bacterium | reverse complement strand
TCTCCTCCCACAGGTTGCACCTGTGGTTATTCACATTCAACCACTTCGTGGTTTCAGGCTCTCTTTCAATATAACTTCATTGCCCTAAAAGCACTCACCTTAATCTGGTTAAGTTGCTTTTTTATTTCATTCATCTACTGCGATTTGCATTTTTTTCACCTGGTATATGACTGCAATCGGCGCACTTTTTTGGTGCCGGGTGTATAGGTGCCTACCTTCATTTCGAAAAAGCTTTTATAAAGTTTTAAATACGATCGTGTAACAGTAAAGTTGACTCTTTTTGCATCGGTAGAACTTTGATCGAAGCGTCATGCCGAACTTGTTTCGGCATCTCCTCAAATACACTCAGACTTATTAATAAAAGAAGAGGGGATCCTGAAACAAGTTCAGGATGACATTCCCGGATTTTTCATCTCCTTTTTAATATAAGACCTATGAACGAGATCACCTTAAATGCCCTTATCAATTTATTTGCATTATTCTTGGTCATCAATAAATCGAAAAAAGAGGATGCTATACGGAATTTTTCATTGTACCTACACCAGCATTTTGGCATTTCTGATAATAATGATTACCTAAAACTCTTTGAAGAGTTGCTCGAACTATATGGGATTGACGGTGAACCTGCCTTTCCTGTTGATATGGTCGAGGAGGCTTATAAAATCAGTACAAACATCAGGAGCTACCTAAGAAAAGATGAACAGGTAATGGTTTTAATACGGTTTCTGGAGCTTGTAAAAAGCGGAAATCAATCGAAAGCAAAAGTGCTCTTTGAAACATTGTCAAATGTCTTTGAAATCAGTAAATCTGAAGTTGATAAATTTGTTGCTTTTATATATTACACTTCCACCGATCAGATTAACACTCCCGATTATTTACTTATAAATTGCAATGAGAAACCGGTACAAAATAAATACAGGCACATTTATGAAAAGAATATCGACGGTGAACTGCTTTTTTTACGTAGTTCATTAATCGGGAACTATATTTTTATATTTCATGGTAAAGAATACTTGACTATTGATGGGAATCCTATAATCCCCGGGCGTTTTTACGCCTTCAGGGAAGGAAGTATTATACGCGGACCGCGGATTTCACCTGTTTACTATACCGATATTGCTGCTGGTTTTATTGATCAGGACCTAAGCCCCACATTTGTTTTTTCAGGTGAAAAAATTGAATATAAATTCAAAAAAAGCGACAACGGTTTACATAGGTTTTCCTTCTCTGAAAAATCGGGCCAGTTGATTGCCATTATGGGCGGAAGTGGTGTGGGAAAATCCACTTTACTCAATATCCTGAATGGAAACATACCGGTAAATCACGGAAAAGTAAGAATCAATCAATTTGATATTTATGAACAAAAACAGGATATAGAGGGATTAATTGGTTATGTGCCGCAGGATGATCTTTTGTTTGAAGACCTGACAGTTTGGGAAAATCTTTATTTTAGTGCCTCTCTTTGCTTCGATCATCTTCCCCGTTCAGCCATTGAGCAGAAAGTGGAAAGGGTTTTGCATGAACTTGAGCTTTCTTCATTGAAGGAATTAAATGTTGGCAGCCCCATCAATAAGATTATCAGCGGGGGACAGCGAAAAAGGCTGAACGTAGCGCTTGAACTGATAAGAGAACCAGCTATTCTCTTTGTCGATGAACCCACCTCAGGGTTATCTTCCACCGATTCTGAAAAAGTAATGCTACTCTTAAAGCAGCAAGCCCGCAAAGGCAAACTAATCATTGTAAATATTCACCAACCATCATCAGTCATATTTAAACTGTTCGACAAGCTGTGGGTGATGGATTCAGGAGGCCGAATTATTTACACAGGTAATCCGCTTGATGCCATCATTTATTTCAAAACAGAGGTTAATCATGTTAATGCCCGAAATAGCGAGTGTGTGACTTGTGGAAATGTAAACCCGGAGCAGGTACTTGAAATTGTAGAAACAAAAAAAATAGATAATTCAGGAAACTTTCTTCCCGAACGTAGATTTACACCTGAGTATTGGTATGACCAGTACTTAAAAAATACAAAGGTAAAAAAAGAGCAAATTCCAGGTTCAGCAGCCGGGTTACCCCCAACGGATTCAAAAAAACCCGGATGGTCAAAACAGTTCAGGATATTCTTTGAAAGAAACTTACGGATAAAATTCACTGACCACCCATACCTATTCATAAACCTGCTGGAAGCCCCCATATTGGCTGTTATTGTAGCCTATTTTACCCATTTCTCGGAGACAGATAAGTATATATTTTTCGAAAATAAAAGTTTAATCTCCTACCTTTTCATGTCAATTGTAGTGGTATTGTTTATGGGAATGAGCGTCAGTGCCGAAGAAATTATTAAAGACCGTAAAATATTAAAGCGGGAATCGTTCCTCAACCTGAGCCGGTTCAGTTATTTGAATTCAAAAATCCTGTTCCTGGTTTTACTTTCAGCATTTCAAACCTTCAGTTTCGTATTGATCGCAAACCTCATCCTGGGTATTCATGATATGATGATTACTTACTGGCTTATTCTATTTTCTGTATCGGTTTTCTCCAACCTATTGGGATTAAATATTTCCTCGGCATTCGATTCGGTTGTAGCCATCTACATTTTAATTCCTTTGTTATTGATACCGCAAATCCTGCTCTGTGGAGTCATTGTAAAGTTCGATGATTTACAAAGTAAAAACGTTGAAAAAGATGCGGTGCCGATTACCGGGGAAATAATGGCTTCGCGCTGGGCTTTTGAAGCTCTTGCCGTTAATCAGTTTAAAAATAACAGGTACATGGCCCACTTTTTTGAGTTGGAAAAAGAAATGGCACAAGCCCGCTTTCGTTCAGAAATACTGACAACTGAATTGATCGGACAGGTTGACCTAGTAGATGGATTAACAAGACTTAACCCCGAGTACTCGGGGGATGATAAAAGTTCACGAAAACTGCAGATCATTAAAAATGAAATCGAAAAGCTGGATAATGAAAAAGTTCTGCCTGAATTTCAGTTTAAAGAGAGCCTGATGCCCGGAAAATTCAATTTCGACATAGCTGAACTTACAAAAACACACCTTAACCAACTAAAGGATTTCCATAATCAACGATATCAAAAAGTCAAATCGGAGAAAGACCAGTTGATCTATCATCTGAATAAAGAAAAAGGCGATCAGTTTCTGTCTGATCAAAAAATGAAATTCCATAACAAATCGCTGGAAGTGCTGGTGCTTAACTCTGAAACTACACCCTTTTACCGCGAAACACCTTATGGGTATATGCAAAAAATAGCCCCAATATACAAAGATCCCGATTTTACAAACGGAAGGGCCCATTTTCTGGCTTCACAAAAAAACCTTTTTGGTTATGCTATTGACACCTTTATTTTTAACGTGGGAATGATTTGGTTAATGAGTTCATTTCTATACATAGCCCTTTATTACAACTGGCTACGGAAAATGCTAAGGATATCAATTCAGTATAAAAACATTAAAAGTTTCTTTGAAAATGGGAAACAGGAAAATTAAGCATTTCGCTATTGAAAACCAGGTGGAAGAACTGACTCCATTGGCTGAGAAAATTGAAGAATTGGCAAAAAAATGGGAGTTGTCAAAGGCACTGGCCATGAATATTAACCTGGCCATTGAAGAAGCGCTTACCAACATTATTTTTTATGCTTTTCCTGACCACGACAAACATGAAATCAAGCTTTCAATCACATTTAATATGAAGTGTCTCACAATTAAAATTACGGATAACGGCATTCCATTCAATCCTTTGTCACAGCAACAACCAGATATTACTTTACCTGCTGAAGAAAGGTCTGTCGGAGGACTTGGAATCTTTCTGATATCACAGATGATGGATAGCTTGCAGTATGCAAGGCAAAAAAATCAAAATATTTTAACATTAAACAAAAGTATTTGATATGAATATTAAAAAAGAAAAAACTGGAAATTTTACCGTTCTAAAAATCAAAGGAAGAATTGATACAGTCAACTCTTCTGCTTTAGAAGCTGAGGTAAAGCTGCTATTTGACAGTGGCGAGAATAATTTGATTTTTAATTGCAGCGGAATGGATTACATCAGTAGTTCCGGATTAAGGGTATTTCTGGTTGCACAAAAAAAAGCAATTTCAATCAATGGAAAACTTTATTTGAGCAATATGCAACCGGCTATTCAGGAAATTTTCAGGATATCCGGATTTTCGAATCTATTCAAAATCTTCGACACACAGGAAGAAGTTATTGAAATCCAATAATTTAATTCGAAATAAATAAATCGTTATGCATCCGTCATTTGGTTTATTCTTATCTAGCTTATTAATTTCTCAGCGTTTATTACGTTTTTCAAAAACGAACAACCATCAGCAATGGGAAAGATGGTTCCGGTATGCCAAATTTTTTTCCATCTTCCTGTTTATCTCCGAATCAATTCTGTCGGCTTCAAATACCACGAGGTGGATATGGCATATATTTCTGGTTTCACTCCTTCTTTTTGCTTATAGACAGAACGAAATGCGTCTTATGCGGATGTATTTTCTGGCATTTGTACCCTATGTTCTGGTGTCGCTTTTGAGTAATTTAACCGAAGTTATAATGAACGTTTTTTATACCCGGTGGAACAATTATTTTGATAATGCTTCAATGCTTTCTGTTATCTGGTTGATGGCTATCCTTTTTAGCCAATACAGGCAGATCAAATCAGCAGAAAAAGAACGGATAAAAAGACAGAAAGAAGATGAGATGAACAGGGCCATCGCCATACGAAAGGTTGAACTGGAAGGATTGGTTGCCGAACGTACAGTTGAACTTACCAAGCAAAAAGAGGAATTAGAGCATACACTCAACGAATTACGTACCACCCAGGCACAGTTGATCCAATCCGAAAAAATGGCATCATTGGGAGAATTGACCGCCGGCATTGCCCATGAAATACAAAACCCTTTGAACTTCGTCAATAACTTTTCAGAAGTGAATAAAGAGTTGCTAATAGAAAGGAAAGTCGAGATTGATAAAGGAAATTTAGAAGAGGTAAAAGTCCTGGTAAAAGATGTTATAGAGAATGAAGAAAAGATATTGCATCATGGCAAACGTGCCGATGGTATTGTAAAAGGAATGCTGCAACACAGCCGCAGCAGCAGTGGGGTAAAAGAACCAACCAATATCAATGCGCTGGCGGATGAATATTTCCGTCTGGCTTACCATGGATTGAGAGCCAAAGACAAAGCCTTTAATGTTACCATGAAAACGGATTTAGATCAAAGCATTGGAAACATCAATATCATCCCACAAGATATTGGCAGGGTGATTCTTAATTTAATTACCAATGCCTTTTATGCAGTTGAGGAAAAAAAGAAGCAGCAGTTAAATGGATATGAACCCACTGTTTCGGTCTGTACAAAAAAAGTGGATGACAAGGTATTGATTTCAGTAAAAGACAATGGCAACGGCATTTCACCAAAGGTAATGGACAAAATCTTTCAACCATTTTTTACCACCAAGCCAACCGGTCAGGGAACAGGATTGGGATTATCGATGAGTTATGACATTGTGAAAGCACATGGCGGAGAGTTGAAAGTGGAAACGAAAGAAGGTGAAGGAGCAGAATTTATCATACAACTTATTGTATAAGATTAAAGATATGAAAACATTTATATTGACCTTGTTTTTTGTTCTTTTCTGGAGGACTGGATATGTACAAAATAGTCATATAATTGATAGCTTAAAACTCCAGCTTAACACGGTTAAGCAAGACTCTGTCAAAGCTAGAATGCTACTAAACATTTGCGAATATTACAGATGGATCGCTCCTGACAGTACTTTAAAATATGTAGTTGAAGGCTTAAAACTTGCAGAAAAATCTAATCTCACAAAATTATATATCCGTCTATTAAATGCAAATGGTGAGGCTCTTACTGGAAAGGGGAATTATTCTCAGGCTTTAGAAATACAATTTAAAGCCTTAAAGCTCAGCGAAAAAGTTGATGATAATATTGTCAGGATGGGGGCGTTAATGAGTGTTGGTTCAGTATACTATTTTTTCGACGATTTTCCAAAAGCACTGCAATATTTCAGGCAGTCAAGATCCATTTCTGAAAAAATCAATAACGTCAAATGGGAGGAGCTTAATTTAGGATTAGTTGGAGAAGCGTATTTTAATATGGGGATGTTTGATTCTGCATTGATTTACATCCAAAGAACTTATGATTTAGAATTAAAGAATAAAACTAAGTGGAAGTGGAGTATGCCTTATTCTTATATGGCTAAATTCAATATCAAGAATGGACTTCTTTCCAAAGCACTCGAAAATTACCAAAATGGTTTGAATCTGGGAATTGATGTTCTGGATTCGATAAACGCATTTCTTGGCATTGCTGATGTTTACAATAAAATAGGGATGGCCGACTCAACCATTTTTTATGCAAAAAAAGGGCTTCGAATAGGACAACGTTCATTATTCAATAAAAATATAATTGAAGCAAGTGCACAATTAAAAGATATTTATAGATCAAAAAACTTAATTGATAGCGCTTTTAAATATCAGGAAATAATGATAGCAGCCAAGGATAGCTTATTCAGCCAGGAAAAAATAGAACAAATACAAAAAATAACTTTCGAGGAACAGGCTAAACAGCGGGACTTAGAAGCTTCACAAATAAAATATAGGAATCAGATAAAAATAGCTATGCTATTATTTGCTATGGCTGTTTTACTGATTATCGGAGTTATGCTATGGCGAAAAAACCGGTTTAAACAAAGAGCTTTTAACCTCCTGGAAAAGCAAAAGCAGGAAACTGAACAGCAAAAGGCTAATGTCGAAAATGCTTTAACAGAATTGAAAGCCACCCAAGCCCAACTCATCCAATCCGAAAAAATGGCTTCCTTGGGTGAACTCACCGCAGGCATAGCCCATGAGATACAAAACCCTTTGAACTTCGTGAATAACTTTTCGGAAGTAAGCAATGATCTAATAGAGGAGATGAATGAGGAATTGGACAAAGGGGAAATTGAAGAAGCAAAAGCCATCGCCTCGGATATCAAACAAAACCTTGAAAAAATACTTCATCATGGCAAACGTGCCGATGGAATTGTAAAAGGGATGCTGCAACACAGCCGCACAAGCAGTGGAGTGAAAGAACCAACGGATATCAATAAACTGGCTGATGAGTATTTCCGACTGGCCTATCATGGATTGCGGGCAAAGGACAAATCATTCAATGCTACCATGAAAACAGATTTTGACCAATCCATAGGAAGCATCAATGTCATACCCCAGGATATAGGCAGGGTCATTCTTAATTTAATTACCAATGCTTTTTATGCAGTGACAGAAAAAAAGAAGCAGCAGTTGAATGGATATGAACCCACTGTTTCAGTGAGTACAAAAAAGATTGGGGATATGGTTTTGATTTCAGTCAAAGACAACGGCAACGGTATTCCACAAAAAGTAATGGATAAAATCTTTCAACCTTTCTTTACCACCAAGCCAACAGGAGAGGGAACAGGATTGGGATTATCGATGAGCTATGACATTGTGAAAGCACATGGAGGAGAGTTGAAAGTGGAGACCAAGGAAGGGGTAGGCGCTGAGTTTGTAATTGATATACCAATTTAAAAAATAACAATGAACAATACATAACAGGTGTGCTATGAAAAGTCTTTCCCCTTCGCTCATTTTTATTTTTATTTTCTTCCTTTTTATAGGTAGTCAAGCCCAAATTCCGCAAGTATCCTTCAACCCCATTTTAGGGAACGATGGGATATCGCTCGGCAAAATCAACAGCATCACTCAGGATCCGCAAAGCTATATCTGGTTTTCCGATCAGGATAACGGTATTATTATCCGGTACGATGGTTCGAGGATGACGAGTTATAAAAATGATCCTAAAAATCAAAATTCACTAGGCGGAGACTATCCGGAACACTTGTTTGCTGATTCCACAGGAATAATTTGGATTGGATTTTATGGAACAGGTCTGGACCGCTTCGATCCTGAATCGGGAACTTTCACTCATTTCCGGCACAATAAAAATGATCCTTTCAGTCTGAGTAACGATTCTGTTACATCAGTATTGATGGATCAACTGGGAAATATTTGGGTGGGAACCTATGGAGGACTTGATCTTTTGGATCAAAAAGCAGGTACATTCACCCATTATACTCAATCCGAGAGTGATCCGGCGAGCCTCAGCTGCAATAAAATCAGAGCAATTTATGAGGATCATCAGGGAACGCTATGGATTGGAACAGGAAATCCATTTAAAAATAATACGAATGGCGGTCTTAATCGTTTTAACCGGAAAACCGGAAAGTTTACCCGATTCATGAATGATCCGAAAGATTCGCAAAGCATTATCAATAATAAAGTAAGAGCAATTTTTGAAGACAGCAGGGGAAATTTCTGGATAGGCGTTGCCGGTACTGATGGGTTGCTCACCATGAACCGTGTAAAAGGGACGTTTATCCGGCATCCTTATGATCCCCAAAAGCCGGATCAATTGAGCCGCCCGCCTGTTACATATGGAGATAAATCTGACCACATCACTTTTATTACTGAAGATGGACTTGGAGCAATCTGGATTGGAACTTATTCACAAGGCATTCTTAAGTATGAACCGACAAAACAAACCTTGAGACGTTTCTATGACGAAAACAAGCCATCAGGACTTAAAGATAAAAGTGGTTGGTGTGCCTATGTTTCAAAAGATGGTGTGATCTGGATGAGTACACAGGAAAAGAATCTATATCGCGTTGATCCATATGAGAATATCATTCCTCACTTTAAGGCTCCACCTGTAAATTGTTTTTATGAGGATTCAACATCCACGCTTTGGATAGGAACAGTTGAGCAGGGAATATTAAGCAAAAATCTCCGCTCCGGAATCATACATCAATATAAAAACGATCCGCTCGACAAGACAAGTCTGAGTTTCAACAATGTGTCTCAGTTGATTAAAGACCCAGGTGGCGATTTCTGGGTAGGTATGTGGGGCGGAGGTGTCAATCGGATGAATAAAAACACTAAAAAGTTCACCCGCTTTATGCATGATCCGAAAAATAGTCAAAGTTTAATTTCTGATAATGTGGTAACAGTCTATTTGGATCGGGAATCAAATCTCTGGGTTGGAACGACTGATGGATGTGATGTTCTGGATATTAAAACGGGTCAATTTAGACACTATGTGAATAATCCAAAAGATACAAGCAGTATCAGCAAAAAAGGCACAACCAGTTTTTTGGAAGATACCCGGAATAATTTTTGGATAGGAACCTGGAATGGTGGCGGAATACAACTGTTGGACAGACATACCGGTAAGTTTAAACATTACCTGGTTGATAAAAATATCTATGTGATTTTTGAAGATTCCAAAGCAGTGATATGGGTTGGCACTACAAGTGGAATTTTTCAGTATGACTTAACGTCCGATAAATTCAAATTATTAAATGAAAATACGGTCGGATTTCAGATTCCAAATGCCTGGGGAATTGTTTCTGATCATATGGACAATATTTGGTTTGCCTCTTCATTGGGAATAATCAAGCTCAACCAGTCGCGTGACAAAATTACTATTTACGGAAAGAAAAACGGGGTCAATGGAAAAAACCTGTATCATCAAACCGGCTATAAGAGCACTGATGGACATTTATTCTTTGGAGATTCTGAAGGGTTCTTCTCTTTTCTGCCTGAACAGATAAATTATTATCCTGTACCACCGTCGATCTCTCTGAATGCATTCTGGATTAATGGCAAATCAATTAAACCCACTGCCGGAGGTCTTTTGCAGGAATCTATTTTAAAAGCAAAGAAAATACAACTTCACCATAACCAGAATGTCTTTTCATTTGATATCTCCACAATTGATTACGGAAATCCGGAAAACAGCAAAATTGTTTACCGATTGTTAAACTATGACCGTGAATGGAATACGGTTGGTTCTGACGGAAAGGCTGCATATTATAATGTTCCACCCGGTAAATATACCTTTCAGGCTAAAGCAATAAACAGTAATAATGGTATCTGGACAGAAAAATCGCTTGACCTGAGCATTTCGCCACCATTTTGGAAAACATGGGTGGCCTATTGTCTCTATGGTTTGATCCTTATTGCCACAATTTTTGGTGTCGATCGTTTCCAGCGGCGACGTTTGTTGGAGACAGAAAGAGAGCGAACCAGAGATCGGGAATTAGCCCAGGCAAAAGAAATTGAAAAAGCTTATACAGAGCTCAAAGCAACCCAGGCCCAGCTCATCCAATCCGAAAAAATGGC
>DMFR01000438.1:0-10001 GCA_003450125.1 Prolixibacteraceae bacterium | reverse complement strand
ATCCAATCCGAAAAAATGGCTTCACTCGGCGAACTCACCGCCGGTATTGCTCATGAAATTCAAAACCCGTTGAATTTTGTCAATAACTTTTCGGAAGTGAATAAGGAATTGCTGCTGGAAATGAATGATGAGATTGATAAGGGAAACCTAAGCGAAATAAAAGCTATCGCGAAAGATGTAATAGACAACGAAGAGAAGATAAACCATCATGGCAAACGAGCTGAATCCATTGTAAAAGGAATGTTGCAGCATAGCCGCAACAGCAGTGGAATAAAAGAACCTACGGATATCAATAAACTGGCTGATGAGTATTTCCGTCTGGCCTATCATGGATTGCGGGCCAAAGACAAATCCTTTAATGCAACGATGAAAACTGATTTTGATCAATCCATAGGAAATATCAATGTCATTCCCCAAGATATTGGCAGGGTGATTCTTAATTTAATAACCAATGCTTTTTATGCGGTAACGGAAAAAAAGAAACAGCAGTTGAATGGATACGAACCCACTGTTTGGGTCAGTACAAAAAGAGTGGACGGCAGGGTATTGATTTCAGTCAAAGACAATGGCAACGGCATTCCTCAAAAAATAATGGATAAAATATTTCAACCATTTTTCACTACCAAACCAACAGGAGAGGGAACAGGACTGGGATTGTCGATGAGCTATGATATTGTAAAAGCACATGGCGGGGAGTTAAAGGTGGAAACCGAGGAAGATAAAGGTTCAGAGTTTATTGTACTTATACCAATGAGCCAATGAAAAAATATATTGCTATAATAGTTATCCTGTTGGTCATGCCTTGTCTTGGCGTAGCGCAGGATGCATGGCTTGACAGCATTAAACATGCATTATCAGTTGCCGGTAGCGATACAAGTCGTGTAATGGCGCTGAATGGGTATTGTAGCTACTACAAATTCAAAAGACCTGATTCTACCATGTTCTATGGAGCCAAAGCGTTGACATTGGCCCGGCAAATCAAATTCCCAAAAGGGGAACTAGAAGCAATGGCTTATATTGTATTGACCCAAAGTGCCCTGGGCAACCAGGCAAAAGCCTTACAAATAATACTCGAAGCTATAAAAATTGCTGAAAAGAATCATTTGATCTTTGAAAAAGCACAATTATTATATTTACAGGCAATAATACATAACCAAATGAAGAATTATGAAAAAGCCTTGAACTTATGCATGGAATCAAAAAATCTATTGGATTCAATACACAATATAACCTTTTCTGCTTTAGTACAAACCGGCATTGGAGATGCTTTTTTAAAGTTGAATCAGCCAGACTCAGCCCTTTATTATTGTCAATTATCGTATGATTATCAGTTAAAAGAAACATGGGTAAAGTACTACTCTGCATTACAACTGGGAAAAATTCAGGAAAAGATGGATCATACAGATCTTGCTTTATACTTGTTCCGACAATCTCTGTCCTTATCAGACGAACCCAATGAACTTTTTAACTCTAACTTGGCAATAGCCCAACTTTATCAAAAAACAGGTAACCTTGATTCATGTATTTACTATGGCCAAAAATCGCTTTTAATCGCACAGAAAAGTAAATTCATTGCAAATATTATAAATGCCAATCTCTTTTTATCAGGCATTTATGAAAAGACGGATATTCAAAAAGCATTACAATACAGCCAAATAGCCATCGCTTATAAAGACAGCTTATATGATCTGGCGAACAAAACGGCCCAGGAAACTTTTCTCGGTTTTGATCAACAGGAACGGCAACAGGAAATTGAAGCTGCCAATACTCAATTCCAAAATCGCTTACGGATGAATGCCTTTTTGGGCATCACCTTCACATTATTTGTCATTGCGATTTTTCTATTTTGGAATAGCAGGCTCAAACAAAAGGCCAAACGAAATATCGAGAAGGCATACGATCAATTAAAATCCACCCAATCTCAACTCATTCAATCCGAAAAAATGGCTTCCCTTGGTGAACTTACCGCCGGTATTGCCCATGAAATACAAAACCCCTTGAACTTCGTCAATAATTTTTCGGAAGTAAGTAGTGAGTTGCTCAGTGAAATGAAAATCGAATTGGAAAACAACAATAAAGAAGAAGCTATTGCCATTGCAGAGGATGTGAAACAAAACCTTGAAAAAATACTTCATCATGGCAAAAGAGCTGATGGAATTGTCAAAGGGATGTTGCAACATAGCCGCAGCAGTAGTGGCAGTATAGAACCAACGGATATCAATAAACTGGCTGATGAATATTTCCGTCTGGCCTATCATGGATTACGGGCAAAAGACAAATCATTCAATGCAATGCTGAAGACTGATTTTGATGAAAGAATGGGAACAATCAACGCTGTTGCACAGGATATTGGCCGGGTAGTTCTTAATTTGATCACCAATGCTTTTTATGCAGTGGAGGAAAAAAAGAAGCTGCAGTTAGAGGGATATGAACCCACTGTTTTGGTCAGTACAAAAAGAGTGGATGATAGGGTATTGATTTCAGTCAAAGACAACGGCAACGGCATTTCACCAAAAGTACTGGATAAAATCTTTCAACCTTTTTTTACCACCAAACCCACCGGGCAGGGAACAGGTTTGGGTTTATCTTTGAGTTATGATATTATTAAAGCCCATGGAGGAGATCTGAAGGTGGATTCGCAGGAAGGTGAAGGCGCTGAGTTTACAATTTCGTTACCAGTATAAATCTAATATTCACCCCATGAAAGTATTAATAGTTGATGATGAAAAAGATATTCAAACATTGTTTGAACAGCGTTTCAGAAAAGAAATCAGGATCAAACTCGTTGAGTTGGCATTTGCTTTTTCCGGTGAGGAAGCCCTCAGGTACCTTGAACAAAATGATCATGAAGTGGTTATCATACTATCGGACATCAATATGCCGGTTATGAGCGGCCTGGAATTACTGGGCCATATCAAGCAAAAATATTCGACACCACCGCCTTCCGTTATGATGATAACCGCTTATGGCGATGCAGAGAATTTCAATGCAGCCAAACGTCTGGGAGCCGATGATTTCTTAACCAAACCTATTGACTTTAACTTGTTAAAAGAAAAATTTAAACTTTAAGGCCTTGGCAAATAGGATTACGACACAAAAGACAATATCGACACAAAAGACATAAACGACAATTGTCGTGTAATGATGAAATGACACCATGTTATCCGCCATCTCCGCCAATTCCGCCACTTCCGCCAATTGGTATTATTAACCTTCATAGGAGATGGACTGAGTTGAAATTTTTTATGTTGCTGGAATACTGAAAGTTGGCACTACTCATTTCAATAAAGTCAATAGAGACCTATTATAAAAAACCAGCCATTGTACTCTATTTGGCAAAAAACACTATTGGCGGAAGTGGCGGAGTTGACGGTCAGATATTGAGAACTCCAATTCATCTGATGAATATTCAACAGCATGCGAAAACTTTATGGGTAAAAACACAAACTACACAGAAGGCTAAGTCATTTGATCAGTAACACCACACTTGTCGTTTGTGTCGTTATTGTAGTTATTGTCGTTTGTGTCCATAGGATTCCATTCAAGTGATAGTGTGTTCAAAAGAAATGAGTCCTATTGCCTTCTTCTACTTCTTTATTTGTAGTGATATTTAGCAACTTGTAAACCAAACTAAACCTATAAACTCCCGTTGCCAGTATCACTACTCCGATCAGTCCCCAGTAACTTTCGAAAATGACTCCCCCGATAGCAATTCCCAGACCTATCACTATCCGGATAACGCGGTCAGTTGATCCTACATTGGGTCTCATGTTTTTAAGTTTGAAAGTTTTTATCCTATCAAACGTAAAATAGGTGTAGAAGGTTAAAAATTCTCTTCTATAATCTCTGCTGCTGAAGCTACCAATATGGTACAAATTGAATCGAAGAGATTGTTCTCATTGGCTATTGCTGAACCTTCAGTCGTTGAGATATTCACACCCATTAGCTTTTTACACGAAAGTGAACCATGTTTGGCAATAAACAATTCATTGAACTTGCGGATTGCTGCTTTTGATTCAGCCTTTATTTCCGGATAGGTCTTTCCTTCTGGTTGTATTTTCAACCCCAGCACCATATAGGCACCTGTCACTGCACCGCAGGTTTTACCCATGGTCATTCCTCCACCGAAACCACTGGCAACCCTCAAGGCTGTTTTGGGTTCTAGATTTAATTCACTGGCATAACTTAACAGAACCGATTGGGCGCAATTCAAGGTCTTAAAGTTTTCAATGGCAACTTGTGATTTTTTCATGATGTAAGTATTTACTATTAAAATAATTTACAATTTGGCCTAACACATTTAATTAGCCAATTTATTCAAGTTTAAGATTTGCCACTAAGGCACCAAGTCACAAAGTTTCACCAAGTATCTTTACCCTTCTCATATTTTTTTAGTGAAACTTCGAGTCTTAGAGTCTTTGTGGCAATTAAACCTTTTTTCCTTTTTCTTATAAAAAAACCCGAAGCTTATGCCCCGGGTTTTCAGTATTTCAGGATTGAATGTTTTTATTCGCCTCTTACTGCTGCAACACCGGGAAGAACTCTTCCTTCGAGGTATTCGAGCAATGCGCCTCCTGCAGTTGAGATGTAGGAAACTCCATCGGCGAAGCCAAACTGGTTGACACACGATACAGAATCACCACCTCCTACCAATGAGAATGCGCCTTTTGAAGTCGCTGTAACGATGGCTTCACCCACTGCTTTGGAGCCTACAGCAAACTTTTCGATCTCAAAAACTCCTACAGGACCATTCCAAAGAATTGTACCTGAGTTTTCAATAACCTCTTTAAACATGGCGATACTGTCAGGACCGGCATCCAAGCCTTCCCATCCGGCAGGAATAGCACCAGCCTGAACGATCTGTGTATTGGCATCGGCGCTGAAAGCATCAGCAGCAACCACATCTGTAGCCATGAATATTTTAACTCCCTTTTCAGCCGCTTTCTTCTCGATAGACAAAGCAGTGTCAAGGTAATCCAATTCGCAGATTGAATTTCCTACTTCACCACCGTGAGCTTTCACGAACGTGTAAGTCATACCGCCGCCAAGGATCAGGTTATCTACCTTATCCAACAGGTTTTCAATGATGGTAATCTTAGAAGAAACTTTGGCTCCTCCCATGATGGCAGTCAATGGACGTTGTGGGTTTTTCAGCACTTTATCCAGACTGGCAATTTCGCTTTCAATCAGGTAGCCGAACATCTTATCGTTGGGGAAGAACTTGGCAATTACAGCTGTAGAAGCATGTGCCCGGTGAGCAGTTCCAAAGGCATCGTTGATCCAGCAGTCGCCGTTGGCAGCCAGTTGCTGAGCAAAAGCCTCGTCTCCTTTTTCTTCTTCTTTGTGGAAACGAAGGTTTTCAAGCAGCAGCACTTCACCCGGTTTTAACGCTTTGGCCATGGCTTTCACTTCCTCACCAATACAATCATTCGCCAATTTTACTTCTTTGCCAAGCAGTTCACTTAAATGACTTACCAGGTGACACATGGAATATTTGGCTTCAGGTCCTGCCTTGGGACGGCCAAAATGAGACATGATAATGGGAGAACCACCTTCTGCAATTACTTTGTTGATCGTTTGCAAAGCAGCCCGGATACGGGTATCATCAGTAATTACAAAATTCTCATCGAGTGGCACGTTGAAATCAACACGGATCAATGCTTTTTTGCCAGCGAAATCATAGGTTTCAATTGTTTGCATATCTATTTTTTTGGGTTACATAAATTTCAGTCCAAATATAAAGAATATATCAGTCTCAAAAGGTTTCATTTCCTATCGATCAATGAATTTAATGTTGGGGTAAACTAATTTGATGTAATCAGAACCAACATCATTGCTGAAATTATGATCGTTTGGCTTTTAATTTTCTTTATAATAATCCGCTATGCTGTAAAACGATTCTTTTGGCTCCCAATGATTGTTACCCAATGATTTTGTAATACTGAAACTGGCCATATCGTAATCTTTCTCTGGATCAATACTATGGGTGTGTTTTTGTGAATAAAAATCAAAGATAAAAGCGCCTGCTATTTTCTCCCTGTCATACGTTTGGAGTAAATCAACGAGGTAGTCAGCCTGCACTTTTTCATTACGAATACATTTCTCTTTGAACACTGGAGGCCTTTTTGATAAGTCTAAAACTGTATAACCCATCGGGCCCTTATCATCTGCCCCGTCAAAGGAACAACAACCAAATTCAGTGATTGCTACAGGCTTACCCTGGGAAACCAATTTCTTTAGCTTCTGGGTATAAAACTTTTTATTAAACGACGCTTTATAGTAGTTCACTGAAATAAAGTCAAAGTCTGACCAATCTACCTTTTCCCAGACACCACTGGCATAGGTAACCTTACCAGAAAATTCCTTTTTAACCTCTGCAGCAGCATCTTTTAAAAATTGGTTAAACGCCCTCTGGTATTTAGGCTGAAATCCCAACATGTTTTTAAGAAAGAAAAGAGGTTTAAACAAATGGACGATTCTTGCATGGATGGTTTCTCCTTCGATAAAACCCTTCATGTCTATGGTTAATTCTCCACCTATCATGAAAACCAACTCCCGGGAGGGATAGGTTACTTTTAAACGTTCAAATTCGATCGCAATACTTTTTAAATAGCTTAAGGTATCTTCTCTATTTCCATTGATTAATCTTGGAGAAAGCCACACATTTAACCCATATTCAAGCGCTATTCCAGCAGCTGCTAGAAGAGTTTTGGGATCTTTACCGTAAATCCTGACCGAGTTACAATTGAGCTTATTCTTAATGGCCTCCATGTCCGTTTTAATCAGGGCCTCACTGGGCTGATCCCTTGTTAAAATATTGGCCTTGTATTCAGTGCCTACATCATAAGTTATTCCCTTGTAAATCATTGTCTTTGGGTATAAATAAGTTTCCTCTCCAGCTTTCTGTATGATTAAATAAAATTACAATTAAAATCATGGAAACAAAGCAAATGGTGCCAATTAAACATCCTTAAAAATGAATCATTCTCCCTTTCTGGACGTATTTCCTGCAATCCAGAACAGAATTGTAAATGCAGATACGAAGTAAGGGAAAATGCCATACAATGTATCCGATACGGAGTGGGAGTGTCGGTCTATTGCAAGGAATACGGTTACGCAGAAAACGATTGTCAGCAATAAAAGCACTGTTCCAATAATCGATACCGGGACATAAATCCATCCCACTTTTCTAAACCAAATTGTTTGAACATTATCTTGATTATTCATGTGTTAATACCCCCTTCATAGCACTTTTGTTATAACCCAAAGATAAATGGCAGGATAAAAATTACAACGATCGTCCATAGGGCATAGACTCTCAAATAGCTGGCAACCACGGCTTCCACCGATTCCAATTGATCGCTCTTCCGGTAGGCCTTGTATAGGCTTTTTGCTATAAGTATGAGGTTAATAAAAATTAAGATATTCGACCCCAGGACTGCCGTCCGATTAGGAGTTAATCCATTAGTAACCCTGGTAATTATCGCGATCAAGGCAATTGAATCAATGACAATGGCCAGTAGTGCCAATGCCAATAAGATGATCACATTGATGTTTTTCTCTTTTGATTTATCCAATTCGGAGACTGAAAATACGATGATGGCCATAACCGCTAAAAGCATCATATTAAAAGCAAGCAGCAATTCCCTGTCCTCTAAAATCCTGCTTTCAGAGAAAATCAATGAGATGGTATAAACGACCATGGTCATCAATACCAATGGTGTAAATACCCTTGCAATAACAGGGGCGATTTTACTGGTAATGTTGGGGTATAAACGGATTAAAAAGTAAGAAACAATCGGGGCAGCAACCCCACCAAATACCACCACATACTCTATATAGAACTTCTGAATGTCCATTTTAATAGCCCTGAATAAGGCAATGGTAAGGCCAGTCATGATACCACCGGCAATAAGAATTAGGCCGGTCATGATAATGAGTTCTCCATTAAAGCGGATGAACTCAATCAGCTTGGCCGTATTTTTATATTCAAATGAGGCAAAGGCCAATCCAAACATGCACCATAAGAATAAAGGCACATGGATAAAGGCAAGGGTGACTGAATCACTGACTTTAAAGGGGTTATAGCTGCCCGGCAACAAATTGATGTACAACAATAAAATCAAAAGGGTAATTCCATAAATAAGGATTCTCCGGGTATCAAAGATCCTGTTTTGCCAAAAGGTGTAAAGAATAATTCCATTGAATACAATGATGGCCAGGTTTCTTTGGTAAAAAGACTCCCGGATGATTTGTGGAAATACCTCGGGAAGCTTTACCAGCAACCCGGAAACCAAAGATAGAAGAATCACCACCAATAAATCCAGCTTTAAAAATCCGGTCACCTCACTTTGGGTTTCTGGAGCTAAACGGATCTTCCAGAATCTGATCAGTTCGGAATCATAATCAGGGGTTATTTCCAGAAATGATTTGGAGAAATCCTGCTTATTCTCCCGGTACAATCGTTCAAGATAATCAGCATTATTGATGTTTTCCAGTATACGTTCTTTCATGGCTGTATCGATTTCAACAAATATTACACTCTTAGGGACACATAGTTCACCTGGAAAAGTTCTAAATAATATACCCGATGAACCGAAGTGTCTGTTTTAATAAACTGTCTGAACTTTGATTCTTTTGATTCGTATGAAAAATCACATGAATCCCAAGAATCAAAGTTCAGACCTCTTATTTATCCCTCATTCTTATGAATTTAAATGACCAGTAAATCATATTCAGGAAAAGGCCCAACGATACAGTCACCCCCCAGGTTGCCGGATGTTCAACAGGGCTAGCGATGCGCGTACCCACATCATTCATTAATCGGAATGGTTCATGGATCACATCCCAACTATTCCATCCCATGTACCTGCCCACATAGACGCCGAAACTACCCAGGAATAAAAGCCCCATGGATATGACTGTCACCCATGGGCGCCTGATGGACCTGGCCATTATTTTCTCAATGTCCCACAAGCTTAGGAATCCAAACAACAACCCTGTCCAGGCAAATGATAAAATTAATATCAGGTCAAACCAGATAGGCATGGAATATCTTTGCCGAAGATGAAACAGGTCGGTAAGGATATAGGGTGCATTGGGGAAAAAAATCAGCCATGCCCCTAACAGTATGCCTATCACAACCGGGTTCTTCTGGTAAGTAGGTTTCAACATCATGATGCTGGTTAATCCCCAGGGGACAAAGGCCAAGAACAAATTCCAAACCAAAAACAGAAATACCATCGAATCCGCATAAATGAACCTGAAGATGGATAATCCCATACAGGCAAGCGTTAAAACGGCCATGAAGATGGTCTCGTTTAACCGGTTATGTTCTTTCAGCAGTTTTACCATAGCTTCATTATCTTAGGCACAAATACAATCAACCCGATGATGGCTGCCGTTATTGCCCCTACCAAAACCCCTGCAGCCGATAAATCCTTGATCTTCTTGATCTGATCATTCATTCCGGGAGAAATAAAATCTGAAATGTTTTCAATCGCAGAATTGATGATCTCTAGTACAATCACCAATCCAATGGCAAACACTATACCCATCCATTCAAGTGCAGATATTTTAAAGAAAAATCCAGCCATCACAACACCAATAGCGGCTACAAGATGGATCCTTGAATTGTGCTCTTCCCGCAACAGGATTTTGATCCCATTCCAGGCATATGCAAAACTCTTGAACCGTTTATTGATGGAGAAGCCCTGTTGTTTCATGTTTAATCTTTTTTAATCATATTCATCACTTTTTCAAACAGCCCATCCTTGTTTTGAAAATCTTCCTTGGTGGTGATCATTTCAAGGTCAGGTTCAACACCATTTCCCTCGATCAATTTACCCTCAAGAGTATAGGCCTGCCACGAGGGCAAATAAATGACCACTCCATTGGACAATTCATGTGGTATTGGATTTCCTGAACTTCCATAAGTCTTCATGCCAATTACCTGGGCATTTGGAACCTGTTTCATCATCTGGATAAATGATTCATTGCTG
>DMFR01000436.1 GCA_003450125.1 Prolixibacteraceae bacterium | reverse complement strand
GGGAACAAAGGCAATAACGGCAGTGACCGGAAGCAGAAAAAGACCCAATACCCGGTTGAAAATAGTTATGCTGAAAAGGTATTCCCGGACCTCTCGTTTGCTTTCCGTCATGATTCCAACGAGGCCATAGAGCACTTTTTTAACTATAAAAAATCCAATCACAATTCCCAGGCAGATCAGGTAGACATAGAAGGAGTTGGCGATGCCGAAGTTGATTTTATAGGTGTTAAGAAATTGGTAGCCAAACAATGCCATCACGAGGTTGAAGATCACATCAAGCCTGAAGGAAGCGTGAAAGAAATTGAAATAACGTTCCCGAAAGATACGGGTAAAAGTGGAGTAATTGATGGTCGCCTGGGCGATCTGGCTTAAATATTTGTTGAAAATAAGCCGTACGGTGGCAAACAGGAAGAAGGCCAGGACCAACACCCCTACCAGCCAATCGGGATTGGTACGCGTTAGTTTTTTCCCCGGAAAGACCACTTCAACCTTTTTCAATACCGTATAGAGCGAATCGTAGGGTAGGGGCTGAAGTAAATGCTTCTGGTAATTGTAAAAATTGTCATATTCCTTTCTGAACTGAGAATACTCGGGCCGGTAGCTGAAATAAATCACGCTGTCGGGTGCGATATAGTTGGCATTTAAGGAGTCGAGAAGGGCCGAATCGAGAAGATTTACATTTTTCGATGCAAGTTGAGTCTGAAAGTGATTGGACTCCATATTCGTTGGATTCAAATGCAGGTTAGTCGTTGGTGTGTCTGATTTGAATTGATTAGATTGCATACTGACGGGCAATTGTATAAGTTTGTGGTCGCAAAAGTAGTGATTTATAAATTTTATCCAGTCACTTCTTCGGTCTATTCATTAAATTTTGTACTCATGACTCAAAAAACAGAACATATCTACCAGGCTCCTTTACAGGGATTCACTGACTTCACCTACCGGAATGCGTTCCATGAAGTGTATGGCGGGATTAGCAAATATTTCATCCCCTACCTTTCCTATGGCAAGGGAAAGGAAATTAAAAAGTCATTGTTCAAGGAAATTCTTCCTGAGAACAATAAGGCCTTACCGGTTATTCCACAGGTGTTGTTTTCCGATGCAACGGAACTGTTTGAATTGGTATCCATCCTGATTGACAATGGTTATAAGGAGATTAACCTTAACCTGGGATGCCCTTACCCAATGGTTACCAACAAGGGACGAGGCGCTGCATGGCTGGAAAAACCAGCCCTCTTGAATGAGACGCTCGGTGAGTTATTTGCAAAAGGTTTTCCATCTAAATTTTCAGTCAAGATGAGAGCTGGAATGACCAACGACCAGGATGCACAGGCGGTATTTGCTGTTTTAAACCAGTTTCCCCTGGAAGAAATTATTTTTCATCCAAGAACGGCAAAGCAGATGTACACAGGAAAGGCAGACCCGTCTCTTTTTGTAGAGGCACTTCCACAGGTTAAACATCCATTGGTCTACAATGGAGATCTGTTTTCAGTCTCATATCTTCAGGAGTTAAAAGCCCTTTTGCCCAATCAGCACAACTGGATGACGGGTAGAGGTTTACTGATAGACCCTTCGCTGGCTTTAAGGCTCAATGGGATAGAGGTGGATGAGAAGATGCGTAAACAAAAGAAGAAGGAATTTCACGATCAACTGTTTGAGCAGTATTCGGAACGATTGCAGGGCAGCGGACATTTACTGGCCAGGATGAACCAATTCTGGACTTATTTCAGTGAATCGTTTGAAAACCCGCACAAGGCCATGAAACTGGTAAAGAAATCAAGTAGTGTCCTGAAATACAATGCAGCGGTAGTGGAGATTTTCAGGAGCTTTTAAAGAGTTTAAAGTTCAACTTTGGGAAAGATTTATACAATTGATAAATCTTTCCCAAAGTTTTTTTCACGAGCAGTTATCCTGTTCGTAAATCTGTAACAAAAACATCAATTGTTCCAACTCATTGGCTTCCGGAGAGTCTTCGGGAGCATCACAGATTTCCATAAACCTTTTTAACGCCTTCCTATAATCATCCTCTGTAAAAAGTGTTTCCATCTCTCTGTATATCATTGATTCCTGAATATATTATGCAAGTTTACTGATAACTGGATGAAAATTTCACTTCCCTAAACTTGGAACTTGGAACTTTAAACTTGGAACTCCTAGTGTGCATCCAGCCAGTTATCACCTGCGTTAATTTCAACAGTCAGCGGTACACCAATGTTTACAGCATTTTCCATTTCTTGTTTAACAAGAGCAGTCATTTGTTCCAATTCAGGAATCAAGACATCAAAATTCAATTCATCATGTACCTGAAGAATCATTTTAGATTGAAGTTTCTGCTGGTTTATTGCTCTCCAGATGTTGACCATTGCAATCTTGATTACATCAGCGGCAGAGCCTTGAATAGGGGCATTGATGGCATTTCGTTCAGCCATCCCACGCACCATTGAATTGGCTGAATTGATATCACTCAGATAGCGTTTACGGCCCATGATGGTTTCCACAAACCCTACATTGCGGGCCTTCTCAATACTTTGATCCATATAGGCCTTGACATCGGCAAAGTTTTCAAAATAACCAACTATGAGTTTTGTAGCTTCGGATTTGGGAATATTTAGTCTAGCAGATAAACCATGGGATGAAATGCCGTAGATGATTCCAAAGTTGGCTGTTTTGGCTTTGCGGCGCATATCGGAAGTCACTTCTGAAAGGGGTATCTTATAGATTTTAGATGCAGTGATGGAGTGAATATCCTGGTTGTTTCTGAAGGCTTCAATCATTTGTTTGTCCTGGCTCAAGGCTGCCATGATACGCAGCTCAATTTGAGAGTAGTCGGCAGAGAGAAAGGTATGCTCTGAATCGGAAGGAATAAATGCCTTGCGCAGTTCGCGTCCATTCTCATCCCTGATGGGGATATTCTGTAAATTGGGATTGGTCGAGCTTAACCTTCCGGTTGCTGCAATGGCCTGGTTGTAGGAGGTATGCAGCTTTCCGGTATTTGGATTAATGAGCAAGGGCAGGGCTTCCACATAGGTAGAAAGCAGTTTCTTCAGTCCCCTGAATTCAAGTATCTTGCTGATGATGGGGTGCTTGTGCTGAAGTTTCTCAAGCGTTTCCTCTGCCGTTGAGTATTGCTTGGTTTTGGTCATTTTGGCATTGGGATCAATGTTCAGCTTTTCGAACAAAATCACCCCAAGTTGTTTGGGAGAGGAGATGTTAAACTCTTCACCGGCCAAATCAATAATTTCCTTTTCAATACTGATGAGTTGGGTGTTCAATATTCCTGCATATAGTTTCAATTCGCCGGTATTTAGCTTAACCCCGGCACGTTCCATATCGGCCAGAACGTATATGAGGGGCATTTCAATCTCATCAAAAAGTTGACGGGTTCCGCTTTCATCCAGGTCTTTTTCAATGGCTAACTTCAGTTGAAGGGTAAGGTCGGCATCTTCGCAGGAATAATCACGTAACTTGTCAAGCGGTGCCTGGCGCATATTCTGTTGCAGGGCTCCCTTTTTACCAATCAGGGTTTCTGTGGTGATCTTCTCATAGCCCAGGTACAGTTCACACAGATAGTCCAGGTTGTGCCTCATCTCAGGCTGAATCAGGTAATGGGCCATCATGGTATCGAATAGCGGACCTTTCAGTTCCACGCCGTAATTGAGCAACATGGAAAGATCGTATTTGATGTTTTGACCAATCTTGGTAATGTTTTCATCTCCAAAGACCAGCTGGAATTCCTGCACCACTTTGGTAGCTTCCTTTCGGTCGGCAGGCAAGGTCACACAAAAAGCTTCATGACTGCGGAAGGCAAAAGACATACATACCAGTTCAGCTGTCTGGGTATCCAGTCCGGTGGTTTCAGTATCAAAGCAAAACTCCTTCTGAACCGATAACTCGGCCCGAAGACTTGCTCTTTGTGCTGCCGTTTCAATCAGGTAATACTGGTGCTGTACCGTTGAGAAGCTATCCAGGTTTTTAATCACTGTTGCCGGAGCAATGATTTCAGGAGCATGGACTTCAGTAGAAGAAAGCGGACCTCCAAACAAGGTGCCCTGTTTAAACATCGCATCGACTGGCGTCTGTACAGCTGTCTCCTGTTTGCGAATCAATTGTCTGAACTCAAGGTCTGAGAAGATTTCATTGAGTTTTTTCCAATTGGGTTCCTCCATGATCAGTTTGTTCTCATCAAATTCAACAGGAACATCCAGAATAATCTTGGCAAGGACTCTGGACAGGCGTACCTGCTCTTCAAATTCCACCAGGTTGTCTTTCATCTTGCCTTTCAGGTCATGGATGTTTTCATACAATCCTTCAATAGATTTGTAAGTTGAAATCAGTTTCATGGCCGTCTTGGGACCTATACCAGGGCATCCGGGAATATTGTCTGATGTATCGCCCATCAGTCCAAGGATATCGATGACCTGCCAGGGTTCTTCTACCTCAAAGTTTACACGTACTTCAGGAATGCCCCATACTTCAGGTTGTTCGCCTCCCTTTGAAGGTTTATACATGAAAATGTTTTCAGAAACCAGCTGTGCGTAGTCCTTGTCGGGGGTCATCATGTATGTGGTGTAGCCCATCGTTTCAGCCTTCTTAGCCAAGGTACCAATCACATCATCGGCTTCAAAGCCTGCTTTTTCAAGAATGGGAATATGGTAGGCTTCAATGATGTTGCGGATATAGGGGATTGACTTGATCAGGTCCTCTGGCATTGCTTCCCGTGTGGCTTTGTAGGCTTCAAACATTTCGTGCCTGAAAGTGGGAACATTCAGATCAAAGACAACCGCTATATGGGTAGGTTTCTGATCCTTCAGCAATTGCTCCAATACATTGACAAATCCCAACATGGCCGAGGTATTCAATCCCTTGGAATTGAACCGTGGGTTTTTAATAAAGGCGAAATAAGATCTGTAAATCAGTGCATAAGCGTCCAAAAGAAAAAGACGTTTATCTGCATTGTTGTGTTCTGTCATGAGGAATTGTTTTTTTCTTTAAAAATAGCGATTTTAATCCTTCTGCAACCGTTAAACCATCAACCATCAACCATTTAACCATCCAACCATCCAACCATTTAACCATCCAACTATCTAACCATCCAACCAATCAGTTATCCGATGCAAACCATTCTGCAAACGAGCTGCTGGTTTCAAACAGACGAACGCTGAAAAGTTCAATATGTTCAGGCAAAAGGGGTTTCACTTTTTCTGCAATATACACCACCATGTTTTCAGAGGTTGGTTGAAACGGAACTACATGGTGGCGTTCGTACATTTGTCCCAGGGCGTCCAGTTTGTCTGTAGGGGCATTTTCATTGATCATCAGTGAATGATCCAGTTTACTGACGATATGTTCCTGAATCATCTTTTTCAGGATGCTGAAATCAATCACCATGCCGTCTTTGGCGTTTCCCGGTTGATTGATTGGCTCACCGGCCACAGTGATCTGAAGCTTGTAGGAATGGCCATGAATGTTGCGGCATAGCCCATCGTAATTGAGCAGGGCATGCGACATCTCGAAGCCGAATTGTTTGGTAACACGTATTTTTGCCATTTGGTCTATTTTCTGGAGGTCGAAATTAGAAAAGAAGAATCAAGTTTAAAGTTCAATGTTTAAAGTTTAAAGTTGCGTGCCGATCTGGATGCAATTTCCAAGCTTAAAGTTAAAGAATGGGTAGCCTCTGTTCGGCACGCAACTTTAAACCTTAAACTTTGAACTTTAAACTTGTTGTTATTCGCAGGTACATTTCTGTAAGCAATCAATAATTTGGCTTAAAATATCATGTTTCAGGTAGTAGGAGGTATTTTTCCCTTCCCGGCGGGAACACAGCACGCCTTTGTCTTTCAGAATGCCCAAATGATGTGAAGTGGTGGCTTGTTCAATGCCCAGCAACTCATGGATTTCAGTTACGGTCAATTTTTTACCTCCCTCAAGGTGTTTTAATATGGCAATACGCATCGGGTGAGCGATTGCTTTTAGCATATTGGCCGCCATTTCCAGACGGTAAGTATCTAATTCCTGAATAGTTATCATAGCTAAAGATTTAACAGATGCAAATATATAAATATTTGGCATTCAGTAACAGGAAAGACCAATTATCGACAGGGTGGTTCAATTCTAAACTTAGGTGTTGGGACCAACCATTCGAACATCATTCCATATCACATTCCAATACGTATTGAGCTGGTATCTCCTGCTAC
>DMFR01000098.1:1265-4386 GCA_003450125.1 Prolixibacteraceae bacterium | reverse complement strand
GATCAGTGTAAATCTGTACCATCCGTTAAATCTGTGTTCAATTCTCCCTTTTTTCCTATATATCAGTGTTCTTGCGTAAGGTGAGTTATTAAGATTGAGTAGATTGTCTTTAAGAATTTATTAACTTAGAATAATCTTTCAAGGCAAAGATAATGTTACCTTTGCAGCCCTTAAATTTTAAGAAAATATACAAAGCAAATGATTACGGTATCAAATTTATCAATTCAGTTCGGGAAAAAGCCCTTGTTTTCAGATGTGAATCTAAAGTTCAATCCAGGGAACTGCTATGGTGTGATTGGTGCAAACGGCGCCGGAAAATCAACCCTGTTAAGGATCATCTCCGGTGACCTGGAAGCAACCCGCGGTTCGGTCATGATGGGGCCAGGCGAACGCTTGTCTGTTTTGAACCAGAATCACAATGCTTTCGACGAATATACCGTCCTTGATACCGTTCTGATGGGGCACACGGAAATGCTTCGTGTGATGAAGGAAAAAGATGCCCTGTATGCCAAAGCCGATTTCACGGAAGAAGATGGTCTTTTGGCCGCCAAACTGGAAGACGATTTTGCCAACATGAATGGCTGGAATGCCGAGAGCGATGCTGCCAGCCTGTTGAGTGGTTTGGGCATCAAGGAAGAAATGCATTTCACCCTGATGAAGGACCTCAACGGGAAGGAAAAAGTACGCGTACTGCTTGCCCAGGCGTTGTTTGGCAACCCTGACAATCTTCTGCTCGATGAGCCTACCAATGACCTTGACCTTGAAACAGTCCTTTGGCTGGAAAACTATCTGGCCAATTGCCAGAATACAGTGATTGTCGTTTCCCATGACCGTCACTTTCTGGACAATGTATGTACTGATGTGGTAGATATCGATTTTGGCAAGGTTCGCGCTTTCTCAGGAAACTATACGTTCTGGTATGAATCCAGTCAGCTGGCCCTTCGCCAGCAAGCCAATGCCAACAAGAAGGCCGAAGAAAAGAAGAAGGAACTGCAGGAATTCATTCAGCGCTTTAGCGCCAATGTGGCCAAGTCGAAACAAACGACCAGCCGCAAAAAGATGATCGAAAAGCTGAAGATTGAAGAAATTGAACCCTCCACCCGTCGTTATCCTGGGATCATCTTCCAACAGGAACGTGCAACAGGAGACCGTGTACTGACTGTTGAGAACCTGTCGTATGTCCAGGATGGAGAGGTGCTGTTTAAAGATATTTCATTTACCATTGAGCGTGGCGATAAAGTGGTATTCATGGCCAAGGAAAACCGCGCCGTGACTGCTTTTTTCAAAATACTCAACAAGGAAATTGAACCTACCACCGGAACTTTTGAATGGGGCGTTACCATCTCTACGGCTTATCTTCCCAACGACAATTCCGAATTCTTCACAAAAAAAGAAACCCTTTACGAATGGTTGGGCAAGTATTCCACCGATACCAGTGAAAACTTCCTGCGCCAATACCTGGGCAAGATGCTCTTTACAGGCGATGATTTACAGAAGAGCGCCAAAGTACTTTCCGGAGGTGAAAAGATGCGATGTATGATTGCCAAAATGATGCTGGCCCATCCCAACACGGTGATCATGGACCATCCGACCAACCATTTGGACATGGAGTCGATCCAGGCCTTCAACAACAACATGAAGGTATTTCCCGGTCAGGTGCTGATGGCAGGCCATGACCATGAGTTCATCGAGAGCGTTTGTTCGCGCGTAATTGATATCACTCCACACGGAACCATCGATAAATACATGGACTTCGAAGAATACCTGACGGACGATAAAATCAAGGCCCTTCGCGAACAAAAATACAAATAGCTTTGAGAACATTGATATAAAAGGGTTGGATGGTTAGATGGTTGAATGTTGAATGGTTGAATGGTTATAACCAATCAACCCTTTAACTATTTAACCATCCAACCATTCAACCATCATTCTTCTGCAATAACTTCTTGACGCCAAACATTACAAGTACCACTATTAATATGCAGAAACTGATGGTCGAAAGCAGGCTTTTAAAGACGGTGAAAAAAGCGGTGATTTGAATGGCAGCAGCAGAAAGATGGGGATATGACACCAGCATGTTAATAATGCCAAGATTCTCCAGATAATCAAATAATCCGGCCAGGGGAGGAAGCAGGCACAGATAAAAATACTCGGCTTTTAAACTATTCAGCCGGTTGAGCAGGTAAGCCAGGAGCAAACAATAAGAGATGCCAAAAAGGGAAGGATAGATCAAATCGACCGGAATCTGATTGAACAAATAAGCATTCCGGCCTGCAGCGCCCAGCTTTTCAAGCAATGCACGGGCATATTCAGGCTCATAACCCGTTGGCATCAAATCAAATAGTTTCATTCCTCCTGAGAAGCTCAATACTTTGGGAATGCTTACCAACAACATGAAGACATAAACAAGGTTAGTCAAAATAAAGAGGATCAGGACCTTCTTTCCTTCTATATTTCTGTAAACCAGTTCCTTTATATAAAAATTCAACCTTCGTATCAACAAGCGCATTTGACAACATTTTAATTTACCCTCAAGGGTTCATTTTTATCTCCCTGTATCACAAATTGTCAGGCAACTATTATTAAACAGAAAGTGGTCACAATTTACGAAATCAATCCGGCATATTGACTTTGAACCTGAATAAATTATACGGCCTTTCATGGAACAAATTAATTTGTAGGGGGTTCACGTGTATTTTTATATTTTTGAGGAAGTTTGATGTCCCTATTGTGATGTTACTGTTGAAAAGAAGCATCTGGCTAGTAGCTAGAAGCCAGTTGCCAGTTGTCAATCGGATTCACAGATAAATGTTATATAACACAAATTTAAGGTTCAGTTAACACTCATCCGACAAAGAGAGCCTATCTTTGTATCGTAATCACAATCAAAGTATTGTTATCACATTTCATAAGTTAGGTTTGATTAGTTTTATTGGTTTAGTTAGTTTAGGTTTAGTTAGGTTTAGGGAAAGGGTAGATTAGAGAATCTATCCTTTTTTCTTTTTATACCCCTCCCATGGGTTCAAATCTCCTTTAGTCAAAAAGATAATCACTAATATAAGGAAAGTTTGCTATATTTTATATAAATTTGGTTAACTATCAAACCTATAAATCTACCCCA
>DMFR01000098.1:0-1175 GCA_003450125.1 Prolixibacteraceae bacterium | reverse complement strand
TAAATCTACCCCATGGAAATGGACAATAAGGAAAAATTGAAAATTCTTCACATAGGCGCCGATCCTGAATTCAGTTCACCCATTGCGTATGAAAACCATCTGGTGGAGATTGAAACCCTGGACAATCCCTTTTCTGTCAGTCAATGGATCATTCAAAACAGGCTGCCTGACGCCCTTGTCTGTGAGAGCAGGCTTCAGGGTGAAAACGGACTTGGATTTCATGACTTCTGGGTCGCCCAATTTGATGCAGAGCGAAAGATTCCTTTTATTTTACTGATCGAAGAAGCCGATCAGGGGGTTGGATCAAGGGCACTGGAGCAAAAAATTGACGATGTTTTTATCAAACCAATCCCTGGTGAAACACTGATCAACAGGATTTTAATGCTGCGCAAAGACAAGCCGATCAATGTTCAAACAATGGTTTCAGAAATGAATGGGTTCAAACCTTTCAGATTAACGGTCCTAAAGCGCCTGTTTGATATTGTTACAGCCTCGATTTGCCTGATTATAGCCTCACCCTTACTGTTGATTTCAGCCATCGCCATCAAGCTGGAAACAAAAGGGAACGTCTTTTATCGATCCAGGAGAGTGGGCTCAGGGTTCAAGGTTTTCGACTCTTTCAAGCTGCGTTCAATGTACGCCCATTCGGATAAGCGACTGAAGGAACTGGCCCATATCAATGAACTCAATAAAGAAACATCCCCCGGCGATCCCGCAATGGTGAATTTGGAATCAAAGAACCTACAAGGCGACAGAAATAAACCCGCCCAGCTCGGTGATTCAAGGATCACAAAAGTGGGTTCTATCATCCGCAAACTCAACATTGATGAACTGCCTCAGTTGTTCAATGTCATCAGGGGAGATATTTCAATGGTGGGCAACCGGCCGCTTCCAATTTATGAAGCCGAACTCTTAACCACTGCCGACTGGAACGACCGTTTTCACAGTCCTGCAGGAATTACAGGGATATGGAAAGTGGTTAGCCGTAGAAAATTGAGGTCCATGTCGCATGAAGATCGAAGCAGGCTGCAGAATAAATATTATCAAATAGCCCGACATAGAAACTCTTTCTGGAACGATATCTGGATTATCATTCAGACCTTTCCGGTGTTGTTCAAGAAGGGGAATGCATAAATCGATCATTTAAGGGTCTCAAAATGCCATAATGCCAAAAT
>DMFR01000381.1:937-12348 GCA_003450125.1 Prolixibacteraceae bacterium | reverse complement strand
CGAAGTTAACGCGAATCCGAGGACTCGGGGTGAGGTTGCATCCAGATCGGCACGCAACTTTGAACTTTGAACTTTAAACTTTAAACTTTAAACCATTTCATGAAATCTGCCCCTACCTGTATTCAACCACCTTTGGTTTTGAGATCTCAAAGTCGTTGAATCCGTAATCGCTGGTCTTATAGGCGTTTGTATTTAGAATGTTTGCCCCTTGCCCGGGCAGGTAGGGATAGAAACTCAAGGATATCTGGAAGGTATTAATCATCAGGTAATTGTTCTTTATCAATACTCCAAGCCCCAACTCTGAGTAAAGGCGTGAATTCGAAATCCCTGAACTGGTGTTGCCCAACATTCCAAAGGAAGAAAAGAGATAAGGACCAAATCTAAAGCCGTAAAATTCCCAGGGTGCATAGCTTTGGGTTTGAAGGGACAAAGCCATCATTTGTGTGGCCGGGTATTTCAGGTCCTCGAATCCTTTCATTACTTCGTTAAGGCTCAGGTTGTCTGTTGGCAATCGGTTCAGGCCTACGATCACCGTTGGTCTGATAAACTGACGTATCTTCCAATAGCCGACAGTGAATAACTTGGTGTAATAGTTGATTCTTCCCGTGATCACCTGTTGCTGCAAACCTTCTTTGCCGATGAACGTGCCATATTCAAAATGGCTGCTCAGGTAACCGAAAGGATAGTAATTTCCCCATGCCGCTTTTAATCCCAAGTAGAGATTGGTGGTTGGTCGGACCGATGTTCCTATGGTTAAGCCAAAGGCTCTGCCAACGGGGATGTCTTCTGTTTTCCCGTAATTGAATACATATTTGTCCTGGATAAACTCCCTGGAAGTGATCCCTATTCCTGCAAAATAAATATTTTCCTTGTTGAATATGTTGACCGTCTCTGCCTCTGTGGTCCTTCCCGGGTAGCGTGTTTTGAGCATCCTGACTGAGAGAATAAAGTTAGTGGTACGGGCACTTATTGAACTACCGCCGTAAATTCGCCACGAACGTGCTGCCCAGTAATCCTGTATATTGGTCTTGGACGATAAATACCGAAGACTGTCATTCTGTACATAGTTCTGATTGGTAATCAGTTGTCCAATATAAACCCCTCCTGCCCATACGGTCAGGGGAGAATAAAAGGACCTCGCCAGTTCAACGCTTTTAACCAGGTAACTGTTGCCCAAAGTAAGGGACTGGAGATTCGAACTAACGGGTATATACAAAGGCCTTGCAAATTCCTTGTTGGCAATCAGGTCATTGTTTCCCGCAAAGTAATATTGAATGTTTCCTGTGATGTGTGAATTTTTGAAATTAGGTACCAAATAGCCGATTTGGGTGACGTTCCCATGGATGGAGGTATTCATCCTGGTATCCACATGTAAACTGTTGCCTAATCCAATAAAATTGATGTCTGTAAGTCCCAGCTCAAGGTTGGAGGCTGATGCACTCAGGGACGGGATAATGCTCCAAACATCACTCACCCTTATGAATACATCCACTGAATCAGCTTTTGGCGAAGTGGTAAAAGTAGATACCATGACATCCTGCACATATTTCTGTGACCGGATCAATCGTTCTGATTCTTTGATCAGCAAAGAGTCATAGGGGGCATTCTTATTGAATAGCAACAAATCTTTGATTACCATACTACGGGTTTTCATATGCAGTTCATTCACCGCATTTTTAATGAAACCTTCTGGCTGTATAGTCGTGTCCTTTAGGCTATAACCAAAAGGATCAAGGGTAGTGATGTAGATATTCCTGACAATCTTTCCCTCTAGCTTGCGGTCGGTCTTTTGCTTTTTTGCTATACTCTTTTGTGTGGTTGAATTGGGTGAATGGGGTTTGGCAACCGGTTTGAAGATTAACTGGTGCAGGAATTTTGTAAATTTCCTCTTTTGGGAGAACTTTTCAATAGCGCTGTAGCGTATCGAATCTTTTTCCGACTTTTGTTCCTGAGCATTGGACTGCCCATAGCAGCACAGGGAAATGACCAATATGCAGAGCATTTTAACTACCATAAGGAGCGACCAAAATTAATAAATAAAAGTAGGTATAAAGTTGGACTCCTCAATGGTGTAAAACTTATATTGCGATGGTTATGAATTTATCCAGGCTTTTACTGCTTATTTGACATGATCCATAATCTTATCCTTTTCATTGGCCAGCCATTCCTCTTTACGGGTGTTTTTGGCTTTCTTCTGGGCTTTTTTCCGAAGGTTCTTGGCTAGATTTTTTGTGTCGCTCACAATTTCCTTGCGCATGTTTCTTTCTTTGTTTAGGGTAAGAAAAGCCCCTAATACAGCTCCTGCCAGTGTTCCAATAGCCAATGCCCCGATTAGTTTTGCGGTGTTAAATGATCTTTCCATCGGTGTGATGATTTAAAATGATTATATACAGTAAAGATCGATCTACCGACGTCTAAAACCGTTACACAATTATGGAAATAAGTTACATGTTTCACACCTAATAACTCACGTTAATAAAATACGTCTATTCCTTGGTAACAAAAGGACAGTCATAGTTCCAAGTTCAAGGTTCCAAGTTCCAGGTTGCATACTGATCGGCACGCAACCTGGAACTTGGAACTTACTTCTCCGTATCCACTTCATAGTGAAGACAAACAACTCCTGATTGAAAGGCATTGCTGGTCATGAGCTTAAGTTTTATGCTATTCTCCAGGTTGCTGAAATACCTGGTTCCTTTTCCCAGCAGTATTGGATTTACGAATAGCCAGTAGTCATCTATTAAGTTTTCTTCCATCAGTGAACGGGTTAGGGTGGGACTACCAAATAGGATGATTTCTTTTCCGTCTTTTTGTTTCAAATGCCTGATTTCATTGGGAAGGTTCTCACGGATAACGGTCGTATTGGGGACTTGAGTCCCTTCCATGGTCTTGGATACGATCACCTTTTCAACACTTTTATACCACTGTGAATGTTCAATATCATGTTTGCTGGGATTGGGTTGATCAGCTGCAGTAGGCCAGTAGCTTTCCATTAATTGGTAAGTAACCCGACCATAAAGAGCGGTATCTGATTTTTTGGTCCGTTCGCCGGCATAGTCAAACATTTCTTCATCTACCAGGATCCAATCCATCCCTCCTTTTTCATCAGCAGCATAACCGTCCAGCGAGATGTGCATAAATGATACCAGTTTTCTCATTGTTGTACATTTTTGATTGATAAATCATTATCCCATTATTCCTCCTGATAGGCTGCCCTTAGAGCGTTGATGTCGAGCTTTTTCATTTGGAGCATGGCCTTCATTACTCTTCTTGATTTTTCAGCATCAGTATCGCTGATCATTTCTTCTATCTCAAGGGGAACAATTTGCCACGAGACGCCATACTTGTCCTGAAGCCAGCCGCACTGTTGGGCCTTTTTATCTCCGCCCTCAGTCAGTTTGTCCCAGAAATGATTCACCTCCTCCTGCGACTTGCAATTGACAACCATTGATAGGGCAGGGGTGAACGTAAAAGAATGTTCTCTGATACTGTCCATGGCCAGGAACTCCTGTTCGTCAAGCGAGAATCTGGCATACTTAATGGTTCCTTCAATCTCATCTTCTGTTGATTCATAACGTTCCAAATGGATAATGCCTGAATTGGGGAATAACGATACATAGAAATTGATCGCTTCTTCGGCTTTGCCGCTTTGTTCTCCCCCAAACATTAAAAACGGGGTGATCTTTTGCATCCCTTCTCCGATCATTAACTGCCAGGTAACACCGAATTTATCCTTGAGCCATCCAAACTTCTCACTGAATGGATATTTGTTCAGTTGCATCAATACGGTTCCCCCTTCAGAAAGCTTTTCCCACAAGGTATCTATTTCCTGTTCCGTTTCACAATTCACATAGAAAGAGATCGCTGGTGTGATTTCAAATTCAGAACCACCGTTCAGGGCCACAAATTCCTGGTCTTCAAGTTTGAAAACCACTGTCATCACTGATCCTTCCTCGCTCCCGGAAGCTTTTGCTCCTTCCGGTCCATAGTGTGTGATCAATTTTATCTTTGAGTTCTTAAATATGGAGGTGTAGAAGTTCGCTGCTTCCTCAGCCTGATGATCGAACCATAAGAAGGGAGTAATCTTTTGCAGTTCTGTTCCCCTTATCTTTTTATCTTTTTCCCGATTAATTTGTGTTTCCATCTTACTTTTGATTTAATCGTTTGACAAAAAAACTGAGCTGTTTCAAAAACCTTCAGATCATGATCTGTTTTATTGGGTCCATTCCATCGAAGGCTGCATCATGCTCACCCGGTTATTCTCTGTATCAATAAAGGAGACATACATTCCATAACCTGGAATCTCCATCGGTTCACCCAATATTTTACCGCCTGCCTTTTCAATATCCTTGATCGACTGCTGGATGTCTTCCACTGCAATCACCAAAGAAGGGTGTGGGGCAGAATTTTCATTCCTGGGGTAAAAGCCCCCATTGATCATGCCTGCATCTTTTGGCCTTCTATTTTCATCTGTCTCTGATGTGGTAACAAGTACATAGTCTCCCATTTCCTCTCCGAGCATCTGGGTTTGCCATCCAAACACATGGTTGTAAAAATCAGCCATACGTTTTCTATCCTCAGCAGGCATTTCAAAGTGTACTACAGGGTTCATTTTTTTCATGCTCGTATCCTTTCTTTTTGTTTTTAGTGTATATAATTGCTGAAAACATTTTCACTATACACAAAGTTCGGTCATTTGGCTTAAAAAGTCAAATTAAGGAAGATTTATGATATTAAGAGTCTCACTTAAAGTGAGACTCTTAATATCACGATTCTGTTTCTATTTGGAACTCTGTAATCCCTGGTAGACATTTTTTAATCCTCTCTGCAATACTTTGGACAACTCCATTTTATAATCCAGGTTGTTGGTCATCCCATCGTGTCCTTTACCCGTGAGGGTGATTAAAACATCCTGCTTTTTAAAGAGTCTTTTTAGTTTCAAGGAAGAGCCGTAATAAATCACCTGATCCTGATCACCATGAAAAATTACGATGGGCATTTTACAGGCTTGAATGTATTGATCGGTTTCTATCTTATATCGCAAGATAAAGTCAGGGAGCAGTGGATAGCGGTATTTCATCATATCGGTCAGGCTGTAATAAGGAGCCAGTAAAATCAGTAATTTTGGATGGTTGGTAGCAGCCAGGTATGCTGCAAGTCCGGTTCCCATAGAGTAACCCAAGACGATTATTTTACTTTCCTCATACCTTTTCAGCATTTCGTCATAAGCCGTTTGCAGATCTCTGTACAGTTGTTTCAGGCTGACAATCGTCCCTTCGCTTTTGCCAAATCCAGGGTAGTCTAGCATAAACACGTCATAATTTAAATCCGTATATGTCTTGGCCACTTTTCCCCACGAGCTCAGTGATCCGGCATTCCCATGTAAATAAAATACCAGTCCTTTTGAACTATCGGCCTTGAACAAAAGGCCATTGAGCATCTTCTGGTCATACGTCTTGATATTGATTTCCTGGTAATTCTGTGCAAAGTTAAATTGATAATTCTTCTCCAGCTTTTGCGGAAAGAAGATTAGTTTTTCCTGAAACAAGTATAGATAGCCCAAGGTCCCCATATACAATATCATCAAGATACTGAATACAAATACTAATATTTTTTTCATGCCACTATATTCTATTTACCTTAAACAAACTACATTGAGATTGTTTGCATCCTTCAGAAAATAAACTGTAAAGTGGTCTCATTTATTTTCTACACCCCCCTGATGTTTGTCTACCAACCCTACACCAACCCTACACCAACCCTACACCAAATCTACTCCAAGAATAGGTAAACGTAGCTTTGGTATAGGGTACAAATAGCATTTCATTGGGGTAGGTATAAAAGGAGCCCTATCAGTTACCTCAGGGAGATCAGGTGTAGCATAAAAGGTAAAGATCGATTAGTTCAATTTATATTCTTCCATCCCGCTTTTGGAAAGTTCCTCAAGCCTGCCGCTTTTGGTTACCGACAATACTTTGTCCCGAAGTCGTAAGAACGGTTTTTCAATTAACCGATTCATCAGCAATGCTCCTAACAAGCAGGTTGCCAGGCAGATCAAGAACATTAAGGTACTGTCTTTACTGATATTTAACTTTGAAACCAGCTCCTGGGTGACATGGATGATAATTTTATGGGTTAAGTATAGGGCATACGAAAGGGAAGCTATGGTGCCCGTTACCCTGGAATCAAATTTATACAAAAAGCTGGTGGGACTAATGGCTCCTACTATCAAAAGTCCATATCCTAAGCTTACCAATGGGAAGCCAAAAATGGAGGCATTGAATGAAGACTGGTTGATGCATAAAAAATAGGCTCCGGTCAATAGCAGTAAACCGGTCCCTAAAAGTTGGTTCCCATATTGAATGATTGTATTTTTCAACTGTGGTTTGAATTGAAAAATAGCCGCTATTGAAACACCGGTTAACAATCCATCTAACCTGCAATTGGTGGGATAATAAATCCATTTGTGCCAATAGGCCCAGAAATTATCATCGTTTACAAAGGGAGAAACAAGTGCATTCCAGGAATATAGCCTTGCCAGGAAGCCTGCAACAAATAATAATACCAGCAGGATGTAGCCTTTTTTGATGGCTTTAAAATTAGCCAGCAGGATGAGAGTTAAGGGTAGAAATAAATAGAATTGCTCTTCAATACAAAGCGACCAGGCATGGGAAAATGTACCCATGTAACGGGCATCAAGGCCCAAATTCTGTGTAAAGGTCAAATACTTCCAAAGGGGTGCAAGGGCTTCCTTTTCACGCAGGAAAGGAAAGGAAAAATAAAGCACCACAACAACCAGATAGGCAGGGATGATTCTGAAAAAGCGTTTTAAAAAGAACTCCCGAAAGGAGATGGCTTTTCCTTTTGCAATTTTCAAGAAGAGTTGGGATGAAATCAAATAGCCGCTTAACACAAAGAAAAGGTCTACGCCTGTCCAACCGAATGTGCCAATGGTGTGTATCCATTGGGGATGGGCAAACATTCCGCCGTAATGGTAGATGAAAACAAACGAAATGGCAAGGGCCCTTAAATGGTCAAGACCCAGCAGTTTGAAGTTGGGCGATGAGGATCCGGTCAGTTGAGTCATAGGTAGTTGTGAAGTCTTATTGGATGAAAATTGAACAAACCACAAGAACGGATATTAAAGCCACGATAAATACCCATGTTAAGGGTTGTCCAAAATTTAAAGTCCATCCCACCCTCGGATAGGGTCTGGGAATCATACATCTCTTGTCCTTTTTATCATTGATAATTGGATCGCTCCAGTCAGATAGGTTCATCTTAATTGGTTTTATGGAAGGCAAAAGTAATTAAAAACAAGAGTGATTTTGACAAAATGAGTATAGGGATTTGCAATTAAAATCCACGCCCAGCTGATGGATTAAGCTAGGTTGGTCTGATTCTTGAATTGTAAAAAAAAATGATTACTTATGTATGGAATTAAAATGCTTTGAACTTCGATTCCCGTATTCTGTTTGTATGGAGAACTCAATTGTAAAAAATGACCGTATTAAAGACTGAAAGAGAGCCGTTGCCGCGTTGGATGAAATCGCAATTGCCTAAAGGGGAGAGCTATTTAAAGGTAAAACGTTTGGTAGCAGAGCATCATTTAAATACGATATGCACCAGTGGAAATTGCCCCAACAAAGGGGAATGCTGGAGTGCAGGAACAGCCAGTTTTATGATCCTGGGTGATAAATGTACCCGCAATTGCAGGTTTTGTTTTGTACAGAATGATGTCCCCGATGATGTTGATTGGATGGAACCGCTTCGGTTGGCCAAGACCATTCAGACACTTGGATTAAAACATTGCGTAGTTACCTCAGTCACCCGTGATGACTTAACTGATGGGGGTGCAGGGTTTTGGGCCTCTACCATCCGAAAGATTAAGGAGTTGAATCCCGGTACGACCATTGAGACCTTGATTCCCGATTTTAATGCTCATCCGGAACTGATCAAGATGGTCATTGATGCAAGGCCTGATGTTATTTCACACAATATGGAAACTGTTCGCCGCTTAACCCCAAAGGTTCGCAGTACGGCAAGGTATGAGCGCAGCTTACGGGTAATTGCTCTTATTTCAGAGGCAGGCATTGTATCAAAATCAGGCATCATGGTTGGCCTTGGTGAGCTGGAAGAGGAAGTAATGCAAACCATGGATGATTTACGTGCTGCCGGATGTAAAGTGTTGACTATCGGACAATACCTTCAGCCAGATTCAAATTTGTTACCTGTGGTAGAATATATACGGCCTGAAGTATTTGAAAGATACCGGGCAGAAGGAATGAAAAGAGGCTTTTCATTTGTGGAAAGCAGTCCGCTGGTCCGTTCATCGTATCATGCTGAAAGACATGTGAATGGTTGATATGTATAAAACCTTGAAAGAAGAACCCGTTCCAAAAGGTTTAACATTGAAGGGTTCAAAGTTTAAAGTTCAAAGTTCAAGTTGCATGCCGATCGAGGGCTACCCATCCATTAACTTTAAACTTTGAGGTTGCATCCAGATCGGCACGTAACTTTAAACTTTGAACATTAAACTTTGAACCCTTGAACGCTATACCTACTTTTCGGAGTGGGCTCAACTCTTTCATAAAAGTATATTTTTAGAGTGGAATCACAGTTGGAAATTGAATGATAACAAGCATGAAACGAACAAAGCATACGGTAGTAGAAATCATTAATCTAACACCTGAGACTTTCATTTTAAGAATTGACCGGATGGGGCTTCATTTTGAACCCGGACAATACGTCATTTTAAGAATGCCCCATGAACTCAAAGGACGAGAGTATTCCATTTTCAGCGCTACGGGAGATGCCTATCTTGATTTCCTGGTAAGGGAGATTCCCGAAGGAGAATTTTCCCGTTACTTGCGTCATCTGCCTCCAGGATCGGAAATTGATGTAGAAGGGCCAAAAGGGTATTTTGTACTGGATGAACGCAGTAAACAAGGGTTGCCCATCATGATGATTGCTACCGGAACAGGAATTTCCCCCTTTCATTCCTTCGTGAAATCCTATCCTCAATTGAATTATAGGGTACTCCATGGCGTTCGGTTTGCCGATGAGGCTTATGGACGTGAATCCTTTCACCCTGATCGTTTCCTGATTTGTTCCTCCAGACTTGATGATGGTGATTTCTTTGGTCGGGTAACTGATTATTTGCAGCAAACATCCGTCAGTAAAGATACAATCTGTTATCTCTGCGGAAACTCTGAAATGATTGACCAGGTAACTACAATTCTGGAAGGATATGGGCTTCCACCTGAAAACATAAGGACAGAGGTTTTCTTCTGAAAATACGATTCATTTATTGTTGATATTCAATCAATACTATGCCATTTGAACCATAAGTACAGATGGGTGGCGTAAGGGAATGAATATTATGCTATATTTGATTCGCTGTGTATGATAAATGTATAAACCATTGAAAGCTGGAAGCGGCCGAATCATTTCATCAACAATTATAGCCAGTAAGGGTTATTTACCTGTATAAGTGTCATCATTTAAATTAGCGCATTGGTTAACCATGAATAGCTAAACCTATGAAAATGCTCCTTAAATGTTGTTTGATCATTGGTCTGACTGTTGCGGTAATCATCAGTCCATTCATTGTCAATGCCCAGATAAGTGAGCATGGCTTGCCTGAAAGCTTTTCCCTTAAATTAAAGAATGCGGCACTAATTCCGGTACTTCAACTGGATTCGGTTCATGTGCAGAAGATGCTGAAAAGTGATCAGGAATTTAAGATTGACAACCGTTATGGAGTGGTTGACAGCTGCAATATCAACATCAAGGAAGCAGGTGTTCGAACTGAAATAAAAGGGAAAGGGACCATCTGGCAATATAAAATAGAATCACAGGATGCTTTTTCGCTTGGACTCTATTTTAAAAATTACCTTCTTCCCCCCAATGCCAAGGTATTTATTTACAATACTTCCAGGAGCCAGTTAAGAGGGGCTTTCACGAATCGCAACAACAGTGATTCAGGACATCAGTTGCCGGTGGCTGAATTCCCTGGTAAAAATTTGATCATCGAATACTTTGAACCCTTTTCCCCAGAGTTTTCCGGTGAATTAATCCTTGGGGGTATTTCACAAGCCTACATGGATTTAAAAGTTCAGGCAGGTCGTATCGGAATCAATTGTCCCCCGGGGAAAAACTGGCAAATAGAGAAGAACAGTGTTTGCCTGATCACTTTTCATGACTGGCTTTATTCCTATTTTTGTAACGGAACATTGCTCAACAATGTCAAAGAAGACCTGACGCCTTATTTCTTGACGGCCAATCATTGTATCCGCGATGAGCGGTCAGCCAGGACAATGGTGGCCTATTTCAATTATGAGAATTCAGGCTGTAATACCAATGATGCTTCTGTTGGCCAGAGTATATCGGGTGCAACCTTTTTGTCAGGAAGTAAATATACGGATTTTTCCTTGTTGCTTTTAAAAGAATATCCCCCCGATGCCTACAATCCTTTTTATGCCGGATGGGATGCCACCGGAAATGATCCTACCCGGGGCGTATGTATCCATCATCCCAACCAGGAACCCAAATGCATTGCCCGTGATAGCCTTCCAATCCCCAATTATCCGTATAAAGCTTTTTGGACTTCCGATGGCACAGAAGCATCCATGACCTTGCCTAATACGCATTGGATGGTTGAATTTACCGAGGGATCTCTTGAACAGGGTTCCTCTGGAAGTCCGTTATTTGATCAAAATAAACGCGTTGTAGGACAACTTCATGGAGGGACCAACTTCCTTTTATTGTTCGGAAAGTTTTCCAATTCATGGGATTATTATTCATCATACAGTGAACAGCTGGCCCATTGGCTCGATCCTGATAGCATCTCAAATAAAGTACTTGACGGAGCCTGGAAAATTTCACCTACAGCCAACTTCCGTTCCCAGATTCAGCAAGTTTGTCCAAATACTCCAGTCCATTTTTACGATGAAACGACTCAAAACCCAATCGGATGGCTGTGGAAGGTGACTCCCTCTTCCTATGTATTTGCAAACGGTACGGACAGTACTTCCCAAAACCCTCAAATTGTTTTCCTGGATGAAGGCAGTTACTCTGTTTCATTGAATTCCTCCAATAAATATGGAAGTGATGAACTGATCCATCAAAATTACATTCTTTCCAGCAGTAAAATGAAGGTTAAGTTCAATCCATTGAGCCATGACAATGTGATATGCGGTTGCGATCTGAAAGCGTTCCCAGTGGTAGCAAAAGGTGCTGTGCTCTATGATTATAAAATTGATCAGCCCGCTCTGGTGGATATAAAACCCAGTGCAGACACCTTGTACTTAACTTTAAAACTTGCATCCTCTCCCTTGTATTCATTTGATACCTGGGTAAAGGTAGTCGGTAGCAACGGAACATGTATTGCGACTGACAGTCTATTGCTT
>DMFR01000381.1:0-834 GCA_003450125.1 Prolixibacteraceae bacterium | reverse complement strand
GTCTATTGCTTCATATCATTAATCAGCCCAATGACAGCATATCCCATGCCGCGAAATTACATTTGGGACGTAATGCGGGATACTCCAACCGTTGTGCAACCGTGGAAAACAATGAACCCCATCCGGCTGCCTCCATGTGTATGACTAAAAACAACTGGTGTCCCGATCAAAATAACAATTACAAAGTATTGGATAATTCCATCTGGTTTACCTTTCTGGCCCCCTCCATTGGAGGAATTACCATCAATACCCATGGATTTGACACCCAGATAGCGGTATATGAAGAACTGTCGGATCTACCCAAACTGTCGCAAATTCATGGCAGGTACAAATTGCTTGCAGCCAATGACGATCGTTCTTATTCGGATAATACGTCTCTTATTGAAAACATGCTACTCAAGCCGAACAAAGAATACCTCCTGCAGGTTGACGGAAATAATGCATCATACGGTGACCTGGTCATTGAACTGTTGAGCAATTCGCTGGAGGTGTTTCCCAATCCTTCGAAAGGTATCTTTCAGCTCATCGTTTCCCGTCCTGATGACGGAATTGCCGATGTCTCGGTTTCTGATTTAAATGGCCGGAAGTTGTATTCAAGTATATACAATGTAAGCCTTGACACCAATCAGTTTAATATCGATTTATCAGGATTTGAAAAAGGGATATACCTGCTCAATGTACGCATGAACGGATTTAACCTGAGTAAAAAGCTGGTACTTTGGTAGTTTTCCCTCCAATCCTATACTCTTGCCATGGTTACCAAACCCGGGTGCATTGATAGATATACAAATTCCACGCCCTATTCCTATCTCCTTCTATCCAACGCCGTACCAT
>DMFR01000142.1 GCA_003450125.1 Prolixibacteraceae bacterium | reverse complement strand
TTAATTTTTTGTCATGTACTTAGTATAAATCGTTAAATTCAAATTAACGACTTGATATCATTGATTAATAAGGGTAAATCATGCCCATTATATGCAAATTCTTTAATTAACTTTTCCCAGGGTTCTTCCCATCCGAGAAATGACCGCCAGCTCTTTTTCAGGGCAACCTTCTTCTTTAATAACGGATACCCTTCTTTTATCAATTCCCGGTAAAGTGAATGGGTAACGTTTTTGCCTTTGATGTTATATTTTGCGAATAAATTTAAGCTATTAAAATAGGAAGCACTTGTTAAACCTTTATTCAATAAAAACTGGCTCAGACCAATTTCCCATTGGTCAACAATAAAGCGCCTAAGCTTTTTAGGGTCTTTCTCAGCATAAATATAGGTCACATCCATGGACTTAAAAAATGCAGGCAAACTATTGATTGCCTTTTCATTAAATACCAGGAAGTGGCTTTGGATGTGGTAATTGTTTGGATGACTTGAAAACCAGGGCGCTTCATAGGAATCTATCAGGCCCCAAAAGTCTATAGGCTGACTGGTACCCCAATTGATGAATTCAGTCAACTCACCAAACAGGATATTGGAATCATTGATGCATGCAATCTGATCATATTGCAAGGGATCAATCTTCTGAAAAGCTTTATAGAACATCCCGAAATCGTACCCCTCATTTTCAACATATTGAATGTTAATATCCTGATTCATTAGCTCTGGAGCCTTTTTGATTTTCCGCCTGTTGGTAACCATTCTCACTTCGTCAAAATGCAGAGAGAGTTCATTCAGATAATATTGTACATAAAGAGGGTAGTAGCCTTCCGGAAAATAATGGAGAAATATACAAAGCCTCCTTTTTGCCATACTTATTGATTTTCAACTTTTCTGAAAATATTTTATTATCGCATAACTAATATAGCAAAAAAAATCAAATATTTTTAGCTCAGATTGGATAAAATTATTGTTTCAACCCCAGAGTTAATCGATCCTTAAAGGATTTTATTACATTTGCTGCGAAAATTAATTTTCGATAAATCATACTATTATGAAGTTGTTAAGTGGAAAAACGGCCATAGTAACTGGCGCATCGAGGGGCATTGGAAAAGCAATTGCCATCAAATTTGCAGAAGAAGGTTGCAACATTGCATTTACCGATCTTTTCGAAGATGAGAACATGAAAAACACGGAGTCAGAATTGAATGCCATGGGAGTAAAAGCCAAAGGCTTTGCTTCTAATGCTGCCAATTTTGAAGATACCGATCGTGTGGTAAGCGAAATCGTTGCCGAGTTTGGTGCTGTTGACGTATTGGTCAACAATGCCGGTATTACAAAAGATACTTTGCTCATGCGCATGAGCGAAGAACAATGGGATGCAGTGATCAATGTGAACTTGAAATCGGTATTCAACTTTACCAAAGCTGCCCAGAAGGTGATGCTTAAACAAAAATCCGGTTCAATCATTAATATGAGTTCAGTAGTTGGAGTTAGCGGAAATGCTGGCCAATCCAACTATTCAGCATCCAAAGCCGGTATCATTGGATTCACCAAATCAATTGCCAAAGAGCTGGGTTCACGTGGCATCCGTTCCAACGCCATTGCTCCTGGGTTTATCATCACCGAAATGACTGCCCGGATCCCTGAAGAAGCCCGTAAACAGTGGGAAGCAAATATTCCAATGAAACGTGGAGGAACTCCCGAAGAAGTTGCGAAGACCGCACTATTTCTTGCCTCTGATCTTTCTTCGTATGTCAGTGGGCAGGTAATCAACGTTTGTGGTGCGATGAATACCTAAAATATTTGTTTTAAACAATACTGAAAGCCGGTTGCATATGCACCGGCTTTTTTTATTGCCTGTTTAGCAGCCATTACAGGTCCTTTTTCTATTAAATAAAATAGGGCTGCATCCGGTTAACAGCCATTTTCCTTTATGATATATGACTATTCATTTGTATGAAATCTTCAATAGCTATTCGAATATTATTCGAAGCTTATTCGAAGGTTATTCGAAGGTTATTCGAAGATCGTTCGAACTTATTCGACAAATCATCGAATAGGCTTCGAATAGTCAATGAATAACTTTCCAATCACCATGGACAATGACAGGTAGCTTTAAAATTCTCTTCATATCATACAAGGAAGTTACATATGAGTCAATTGGTATAATTTTAAAAATTATTTTCTATTTTTGATCAATGAACAACAGGGGGATTTCCTTTCGACTGAATTCAACCATCACATCGGTTGCCATCCTGATTATTGCAGCCATTGTGTATATCAATTATCATTTCAGCAATCGGATACTGAAAGATAAGATTGAAGAGGGGGCCGTCAATCAAAGCAATCTGGTCATTTCCAAGATCGCCAGAATAACTATTGGAACTGGGGAAATAGCCAGGAATGTATCCTATCAGGCCTTATATTATTACCAGAAAAACGATTTAAATTTCTTCCTAAAGCAAGTTTTGGAATCCAATAAAATACTTGAAAGCATTGATATTGAATTGCTGGATCAACAGAAAAAGCACCTGTTGCAGTTTTCATCGGGCATGACAGGCCCATTTACTTGCAGAACCAATAGTTTGACGACCGAACAACGGATTGAGAAACTAACTTCCGGTTATCAGGCATCGGGCAAAGGGGCCTGGTCTGATGCCTATTACTGCGGAAAGGATACCGCCAATTTATTTGTTTCTTACCAGATACCTGTATATTTTCCTGATTCCACCATTGCAGGATTGGTTTCCTGTGACATTTCTCTTCGGAAGATGAAACAAATGCTTTCAGCAATTCAAATAGGAGAGGCAGGTTATGCTTTTATTATTGATCAATCAGGAAATTTTATCACTCATCCCAAAGATCAATGGATTCTCAAAAAGAACCTTTTTGATGCATCCTCTCCAATAGTTAGTGCTGATATCAAGGCGATTGAGGGGAAAATCAGAAACAGTGGGAGAGGGGCTGAACATGGAATCTCAAAATACTTAAATGGCCAGCATTGCTGGTTTTACCATGCTCCATTGCCGAATTCAAAATGGACGGTGATCATTGTAATTCCTGAAAAAGAATTGTTCAGGGAGATTGAAGTCAATTTTCAGAAGATCATCTGGGTTTCAGGACTGGGTATATTGATCCTGTTTCTGATCAATATGTTTATTTTCAGACGCGTTCTCGATCCATTGGCCCGAGTGGCCAATGCCATCAAAGGCTTTAGTTCGGCAAAAGGAGAGGAAAGAAAAACCAAGGATGAAATAAAGATGCTGACCGATAGTTTGGAAGACTGGCAGGCCAAATATGGACTTTTGATCAGCGAACAAACAAAAACAGCCAAGGAGAGGCTCAAATATGAAAAGGATTTGAAATCGGCTCACGACATTCAACAGAATATCATTCCTTCCGGGTACCCTGCCTTTCCTGAACATCCTGAAATTGATCTTTACGCGGTCCTCAAGCCGGCAGAGTCTATAGGAGGCGATTTATATGATTATTATTTCATTGACAATGAACACATTCTGATGGCTATCGGTGATGTTTCGGGAAAAGGCATACCTGCCTCCCTTTTTATGGCCATTGCCAGTACTTTGATTAAAAACAACTCGAATATTCGCTCATCCAGGGAAATTATTGAAAAAGTAAACAATGATTTAGGAGACCGCAATCCCAATCAATATTTTCTGACGCTTTTTATTGGAATCCTCAATGTAAGTACCGGGGTGATGGATTATTGCAATGCCGCCCACAACTTTCCTTATCTCCTTCACACGGACGGCACCATGCAAACCCTGTCAAAAAGTCATGGGATCCCTTTAGGCATTTATAAAAATAAGACCTATAAAAGTAATAATATTCAATTGCAAACGGGTGATTTGATCTTATTATATACTGACGGGGTCATTAATTCCAGAAATCCAGAGGGTACACATTACGGGATCGAAAAATTGAAAAGGAACATTCAACGTATGAACAATATTAATTCGAAGGAAGTTGTAACCCTTCTCATGCAAAGTATTGTGACCTATGAAGGTGAAAGCCATCAATCGGATGACATATCATTGGTGGCATTAAGATATTTATTTGAAATAAAAAACCAGGCTTAAAGCCTGGTTTTTTATTGATCTATTTCTTGGGAACACTGGATAAAATCCTGATTTTTATTTTTTCCGTCTTCTTTTCAAATCCCACAGAGATGGTATCTCCTTCCACCACTGAAGCTTTAATGATGACTTCGGCCATTTCATCCTCAAGGTATTTTTGTATCGCCCTCTTGAGTGGACGGGCACCAAACTGAACGTCATATCCTTTTTCAGCAATATAATCTTTGGCAGCAGTCGATATCTTCAACTTGTAATTGAGTGAATTAACCCTTTCGTACAATCCTTTTAATTCAATATCAATGATTTGGTAGATATGTTCTTTCGTTAACGGATTAAACATGATGACATCATCAATTCTATTGAGGAATTCAGGAGCAAAGGCTTTTTTCAGTGCTTTTTCCACAATGTATTTGGTATGATCTCCTTCAGCAGCAATGGTTTTCGGGGTATTGAACCCAACGCCACGGCCAAATTCGCTTAATTGACGCGAGCCGATATTGGAGGTCATGATAATGATTGTATTTCTGAAATCAATACTGCGGCCCAAACTGTCAGTCAAACGACCTTCATCCAACACCTGGAGCAAGAGGTGGAATACATCAGGATGCGCTTTTTCAATTTCATCCAAAAGAATTACGGCATAGGGCTTACGGCGAACCTTTTCGGTCAGCTGTCCCCCTTCTTCATATCCTACATATCCGGGAGGAGCGCCTACCAGTCTGGAAACAGAGAATTTCTCCATGTATTCGCTCATATCAATACGAATGAGTGAATCGTAACTATCGAATAGATATTTGGCCAATACCTTTGCCAATTGAGTTTTACCGACACCGGTAGGTCCCAGGAATACAAATGTACCGATTGGTTTATTGGGATCCTTCAGCCCGGCCCGGTTACGTTGAATGGCCTTCACTATTTTGGTAATGGCCTCATTCTGTCCAACGACACTTCCGGTCAGCTGTTTCCCCATATCCATCAGCCGTTTTCCTTCAGCTTGGGCAATCCGTTGAACAGGTATACCTGACATCATTGCCACAACTTCGGCTACTTTTTCTTCCGTTACAATTTCCCGGTGGTTAATCAGCTCTTTTTCCCAATCCTCTTTTTCCTGTTCCAGCAGTTGCAACAGGTTTTTTTCTTTGTCCCTGTGATTGGCAGCCAATTCAAAGTTCTGGCTCTTGACGGCTTTTATCTTTTCTTCCCGGGTCTTCTCAATCTTATCTTCCAATTTCACAATCCGGTCAGGGACATTGATATTTAGAAGGTGAACACGCGATCCTGCCTCATCGAGGGCATCAATGGCTTTATCAGGCAAGAACCGGTCGGTTATATACCTTGCAGTCAAAGTTACACAAGCATTAATGGCATCAGGGGTAAAGATCACATTGTGGTGATCCTCGTAGCGTTGTTTAATATTATTGAGAATCTCAATCGTTTCGTCAACGGAAGTGGGTTCTACCATTATCTTTTGGAACCTGCGCTCCAGTGCGCCGTCTTTTTCAATCTGTTGACGGTATTCATCCAGGGTAGTCGCCCCGATACACTGGATTTCTCCGCGGGCAAGGGCCGGTTTGAGCATGTTTGCGGCATCCAGTGATCCGGTTGCCCCTCCAGCCCCTACAATGGTATGAATTTCATCAATGAAAAGAATGACGTTGCTCACTTTGGACAACTCGTTTAAAATAGCTTTCATCCGCTCTTCAAACTGTCCGCGGTACTTCGTTCCGGCAACAATGGAAGCGATATCGAGGCTTACCACCCTTTTATCAAACAAAACCCTTGATACCTTTTTCTGGACAATGCGCAAGGCAAGTCCTTCAGCAATAGCTGATTTACCTACTCCTGGTTCTCCAATTAAGATAGGGTTGTTTTTCTTTCTCCTGGATAGAATCTGTGCCAGTCGTTCAATTTCTCTTTCCCGCCCAATAATGGGGTCAAGGTTGTTTTCTTCAGCAGCCTTGGTGATATCCACGCCAAAGTTGTCCAGTACAGGAGTTTCTGATTTTGGATTAACCGGCTTTTTAGCTGCCGATTGTGAAGAACTGCCGCCTGGAGGTTTTGAAAAGCTATCGTCGGCATCATCATCTTCATCTCCAAATTCTGATTTGGCTTCTGGTTGTTTGTAATCTTCCAGCCTGGCCTTGAGAATATAGTAGTTGATATGATAGTCTTCCAAAATATTACTGATCAAACTCTCTTTGTCTTTGAGCAGAGCCAGCAACAGGTGTCCGGTGTTAATGGTTGAACTATTGAAAGCCCTGGCTTCCAAATAAACCAGTTTCAATGCTTTTTCTGCCGATTTTAGTAACTGAACAGATGCTTGGGAATCAATATCTTTACCAGTCCTGAGTTTTTCTTCAACGGAAAGCTTAATCTCTGACAGATTGACACCCAGGTTAGTAAGAATCTCAATGGCAATACCTTCTCCATCTCTTAGGATTCCAAGAAAAATATGTTCTAATCCAATGCTCTCATTACCCAGGCGGATGGCTTCCTCCCTGCTGTAAGTAAGAACATCTTTAATTCGTGGTGAAAATTGTGAATCCATATATCTTGTCTCATTTATTAGTTCTGCAATCAAAATAACAAAAAGTATTCCTAAATGTTGTCATCCGATGTCCGGTTAATGAAATTTCAGAACAAAATTAAGCATAAAATAAACAACAACAGGTTTAATTTGCTGGTTTTTTGAACATTGCATTGTTAAAATCTTCTTGCTTTTTTACCAAGGAATTGTATGCAAAACGCTTGATTCATAAAGTATTTTTGTATTTTTGTCAGTCAATTTTTTTTAAGGAAAATTTTATTTAAAGGAGAAGTAAATGGCTGAAGGCGAAAAAATTATCAAGATTAATATTGAAGAGCAAATGAAGACTGCCTACATCGATTATTCGATGTCGGTTATTGTTGCCAGAGCGCTTCCGGATGTAAGAGATGGTTTAAAGCCGGTACATCGTCGCGTGTTATATGGAATGAGCGAATTGGGTACAATGTCCAATAAGCCGTATAAAAAATCAGCGAGGATCGTGGGGGAGGTTTTAGGAAAGTTCCATCCACATGGGGATTCATCGGTCTATTTTACCATGGTTCGTATGGCCCAGGAATGGTCCTTGCGCTATCCCCTGGTCGATGGACAGGGTAACTTCGGTTCTGTCGATGGAGATAGTCCGGCGGCCATGCGTTATACCGAGGCCCGGTTATCCAAAATTGCAGAGGAAACCTTGGCTGACCTTGAAAAGAATACCGTGGATTTTCAACCCAACTTTGACGAATCGCTCAAAGAACCCACCGTATTGCCCACCCGTATCCCCAACCTTTTGGTCAATGGCGCTTCGGGAATCGCGGTCGGAATGGCAACCAATATGCCCCCTCATAATCTTTCCGATACCATTGATGCCTGTATCGCTTACATTGATAATCCGGAGATCGATATTCAGGATTTGATCCTGATCGTAAAGGCCCCCGATTTTCCAACCGGAGGTATTATATATGGTTACCGCGGAGTTCAGGAAGCTTTTGAAACCGGCAGAGGACGCATTGTTCTTAGAGGAAAAGCACACATTGAAGTGTCTCCCAACGGTCGTGAAAAGATTGTGGTGACCGAAATTCCCTACATGGTCAATAAGGCGGAATTAATTATTAAGACTGCTGAATTAATCAATGAAAAGAAAATTGAAGGAATTTCCAATGCAAACGATGAATCGGACCGTGATGGAATGCGCATCGTTTTTGACATCAAGAGGGATGAAATTTCCAATGTGGTCCTCAACAAGTTGTATAAATACACCCAGCTTCAAAACAGCTTCAGTGTAAACAATATCGCGCTGGTGAATGGCCGGCCCAAAATGCTCAATTTAAAAGATTTAATTCATTATTTTGTGGAGCACCGCCATGACGTGGTGATCCGTCGCACCCAATTTGAATTGGAGCAGGCTGAAAAACGCGCTCACATTCTGGAAGGCTTGATCATTGCAAGCGACAACATTACAGAAGTGATCGCCATTATCCGGGCCTCGAAGAACCCGGATGAAGCACGACTGCAATTAATGGAACGTTTTAATCTGTCGGAAATACAGTCAAGGGCCATTGTTGAAATGCGTTTACGCCAGTTGACCGGCCTTGAACAGGATAAATTACATGCCGAATATGAGGAAATCCTCAAACAGATCGACTACCTGAAAAGTGTGTTGGCAGACATCAAGCTGCGCATGGAAATTATTAAGAATGAATTAATTGAGATCAAAGATAAATACGGCGATGTCCGTAAAACAGAGATTCAGCCCAACGCTGAAGAGTTCAATCCTGAAGATTTTTACGCCGACGACGAGATGGTCATTACCATTTCACACCTGGGCTATATGAAAAGAACCCCGCTGTCCGATTTCAGGACTCAAGGAAGGGGAGGAGTTGGATCAAAGGGCAGTAATACAAGGGATTCAGACTTTTTGGAACACATGTTTAATGCCTCCATGCACAATACACTGCTGCTTTTCTCGGAAAAAGGCAAATGTTTCTGGATGAAAGTTTATGAAATTCCTGAAGGTACCAAAACCTCTAAAGGCCGTGCAATTCAGAATGTTATAAATATCGAACAGGATGATAAAATTCTTGCCTTTATCAACGTAAAAACTCTGACAGATCCTGAATATATCAACAACAATTTCATAATTTTGTGTACGAAACAAGGGACCATCAAGAAAACTTCTTTGGAGGCCTATTCACGTCCACGTCAAAACGGAGTGAATGCCATTACCATAAAGGAGGATGATAAACTGTTGGAAGCTAGAATGACCAATGGAAATCATCATATCATGATGGCCGTGCGCTCCGGAAAAGCAGTTAGGTTTATCGACAAGGACGTCAGACCTATCGGAAGAACCGCCTCCGGAGTAAGGGGAATCAGGTTAGGTCATGATCAGGATGAAGTGGTTGGCATGGTTTGTGTTGAGAATGAAAATGAAGACATTCTGGTTGTTTCAGAAAATGGTTACGGTAAACGTTCAAAGATCGAGGATTACAGGCTGACCAATCGGGGTGGAAAAGGTGTAAAAACCATCAACATCACCGAAAAAACAGGCCCGCTGATTTCAATCAAGAGCGTAGATGAAAGTAATGATTTAATGATCATTACCCAATCTGGACTTACCATCCGAATGTCCGTTTCCAACATGAGGATTATTGGTCGTGCCGCCCAGGGGGTCAGGCTGATCAATCTGAAGGAAGGGGATAAAATAGCCTCCGTGGCCATTGTTCCCACTTCAGAAGAACCGGATGAATTGCCCATCGCTCAGGAAGGTGATATCGAAGACAAACTAAGCGATTCAGATTCAAATG
>DMFR01000143.1:3918-6384 GCA_003450125.1 Prolixibacteraceae bacterium | reverse complement strand
ACCGCCCTTCTTCTCCACCTGGAGTACAATACTTTGAAGGGCATCTTCAATCACCTCATGTAAATTGACCGCCTCCCATTTAAATTCAAAGTCCTTTTTATCGAGTCTGGCAATGGTCAGAATATCTTCCACCTGTTGGTTCATGCGGATATTTTCCTTTTTGATCATCTCAATATAATACCTGATGCGCTCCGGATTTTCAATGATCTTTTGATTCACAATCGAGTCCGCTGCCACCGAAATCGTGGCAATAGGCGTTTTAAATTCATGGGTCATGTTGTTGATGAAATCTGATTTCATTTCTGAAATCTTTTTCTGTTTCAGGATAAAGTAAATGCTGAAAGCAAAGGTAACAACCACGATGATTGAAAAGACCAGAGAGATGATTAACAGCCAGTTGAGTGTTTTATAGATGAATGAATCCTTCTGCGGAAAATAAACCGCTAGTTGGAAGTTCTTCTGGATAATGTCGTTGGGAAACAGGTTCACCTTGTACTTGCTGGTTGCCAGAAGCAGCGAGTCCGCTTTTTCAGTCTTCTTTGAAATCAGCGAGTCGGTGATAATCCCGCATTCAAAGGGAATGGGAATATTACGGTCCGCCAGTTCTTTTTTCAGTATCTCATCGACCTGGTCGATGGGAGGCAGGTTTTCATCCCAGGAGTTGATTTCCTCTGCCACCTTGTCCGCCATGTGTCTCAACTTCATGGTTTTCTGATTGAACCGCAGTTTCAATTGGTCCTTTGCCCCCTTCCCTTGGTGAAATTGCCGGGACAATGAATCAAGCTTGTACAATTTGCGCGCCTCTGCCGAATCCATGTTTCTTCCCAGGCTGTCCGTATTGATTACAATTATTTCTTCTATATGCTTGTTGGAACTATCGCCTTTGGTGGAAAAATGGTACTGAAACCCCTTGTGGTTTTTAGATGCCCTGATCATCCGCTCAATCTGCTGTGAAGTTGGGTTCCCCGGTACTTTGGGGATAATAATCCTCTTTTGATAACTTCTAGGATATTGAGGTGGAGTCGGGGGAGGTGGAAAGGGTACAAGATCCCGCATTCGCAGTGAATCATCCGGTGAAAAGTGGTTCATCATCCTGAAATCTTCCATATTTTCCAGCCTGTTGGTGGTACTCATCAGTGCCTCGTTCACGTTGCGGTCGAACAATTCATTCTTGACCCGGATGGCGTTGTTCATCCAAACCAACTGAACAATGACGATTCCTAAAATCGAAATTCCCATCAGTGCGATAAGTACGGCGAATATCTTTTTGTTCATTCCCCAAAGATAAATATTAATTGGCGTGTTTACAGGACTTTAACTTTTCCTTAACAGAATTTAACCAGCCCTTAACTCATTGTTTAGTATCACATCCTGTATCTTTGCTTTCAGAAATTATTCACCAAAATTATACAACCATGAAAAACACTTTGGTATTATTCGGAATGGCAGGAATGGCAGCTTTGGGACTTTCCTCCTTTTCACTGATTCAAAAGGATCAGGACCCGCAACCCAAGAAGACCCGGCACATCAAGATGATCAAAATGGAGAATGGGAAAAAGATGGAACTCGATACCGTCGTATCCAACGATGCCGTTTTTGTCTGGAACGGCGATACGATCAACCCGCAAAAGGACATCAAGGGGTACAGTCCTTCGGAATTTGATAAAATACATCATCCCGACGGGGACAATGTTGGCCATAAAAAGATGAGGATCTACAAGTACAAAGGTGACCAGCCCGGGCAACCCGGTTCCTGGAAAGTCGATGCTGATGATGATCTCCAGATCTTTACCAACGAGAAAGGCGATTCTACCCAGAAAAAAATCATCATTCATCGCAAAATGAAAGATGGAAATGAAGAAGACCGCATCATTGAATTAAATGACATGGATGGCCAAAATTTCCCGCCAATGCCACCCGTGCCACCCATGCCCCACATGAGAATGATGAGAGATATGCACAGCCGGGGAATGATCGATCTGAACGACCCTAACATTATCTCCTTCAAGAAAAAGAAAATGAGCGGAGACCGTGAAAAGATTGAAATCATCAGGAACAAATCGAAAGAAAATGAAAATATGAACTTGAATTTCCATTCCGACGATACCATGGCCGTTCCTGAACCGCCGCAACCGCCGGATTTTAAGTATGAATACAACACCGACAAACCGGTAAGGAAGGAAATGAGGAAAGAAAGAAGGATCGAAGAAAAAAAAGATCAAAAAACTGAACAAGAAGTTACCCCTCAGGAGACTAAATAACATTTTTTATCGTTAAAAGACTGTTCCCGTGAGGAAGCCATGCCCCACAGATGCGAACAATTAAACAGCATTCAGAAAAGCCGGAGATTCCCCATCCCGGCTTTTTTATTCAGGAATAAAGGCACCCATGTGTGCTTAGAAAGGGGATCTAATAGTATTCCAATGTGGTTTCATTGTCTATATGTGTGCTTCTTGTGTGCATCTT
>DMFR01000143.1:0-3809 GCA_003450125.1 Prolixibacteraceae bacterium | reverse complement strand
TCTTGTGTGCTTCTTGTGTGCTTAATAACACAGAAGATGCACACAAGAAGCACAGAAGATGCACACAAGAAGCACAGATGATCCCAATGGAACCCCATCCGGATAACAGGCGATGAGCAAGCGAAAACGGTTCCAAATTTTCTTCATGACCTTATCAGACCATCGACAGTAATCAGTTGGCATAGATTAAAAAATAAAAGGCTCAGGATAAATTGCACCGGGCTTGGAATTTTCTTGTACGTTGGGAGATTATTTTGCTATCTTTGCGCACCAATTTGGTAAAAATGCAATGACGGTCGGTTGGCCGAGTGGCTAGGCAGCGGTCTGCAAAACCGTGTACGGCGGTTCGAATCCGCCACTGACCTCAACCTGCGAAAGACTCCTTGATGATCAAGGGGTCTTTTTTTTGAAAAGAAAAGGAACATTGATCTGACTGATGCTACGGATTTACACTGATCTTTTAAAAATACGAATTACACGAGATTAAACGATCGGTGTAAATCCGTAGCATCAGTCAGATCAGTGTTCCTTTTCCTTTTTATTATAAGATCAGTGTTCCTTTTTTTTATTACTTGTATTGTGCTAGAATCATCTAGATTTGTGCCTTATTTGTATTTCAATTATTGATCCATATGAACCACTCCTTTATCCGTTATTCCATTTTGATTGTATTTCTCTTTACATTAGGTAGTTGGGGAGAAAAGGCCCACCAGAAAATCAATTCCTCTTGCGTTGAATATTTTCCAAAAGAACTCAATGGGCTGAAGAGTTGGTCCGCATTCTTGGGAGATCATGGATCGGATGCAGATGACCGAAAGAAAACGGACAAGAATGAATTTGTCCGGCATTTTATTGATATTGATATCTATGAGGATTTCATCAAGTCCCATAAGATCGCCGAGGATTTTAATGCCGCCTGTACCCAATACGGAAAGGCAAAGGTGATTAAAAACGGGACATTGCCCTGGGTGACTGATTCTACCTATCGGGCATTGGTGAACGACTTTAAATCCAGGAACTGGCAACAGGCCGAACTGACGGCAGCCGATTTGGGCCATTATGTAGGCGATGGGTTCATGCCCTTACACATTACGACCAACTACAACGGCCAGTTGAGCAATCAGAAGGGCATTCACAGCCGCTATGAAATAACCATGATCGACAAGTATATCGACAACATCCATTTCAAAACTTCACGCGTCAGGAAAGTTAAAGCTATTCAATCAACTATTTTTGAATATCTGTACACCAACTATAACTACGTCAGCTTTCTGTTGCAGGCTGACAGCAAGGCATTCAAAGAGTCGGGCAAACAATACAATGATACCTATTATGCAAGTCTGTGGAAAGAAACCAGTGTGTTTACCACCCATCTTCTGCAGGAATCGTCCAAGACCCTTGCCAGTTTAATCTATACTGCCTGGCTGGAAGCTGGGAGACCTGAGATCCCTGCAAATTTAGGACAATAATTGGCTCTCTCCGCTTTCGATGCGGTGCAGATGACAGAACAACAATTCACCGGTCTTTTCTTTTCGCAGGTGCAGCCCGTTGCCTTCACAAAATTTATAAAATTCACAGGCAGCACATTCCCCGGTCTTTGTCCAGCTCCGGTTGCGGTAGATTCCAAAACGGTTGTTCCATACCTCGGCCAGGTTATCCTTATAGATGTTTCCCTGGATAAAGTTATCCCGAAGACTTGGACAGGCTGAAATTGATCCGTCTGCCAGAACAGATGCCACGCTGATCCCAGCCCTGCAAAAGAAGAAATTGTCTCTCACCTCTCCTTCGAAGCTTCCTAAAAATCCTTCGCACCCATAGTTGAGCTTTATCTTTCCCCCCTGGCGCGTTTCCTTGATAAAGTCAAACAGGCCACTGAACTCTGTAGGGTTCAACTGCAACATATCATTATCCTTTGCCCTTCCGATGGGAAATACGGTGAAGATTCGCCATTCTGCAACTCCCCATTTGATCAAGGTATCCCTGAATTGCACTAGATCGTTATAATTCATCCGGTTGGCACAAGTTACCACATCATATTTTAAGTTGGGGACCTTTGGCAACAGCTGTATCGCTTCAGCAGCAAGTTGATAGCTTTTCTTATTGCCCCTTAGCCAGTTATGGGCTTCTTCAAAACCATCAAGACTTATCGTAATTGACCGCAACCCACAATTAACAAGGGAGTGCAATTTCTTTTGGCTTAACAACATGCCGTTGGTCACCATTCCCCATGGAAAACCTCTTTGATAAAGTTGTGCCCCTACTTCTTCGAGGTCGTTGCGCAACAAAGCTTCACCCCCGGTAAGGACAATCAATGTTTTGTTGGGGTTCACTACCCCCTTGAGCTGATCAAGCGCATTGAGAAAGTCTGCCATGGACATATCCTTTACCGCCGCATCTTTCGAACAGTCGCTCCCGCAATGCTGGCAGTTCAGGTTACACCTCAGGGTACATTCCCAAAAGATATAATTGAGCTGGTGAATCTTGGTTTCGTTCCTCTTGTATTTCGAGAACAAGTTTAGTGCAATTCGCTTGCGAAAAGGGATTTGGCTTACACTCATTGCCTGGGCTTCAGTTTAATTTTCAACTCCTTTTGAACAGAGCCCAAGTCCCATTTGCCATCTCCACCCAGAAATTTTGGATTCTTGAATACAATGGTCGTATCGAGGGTTTCATATTGACCGTTTAACGTTCCATCGGTATCGGTAAATTTGATTTCATAAGTTTGGTCCTCCAGGGTGTAATATGGATCAGACAGGTAATAATACCCATTGATGTTGCTAAAGTCGGTATCCATTAACAGGCTTTCTGATTGCCCTGGTTCTCCGTTTGTGATATGACGCATTTCAACAATGATATCTGGAATCAGCTTGTCCGCTGTGGCCGATTCAATGGTCCCTTTTACTATAAAAGAAGCGTGTGGGGAACCGTATTCTACAACAGGGTCATTTTTCTTGCAGGACAATGAAAATCCCAGGATGGAAATCAATAAAACGATCAGGGAGTTGGTTGACTTCAGGAATTTAAGCTGAATTGGAGCCATTACGTTCAGGGTTAAAGGGGTTTAGACTTCCAAAGATAATAATTTGTTATGAATACTTCAATAAAAATTATACAAAACCTACTATTTACCCATTTGAAAGCTTCAGTTAATACCCTTCTTTCCCTTTTTGTTTTATCGGCGCTTATTGCTTGGGCTTCAGTTTAATGTTCACCTCTTTTTCAGTATAGCCACCGTACCATTGGCCATCTCCACCGGTAAATTTAGGATCTTGAAATACGATGGTTGTATCGAGTGTTTCATACTGGCCGTTCAGTGCCCCATCGGTATCTGTAAATTTGAGCTCATAGGAATCACTCCCCCCCACATCCATCAGCTGGAAATCTCCATAGCCATTGCTAAAGCCGGTTCCAGTTAAATAGGTATTGCGCTCTTGTCCTTCGGTCTTTACAGCACGCATTTCGATAATGATATCCGGAATGGGTTGGTTGTCTGCCACCGATACGATTTTCCCTTTGATAATATAATCAGCATGAGGAGAACCATACATCCTGGCCTGATCCTCCTTTTTGCATGACAATGAAAATCCCAGAATGGAAATCAATAAAAAGATCAAGGAGTTGGTCGACTTCAGGAATTTAAGCTTAAAGGTTGCCATTGAGTCAGGATGTTTATTGGTTAATAATTCCAAAGATAATAATTAATTATGAATATTAAAACAATCGTTTCATAATAATAATTTATCTCGCTGAAAGGCTCAACCTGCTTGCCTGCAAAATTGGAAATGGTAAATTGTCCAATAGTAAATACT
>DMFR01000305.1:2599-4147 GCA_003450125.1 Prolixibacteraceae bacterium | reverse complement strand
TCTTATTATTGAACTTAACGATTAATCATAAATCATAATTATTTAGATACTTATAGTAATTTTTTTGCTGTGATTATATTTGCTGTAATTCAGTTATATATCTTCTGTAAATGCATTAAATATAGTTGTATTATTTTAAAATATTCTGTATCTTAGAGTATAATAAGATAATGATATTTAATATAAATTAAAAAGGAGGTATATATGAAAGAAATTAGAATTTACTCAAGAGCATTATTACTACTTTTTTCTCTATTCCTAATTGGGTCATGTAGTAAAAATAATGAAGTCCTAAATCAGGATAATCAATCCTTAAAAAAGGCAGTTATCTCTGCTCCGCTTACTCCTTCTGTTTTTGCCCCCAATCTTGTTTTCCCACGTGGGCTTAAATTCGGGCCTGATGGTTATTTGTATGTTGCTCTGGCCGGTACGGGGGGATCAACTTTAACTGATTGTATACAGGTCGTTGCACCTCTTGGACCTTATTTAGGTGGAAATACTTCATCAATCGTTAAAATTAGTCCATCGGGAGATGTTTCAACGGTAGCAAGTAATTTACCTTCTGATATCAATACATTACAATTAACAAGTGGTGTTTCCGACGTTGAATTTATTGGGGACCAGCTTTATGCATTGTTGGTTGCAGGATGCTCACATGGGAATGCTGACTATCCAAGTTCAGTCATCAAGGTAAATCCTGATGGCACATGGGCTGTGATTGCTGACCTCAGTACTTATTATCACAATAATCCGACAGCCGTAATTGAACCCGATGATTTTGAACCTGACGGAACACCCTATAGTATGGTGAATGTCAGGGGAGATTTATATGTCGTTGAACCTAATCACGGTGAACTGCTTAAAGTTACAACAAGCGGAAAGGTTTCAAGAGTGCTTGATTTCTCTGCACATTTTGGCCATATCGTTCCAACCGCAGTAGGCTATCATGGCAATTTCTATGTAGGTAATTTAACAGTAGCCCCATTTGTTAAAGGAAGTGCAAATATCTTTAAAGTTACTCCAAGTGGTGAGGTTAAAATATGGGAATCCGGATTCACCACTGTGTTAGGTGTTGAATTTGATAAAGAAAATCGGCTTTATGTTCTCGAAACTTCTGCAGGTGGTGACTTTATACCAGGTACGGGTAGAGTTGTACGTGTAAATAATGATAATAGCAGGGATGTAATTGTTGATAATCTATTATTCCCAACTGCAATGACTTTCGGCCCTGACGGTGCTTTGTATATTTCAAATGCAGGTTTTGGACCTCCAACTGGTCAAATCCTTAAAGTGGTACTTAAATAAATTCGAGTTGCGTACCTGGATATAAAACCATACAAGTATAGCATTCAGAGGATTCCATTCTTTTTTTGAAGGATGGAATCCTCATTTTTTGTTCCACTGAAACCAATAAATAATCTGTTGTTCTTCCTGGCCTATTTTCCAACCAAATCCAAAACCAGCCAACACCCTTTATTTCCATACCAACTTCTTACCAACTCCATACCATTGACGTACCTTCTTGTGTATTTCTGTAAGCTTTCTGTA
>DMFR01000305.1:0-2402 GCA_003450125.1 Prolixibacteraceae bacterium | reverse complement strand
TTTATTACAGATACATTACAGTTAAGTTACAGAAAGCTTACAGAAAGGAATAAGAGGGTACCTCTGAAATAGGTCGGTGGTATTGCGTAAACAGGAATGTGGAGAAAAGAAACGGAGGCGAGAAATTTATTTCATAAGGAGATTTAAAAGAGTGGGATACGGTTACTCAGCAGCTGACTCCAAGTCAGCTGCTGAGTAAAGTAGTCACCTGCTGAGTAGTACAAACATCAAAACAATCCTTCGATCAGTTGATCGTCGGTAAGGTTGGGTAGGGTTACAATAAGGTTGGGATTTTGCTCCATGGCACGTTGAATGGCAAAGAGGGCAGATTCGTTACGGGCCCAGCTACGGCGGGCAATACCGTTGTTGACGTCCCAATGCAGCATTTGTTTTAACCGTCGGTCGGCATCTGAAGAGCCATCAAGGGTAAGGCCAAAGCCGCCATTGATGACCTCACCCCAGCCTACACCGCCTCCGTTGTGGATGGAGATCCAGGTAGCTCCGCGAAATGAATCGCCAATTACATTCTGAATGGCCATATCGGCTGTAAAGGCTGATCCGTCATAGATATTGGAGGTTTCCCTAAAGGGGGAATCCGTTCCTGATACATCGTGGTGGTCACGTCCAAGAACGATGGGGGCGCTGACGAATCCTTTGGCAATGGCCTTGTTGAAAGCTTCGGCAATCTTCATTCTCCCTTCACAGTCGGCATAAAGGATACGTGCCTGTGAACCAACTACCAGCTTGTTTTTGCCGGCTTCGGCAATCCAATGGATGTTGTCCTGCAATTGGCTTTTGATTTCAGAAGGAGCGTCTTTGGCCAATTCGTTCAAGACATTAAGGGCAATCTGATCCGTTTTCTCCAGATCAACTGGATCGCATGAACAGCATACCCAGCGGAAGGGGCCAAAGCCATAGTCAAAGAACAGGGGCCCCATGATGTCCTGTACATAGGAAGGGTAGGTGAAGCTTCCATTCGGTTGGGTGACCTTTGCCCCGGCACGTTTGGCTTCCAGCAAAAAGGCATTGCCGTAATCCCAGAAGTACATTCCCTGTTCCGAAAGCTGGTTGATGGCTTTTACCTGCCGGCCAAGGCTTTCATATACTTTTTGTTGAAACAATTCAGGACTTTCAGCCATCAATTGATTGGATTCTTCCAAGGTCAATCCAACAGGATAATAGCCACCCGCGAAGGGATTGTGTAGTGAAGTCTGGTCGGTTCCAAGATCGACTTGTATTTTTTCATTGGCCAGTTTTTCCCAAAGGTCAACCACGTTGCCCTGGTAGGCCAGCGAAACGGGTTCCTTGTTGCGCGAGGCAGTCAACATACGAACGATCAGTTCATCCAGGTCTACAAAAACTTCATCGACCCAGCCCTGGTGATGGCGGATGGTGACCACCTTGGGGTTAATTTCAGCAATGACAGCCACCATGCCTGCAATGACAGCTGCCTTGGGTTGAGCCCCTGACATGCCTCCCAGACCTGAAGAGACGAAGATCTTCCCGGCTGTTTGACCGTCACCGCGCATACGGGCAGCGTTTAAAAGGGTAATGGTAGTACCATGTACAATACCCTGTGGGCCGATGTACATGAACGAACCGGCGGTCATCTGTCCGTATTGCGAGACCCCAAGGGCATTCATTCTTTCATAATCGTCACGGGAAGAGTAATTAGGGATGACCATCCCGTTGGTGACTACCACCCGTGGAGCATCCTTGTGCGAGGGAAAAAGGCCCATCGGATGACCCGAATACAAGACCAGGGTCTGTTCATCGGTCATTTGGGATAGATATTTCATGCACAGGCGGTATTGTGCCCAGTTCTGAAAGACGGCCCCATTCCCGCCATAGGTAATCAATTCCTGTGGGTGCTGGGCAACAGCATAGTCCAGGTTGTTCTGAATCATCATCATGATAGAGGCTGCCTGAAGCGATTGATAAGGGTAATCATTGATTGGACGGGCCTTCATTTCATGGTCGGGTCGGAGACGGTACATATAAATGCGGCCATGTTGCTGCAATTCGTCCAGGAACTCAGGTGCCAATATGGCATGAAGTTCAGGCTTGAAATACCTCAGGGCATTTTGAAGGGCCAGTTTCTTTTCCGCCTTACTTAATATATCTTTGCGCTTAGGAGCATGGTTAACAGAAGGGTTATAAGGTTTCTTCCCGGGCAGTATTGCCGGGATACCTTCCATGATGACAGATTTAAATTCAGCTACATTCATAATCATCGAATTGTGGTTCACCTTTTGAAGTACACTGTATAACGGCAAAATTGCAACATTCCCCGATAATATGATGGATTTGGGAAGTAGTTTTGCAACATTTGTCAAACTAATATTTGGCATTGATTGTTCAAACTTAGTCGTACAAGATTATAATTAAAAAATTAATAAAAT
>DMFR01000035.1:9318-10701 GCA_003450125.1 Prolixibacteraceae bacterium | reverse complement strand
AAAGGAGAGGTGTACCTGTTCCTATTTTTCTGGAACAAGGCGCTGGATATGTATTCCATCGACCAGGTATATAAGATATAGGCGGTACTCACGGGGTGACTTGAAGTCGCCCCGTGAGTATTTAAAGGTTTTGAACAGGTCTATTTTGAGGTATATATTTAACATACATCATTACTGCCATCAATACAATACATGTTGCTGTTGCATACAACATACCCGGACTGTAAAAATAAATGGCTGCTGCACCCAGTGGAATTTTAGTTACTACCAGGAATTTAGGATCAAAGAAGCTGCCCGTTTGTTGAAAGAGGAAAAGTTGTCTGTTTCAGAGGTGGGTTATCAAATGGGCTTTACCAACCTAAGCCATTTTTCAAGGGTCTTTCAGGAACACATCGGGGTGAAGCCGAAACAATATAGTAGGTCTTAAAAATACCCTTAAAATTTTTTCATGAATTAACACTAGAATTCTTTCAAATTGACTTCTTTTGGAAACTTTTTTAATACAGGGATTAAGAAATCCGAATCGTTTGTGGGGATGATACGTTGAAGAGAGGAAAATGAAAAAAGAAGTTGAAAAGATGTGCTTAGAGTTTGAGCCTATTTCACTTAGTGAAATGGATGATGTAATGTTTATGGATCGTATTGAAACAAAGTTTTTAATGCATATAGATCTATTACCTCTCGTTTTAAAAACCATCCAACCTAAATACAAGATCCTTGAAATTGATCAGCTAAGAATATTCCCTTACTCGACGCTTTATTACGATACGAAAGAAAACTCCATGTTTCAAGGTCATCACAATGGAAAATTCTATCGTTATAAAGTTCGTTGCAGGAAATATGTATCCTGTGACCTGAGCTTTTTGGAAATCAAGGAAAAGACTACAGGTGACCGCACCATCAAGAACAGGGTCAAAACAGACGGTATAGAAACCACGCTGTCGGAAAGATCAATGAATTATCTGGGGCAATATACCCCTTTTCAAAACATTCCTTTGGAGCCAAAGATATACACCGATTTCTCACGTATTACACTGGTAAGCAAGGATATGCAGGAAAGAGCCACAATCGATCAGAATGTTCATTTTCTATATAACGGAAAGGATCATTCCCTATACGACAAACTGGTAATTGTGGAGCTCAAAAGAAAAACCTTTTCCTGTGCATCTTCCACGTTGATCAAGACACTTAGGCAATACGGGATCACTGGAGGTGGTATAAGCAAATACTGCATTGGCAGATCATTACTGGAAGATGACCTGAAGAGTAACAATTTCAAACAGGATATTAGAACTATTAATAAAATAAACGATGGAAAGTATTATTATTTTAACCTCTGAAAGCTTTAAGCTTTTTGGCACCCGAATTATCGATGTTCCCGAT